>CANMDT010000102.1 GCA_947496715.1 Myxococcales bacterium
GTCACAGACAACGGCCGCGGCATTCCTGTCGACATGCACCCGACGGAGAAGCGGAGCGCGCTGGAGGTGATCTTCACGACGCTGCATGCGGGCGGGAAGTTTGAGCAGGGCAGCTACATGCGCTCTGGCGGCTTGCATGGCGTGGGTAGCTCGGTGGTGAACGCGCTGTCGGCGGAGCTGGTCGCGACCGTGAAGCGTGGCGGGAAGCGGCATGAGCAGCGCTACGAGCGGGGCATCCCGATGGCGCCGATTCGGGTGGTGGGTGATGCGATTGGGACGGGGACGACGATCTTCTTCCGGCCCGACTCGGAGATCTTCGAAGAGACGCGTTTTGACACCGAGACGATCGCGGAGCGGCTGGAGAACAAGTCCTACCTGACGCCCGGCCTGCGGGTGGTCTACAAGGATGAGGGGAAGGGGACGCGGACGGAGTACAAGGCGGAGGGCGGTATCGCGGACTACCTGACGAAGCTGGTGGTGCGGTCGGGTGCGCCGGTGACGCATCCGGAGCTGATGCGGTTTTCGGCAAAAGACACCGACGGCAAGGGCACCCAGGTGGATGTGGTGTTGCAGTGGACGGAGAGCACCAACGAGGTGGTGCTGTCCTTTGCCAATGGCATCCCGACGGCGGACGGAGGGACGCATGAGGCGGGCTTCCGTGACGGCGTTTCGGATGCGCTGATGAACTACCTGGAGGCACACAACGCGATTCCGCGTGGCCTTGAGGTGAAGCGGAGCGACGCGCGTGAAGGCATCATCGCGATCGTGAATGTCTTTCTGGCCGATCCGCAGTTCCAGGGTCAGACGAAGGATCGGTTGAACAACCCCGAGGTGAAGTCGGCGGTGGGTGCGCTGGTTCGGTCGGAGCTGGAGCGTTACCTGCACAAGAATGCGAGCACGGGCAACGCCATTGCCTTCCGGATCTTGCAGGCCGCTCGTGCCCGTGCGGCGTCGCGTTCGGCGGCAAACGAGGTGCGGCGGAAGAAGCCGATGAGCCACAAGCTCAATCTGCCCGGCAAACTGGCGGACTGCAGTTCGAGCGACCCAAACGACTCGGAGCTCTTCATCGTTGAGGGCGACTCGGCCGGCGGCTCGGCGAAGCAGGGGCGAGATCGGCGGACGCAGGCGATCCTTCCGTTGCGCGGCAAGGTGCTCAACGTGGAGCAGGCGAACGACAAGAAGGTGCTCGGCAACAAGGAGCTCGAGGATGTGCTGTCGGCGCTGGGGTGCGGTTCGGGCAAGGACTACGACGAGAGCAATCTGCGGTATGGTCGGGTGATTTTGCTGATGGATGCCGACTCGGACGGGCATCACATCAGCACGCTGCTGCTGACCTTTTTCTATCGGTATCTGCTGCCGCTGATTCATGCGGGTCGGGTCTATGTTGCGCAGCCGCCGCTCTACCGGGTGGATGTGTCCAAGGAGACGCACTGGGCGCTTGATGACCGGGAGCGGGACAAGTTGCTGGCGCAGATCGAGAAGAAGCGGTCGGGCACGAAGGTGCAGATCACGCGGTTCAAAGGTCTGGGTGAGATGAACCCGAAGACGCTGTTCGACACGACGCTGGATCCGAAGAAGCGTAGGCTGCTGCGGGTGACGATTCCCCCGGAGATGGTGCTTGAGACCGAGACGACGATCGGCGGCTTGATGGGCAAGGATCCAGCGGTGCGGTTTGCCTTCATCATGGACAACGCGCACCGTGCGGATGAGCTCGATGTGTAGCGTCGTCTAGCCGCCGAAGAGGCGGCGGAGCAGCGAGGGTTTGCTCAGCGGTGGTGGCGTGACCAACGTCGGTGCCGGCCCGGAGCGGAGGATGGGGTTGTGGGCGCACTTGATGGCCCAGGCCATCTCGTCTGCGGAGGAGAAGCGGTCTGCCGGGTTCTTGGCGGTGGCCCGCTGGACGACCCGGTTGAGCTCGTCTGCGTGCGTCGATGGGAGCGCGGGGGTGGGCGCGCCGAGCTGGAGGCTGATGACCTCCATGGCGTTGTCGCCGGGGAAGGCCTCTTCGCCGGATAGCATACGGTAGAGGAGGAGGCCGACGGCGTAGAGGTCGGCGCGGTAGTCGAGGTCGCTCGTGCCGCGGACCTGCTCGGGGCTCATGTAGTGGGCGGTTCCGGGAGCGAAGCCAGCCTTGGTGAGCGCTTTGACGCGGCCTTGGCCGATGTCGAGGATCTTGGCGAGGCCGAAGTCGAGGACCTTGACCGTGTGGCTGCGTAGATCGCTCCAGCTCTCGTGGTCGGGTTCGGGGATGCCGAGCCGCATGGAGAGGGAGCCGCCGGCCTGGGGTTCGGTGATGAGGTTGTCTGGGGCGGCGACGAGGATGTTGTCGGGCTTGAGGTCGCGGTGGAGGATGCCCTGCTGGTGGGCTGCCGAGAGGGCGGAGAGGAGCGTTGCGGTTAGGTGGACCGCTTCGCGTGCGGAGAGTGGGCCGCGTGCCTCGAGGAGGCGAGAGAGGGGGAGTCCGCGGATGAGTTCGAAGGCGAGGTAGGGGGTGGTGACGCCACCCTCTTCGTCGAGATGGCCAGCGGTGACGAGCCGTGTGATGCTGGGGTGGCTCAGCTTGCGGGTAACATCGGCCTCCCGCTCAAAGCGGAGGACATACTCATCCTGGAGTTTGACCTTCTCGTGCAGGGTCTTGAGGGCGACGAAGCCGCCGTCCCGGAGGTCGTCTGCGGCGTAGACCATGCCGAAGGTTCCTGCGCCGATGACGGAGCGGATGCGGAAGCGTCCGTCGATGGTGGCGTTGGGTAGAAAGGCTTCGGACATGGTCGTGGGGCTCGTGGAAGAGACTAGAGCTTGGCGGAGAAGAGCATGGCTCCGATGCCGGCTTCGATGAGGAGACCGCCGAAGTTCTTGGGGTGGGGTTCGCGGTCGACGACGATGGAGATGGCGCGGGCGATGGCGGCGCCAAACCAGCCAGCGGCGACGACGGCGTAGGTGTCGGCCGTGTTGAGGAGGAGCATCGCGACGCCGAGGCCGAGGAAGATGCCGCCGAAGGTGGCGCGGATCTCGGAGAGGCCGAGCTTACCGAGCGGCTGGAGGGAGATCTCGGCGGCGACGCGCGCCGGGATGAGGAGTCCTGCGAGCCCGATGAGGAGGTGGAGGACGGCAGCTGCGGCGGCGATGGTGAAGGGTTGGAACATGCGGGTTCTCTTGATCAGGGCGGGCGTTTCGCGCGTGCGCGCCAGGCCTGCAATCGGGTGGAGATGGTGGCCTCGTGGCCGCGGTCGGAGGGCTGGTAGTAGCGGCGTCCGACGAGTTCGTCTGGGAGATAGTCTTCGGGGGTGTAGGCGCCCTCGAAGTCGTGCGGGTATTTGTAGGCGCGGTTGCTGGCGTGGGGCGGTCCCTGGCCGATGACCTGGCGGAGGTGGTGGGGGACCGGGAGCGCGCCGTGCTGCTTCACATCTTTGAGGGCGGAGCCGTAGGCGGTGATGACGGCGTTCGATTTGTGGGTGGTGGCCAGATAGGTGGCGCACTGGGTGAGGGCGAGGACGCCTTCGGGGAGACCGATGAGCTCGAAGGCTGCGGTAGCGGAGGTCGCGACCTGGAGCGCCTGCGGGTCTGCGTTGCCGACATCTTCGGAGGCGAAGATGACCATGCGGCGGAGGAGGAAGCGGGGGTCTTCGCCGGCCTCGAGCATGCGGAGCATGTAGAAGAGGGCTGCGTCTGGGTCGCTGCCGCGCATGGATTTGATGAAGGCGCTGGCGAGCATGAAGTGGTGGTCGCCGTCTTTGTCGTAGTCGAGGAGCTTCTTCTGGAGGGCTTCTGCCATGGTGGCAGCCGAGATGGTGGTCTCGCCGGTTGCGGTGGTGAGGCGTGCGGCGACTTCGAGGCCGCCGAGGGCTGCGCGTGCGTCGCCTGCGGCGTGGTCGACGAGGTGGTCGCGGGCGGCTGGATCGAGGGTGAGGTGGAGTTGTCCGAGGCCGCGTTCGGTGTCGGCGAGGGCGCGATCGACGAGCCCGTCGAGCTGGTCGGTGGTGAGGGTGAGGAGGGTGAGGAGCTGGCAGCGGGAGCGGAGGGCGCCGGTGATGGAGAAGGAGGGGTTCTCGGTGGTGGCGCCGATGAGGGTGAGGAGACCCTGCTCTACGTGGGGCAGGAGGGCGTCTTGCTGGCTCTTGCTGAAGCGGTGGATCTCATCGAGGAAGAGGAGGGTGTGGCGGCCGGTGACCTGTTGGCGGGTGCGGGCCTCTTCGGCTGCGTCGCGGACATCTTTGACGCCGGCGGTGACGGCGGAGAGAGCGACGAGTTCGGCGTCGAGTGCGTCGGCGTAGAGGCGGGCGATGGTGGTTTTGCCGGTGCCGGGTGGGCCGCAGAGGATGAGACTCCGGCGCTGGCGGCCTGTGACGAGGGAGCGGAGGAGGCGGCCCGGCGCGAGGAGATGCTGCTGCCCGACGACCTCGTCGAAGTTGATGGGCCGCATGCGCTCTGCGAGCGGTGCGCCCGGCAGAGGTGCGCCTCGGGTGTCGAACATGTTAGGGGTCTGCTTCTTCATGGAGCGGAGGTTATCGCATGTCACAGATCGCAGTTCTATCGGATATTCACGGGAACCTTGTTGCGCTGGAGGCGGTGTGGGCCGACCTGTCGAAGCGGAGCGGGGTGCGGGTCTTCTGCCTTGGCGATTTGGCAGCCTTTGGGCCGGAGCCGGAGGCCTGCGTGGCCTTTGTTCGGGATGTGATCAGGCCGGAGGCGATCATCAGCGGCAACACAGACCGTTACCTGGTGGACCCTACCTCGAAGGGTGCGCCGTCGGAGGGTGAGGTTGCGGAGTCACTGGCGCAGTGCCGCGCCGCGCTCTCTGCAGAGAGCCTGAGCTATCTGGCGGCGCTGCCTGCGGAGCTGACGCTCGAGGTGGATGGCGTGGCGCTGACGCTGGTGCATGGTGCGCCGGGCAACGATGAAACGGAGCTTGGGCCGATGACGGAGCCCGGTGTCTGGTCGGAGCTGATCGATGGCTCGAAGGCGGGCGCGACCTTCTGCGGTCACACCCACATCCCGTTCCGCCACAGCGTGGGACAGCAGCTGGTCTTCAATGTGGGGTCTGTGGGCTACCCCTACGATGGTGACCGGCGGGCGAGCTACTTTCGTGGCATGACGACGCCTTCGGGGCTGCGCGAGGCGGAGTTCCGGCGGGTGAGTTACTCGACCGACCGGGTGCTCGGTCAGGTGGAGGCGTCGGAGCTTGCGATGCGCGAGACGCTGGTTCGGCGGCTCCGGTTTGCGGTCCGCTAAGGGCGCGGTTCAGGGCACCGCGACGGAGAGCGAGAGGGTGTCGAGGACGGTATTGTTGGGCCCGATCAGGTCGAAGTAGACGACGTAGGCTCGGAGCGTGCCCGTGGAGCGGATGCAGCTGTTGTTGAGCTCGAAGTCGAAGCCGAGCTCGTCGCCCGTGTGGGCGCCGTCGTAGCCGTTGGTGACGAGGTTTGCGGTGGCCGGGGTGGGGTCGCAGGTGCCGGCGGAGCTTGTGAGGTTGGGGGCTGCGTAGGTTGCAAGGCAGGAGGTGTCGATGCCGGAGCGGAGGAACTCTGCCTCGTCGCGCCGGACGGCGATGGAGGTGTTGAAGCGTGCGTTGTTCTGCATGCGTTCTGCGGCGTCGAGCAGGATGGTCGAGACGGCCGACGAGGTGGGCGAGGTGGCGCGGTAGGCGAGCGGGCAGCGACCGGCGGTGGCGGCAACGCCGGTGCGGTTGTTGCCGGTGCAGCACTGGCCTGCAGCGCAGCCGGTGGGGCGTGCGAAGTCCCAGGCACAGGCGGGGACGACGGCCTCGGTCTGGGTGGCGAAGGCGCTGAGTTCGGCGTTGAGTCCTGAGGCGCCGAAGGCGGACTCGACGGCGATGGAGGCGATTCGGCCGCCGAGGTTGCGCATGGCGGTGAGGGCCTCGGTGCGGGTGGCTCCGTAGGGGTAGGAGGCCTCGCCGCGTGCGGAGGAGAGGGCGTCTGTGATGTGGACGACGAGCGGGAGCGCACCTGCGCGGAAGCCCATTCCGCCGAGCGTGCCGTCTGCGACGCCTGCGACGCGACCTGTGGCGTTGTTGAAGGTGGCGACGCTGTAGGTGCCGGTTCCGCCGGAGCAGCTGGAGAGGGCTCGTCCGCCGCCTGTGGCGATCTGGAAGAGTGCCTCGATGCCCGACTCGGGTAGGTCGCCGCCGGAGTGGAGAGCGAGGCGGGCGGCGGCGGCCTGGGCGGTGGCGAAGTTGGTGGTCTGCCGCTGGAGGAGGCGGAAGGGGACGTCTGTTCCTGCCGTGCCATAGGGTGAGCAGGGGAAGTCGTCGAACGCGGAAACGCCGAAGGCGGTGGAGATGCCGAGTGCAGAGATGGCGGTGCCGAGGGTGCTGTTGAGAGCGCCTTGGACGGCGGAGATGGGGGTGCTCATGGAGCCGGTGGTGTCCATGGAGATGGCGACATCGAGCTTGATGAGGGCTGGGAGCATGTTGGCGCTGGTGGCCTGCACGGGGGAGCCAAAGGGCATGACAAAGCAGGTGCCGAGGTCGCAGGTGTTGCCGCCGCAGGGGCAGCCGCAGAGGCCTCCGATGCAGTCGGTTCCTGCGGCGCAGACGGTTCCGCAGCCGCCGCAGTTGTTGGCGTCGGTCTGGATGTCGATACAGTCGGCGCCGCACTGGGTGGCAGTAGCAGGGCAGGAGCAGGCGCCGCCGCTGCAGGTCTCGAGGCCGGTGCAGGTTGTGCCGCAGCTGCCGCAGTTGGTGTCGTCGATGCGGGTGTCGGTGCAGTCGCCGCCGCAGTCGGTCTGGCGGCCGGGGCAGGCGCAGGCACCGGCGTTGCAGAGGCCGCCGGTCGCGCAGCTGTTGCCGCAGGTTCCGCAATTGCTCGGGTCGGTGGTGGTGCTGGTGCAGCGGCCGTTGCAGAGTTCACCGCCGTCGGGGCAGGTGCAGGTGCCGTCGCTGCAGGCCTGGATGTCTGTGCAGACGGCGCCGCAGAGGCCGCAGTTGTCGGGGTCGGCGCTCAGGTTGCGGCACTCTCCGCGACAGTCGGAGAAGCCGGTGGGGCAGGTGCAGATGCCGGCGTCGCAGGTCTGTGTGGGGCCGCAGGCGATGCCGCAGCCGCCGCAGTTGTTCGGGTCTGCGTTCGTGTCTGCGCAGGTTCCGTTGCAGCTCTGCTCACCCGGAGCGCAGGTGCAGAGCCCCTCGATGCAGGAGAGGGTGGCCGCGCAGGCGACGCCGCATCCGCCGCAGTTGGCGGTGTCGGTGTCGAGGTTGGCGCAGGCTCCGCCGCAGACGATGGAGGGCAGGTCGCAGGCGCAGGCGCCGGCGCTGCAGGCGAAACCAGTGGGGCAGACAGTGCCGCAGTCGCCGCAGTTGGTGGGGTCGCTATTCAGGTCGGTGCAGAGGCTTCCGCAGTAGAGCAGGGCGCCGTCGCAGCTGCAGGCGCCGGCGGAGCACTGTTCGAGGCCGGTGCAGCCAAGTTCGTCGTTGGTTCCTTCGTCGACGAGGAGGTCGCAGTCGTCGTCGCCGCCGTTACAGCTCTCGGTGGAGGCGGTGCACTGGCAGAAGGTACCGGCGCCGCCGAGCGGGAGGCAGTCCCAGCCTGCGACGCAGCTCTCGGCGGAGGTGCAGGGGGCGGCGCAGCGGCGGTCGGTGCCGCCGGAGCTGAGGCAGGCGCTGCTGGCGCAGTCGCTGTTCTGGGTGCAGGGGTCGCCTGCTTGGCCGGGCTCAGTCGAGGTGTCGACAGCGGTGTCTGCGCTCGTGTCTGCAGAGGTATCGGCCGAGCCACCAGATGTGTCGGCTGCGGTGGTGTCGCCGGTTGCGGTGTCTCCGCCGCTGCAGCCCGTGTCTGTCTCCTCGGTGCGGCCGCCGCGCTCCACACCGGTGGTGGAGCAGGCGGTGAGGAGGAGCGCGGCAAGCAGGAGGTGGATACGGCAGGACATGGATGCGGCTTGGGACGGGTTCGCGGCGGAGGGTAGCGGGGTGTCCCGTTTGAATCTACGGGTCGGCAGGGTTGAATGAGGTTGGGCAGGGTGCGTCACGCGTGAGCCTTGAGGCGGGTGAGCCTTGAGGAAGGCGCGCCGAGGTTCTAGTTGGTTGAAAGCGCATGTCACGGAGCAGCCGATGTTGAAGTTCTCACGCTTGGGTCTTGTGGTCTCTCTTCTCTGTGCGGCGCCTGCGGTTGCGGTCGTGTCGGCCTCGAGCGCGGAGGCCGCTGAGCTTTCGGGCCAGCAGATTGTGGAGCAGATGCTCGACAAGGAGGCGCTCGGCTTTCAGACCGGTCAGGTGTCGATGACGCTGCTGGTGCAGGATGCGGGTGGCGAGAGTCGCGAGCGGCGGCTGACCATCCGGGGCATGCAGGAGCAGGGTCAGCTTCGGGCGCTGGTGCGTGTTACGGCGCCGTCAGAGGTGTCGGGGCAGGCCTACCTGTTTCGCGAGAGCGCCAAGGGCGAGGACGATTTCTACGTCTTCATGCCGGCGCTCGACGATGCGCCGCGGCGTATCTCGGGGAGCCAGAAGAATGGGTCGTTCATGGGTACCCACCTGAGCTACTCGGACCTTGAGTCTCGCGACCTGAAGGAGGGCAGCTACACGCGGCAGCCCGACGAGAAGGTGGGCAACGCCGACTGTTACCGGGTGGAGGTGAAGCCCAAGCAGCGGAGCGCGGGTCAGGCAGCCTCGACGGTGGCCTGGGTTCGCAAGAGCGACATGATGCCGCTCCGGGTGCGCTACTTTGACGACAAGGGTGCGGCGACGAAGACGCTTTTCGTGGAGCAGACGGCGGTGTCGGGCGGGAAGAGCTATGTGCGTCGGCTGACGATTCGGCCCGCGTCGGGCGGGTCGACGACCGTGGTGCTGGATGCGGTCGACTTTGCCGTCGTTCCGGCGGCCGCCGAGATGGCGCCGCAGGCGCTGGCACGGTGAAGATGCGGGGCCTGCTCTGGGCGCTGCTGCTTGCGCCGGCTGTGGCGCAGGGGCAGGAGGGGTGGATCTCCGACGAGGAGAATCCTGTTGCGCCGGCGTTGGCGCCGGAGCCTCCTGCGGAGGGCTCGGCAGTGGCGCTCGAAGAGGGTTGGATTGTCGACCCGGAGCTTTCGGCGCTGCCCGCAGCCGAGGTTGCTGCGGAGGAGGCCTGGACCCTGCAGCCGCGGCTTGAGGTCGAGGGTTGGACGGGGTTCGACCGGGCGTGGGATGGTCGCGGTGAGGCCTGGCATCGCCGCGGACTCTTCGGTGAGGCCCGGGTGGATGGTCGCCGCGGCGCGGCCAGCAGCCTGCGGCTCTCTGCGCGGTGGCGGCTGGAGGAGACGGTGCGGGAGGAGTCCTTCCCCGAGGCGCTCTGGGATGGAAGCGCTGCCGGCACGCTTGCCGAGCAGCGGGCGGAGCTGGATGAGGCCTGGTGGAGCTTCTCGGTGGGTGAGGCCGGCCGTTTGACGGTGGGGCAGCAGTCCCTCCGCTGGGGGTCGAGCGATGTGCTTCAGCCGGGAGATGTGATTGCGCCGAAGGACTACCGCGACGGGTTCCTCGCGGTGGGCGGACGGGCACGGATGGCGGTGGCTGCGGTGCGCTACCAGTGGGCTGCAGCGAACTGGGAGAGCGACCTTGTCTGGGTGCCCTTCTTTGTGCCGAACCGGATCGACTTCTTCGGCAGCGATGGCTCGGCGCTGGTCGGCGCGCCGACCGACTACCTGCCGCCGCTGCTGTCGGGGGCAGGGTCGTGGCTGCTGCATCCGAGCACCCGGACGCTGCTTCAGCCTGTCTTGCTGCAGACCGAGCTCCCCGAGGCGACCTTCGCGAACGGGTCGCTCGGCGGCCGCGTTGTGGGCCACGGCGAGGGTTGGGATGGGGGCCTCGGGCTGTTTGCAGGCTGGGACCGGATGCCGCTGATTGAGGCTGCGCCGGCGGTGCGGAGCCTGGTTGCCGGAGCGATCGCGGCGCAGGGTCGAGGCGACCTCTTTGAGGCGAGCGGGGCGGAGTCGGCGGGGCTGACGGCGGCGCTGCTAGGGGGCGATCCGCTCTGGTCGTCGCGGTATGCGCGGCGGCTGACGGCGGTGGCAGATGCGGCGGTGGTTGCGGGGCCGGCGGTGGTTCGGTTCGAGTCGGCCTTCAGCCCGGAGCGGACGCTTCTGCTGACCGATGGTAACGGCGTGCGCCGGCCGGTGGTCTTCTCGACGCTCGGCCTCTCTGCGGAGCCGATGGGTGGCGAGGTGCAGATCTCGGTGGAGGGGTTCTGGCAGCATGCGTTCATGGAGCGTGGCGAGGAGCCGCTGCTGACCGGTATGGACCATGCGGGTGTTGCCGGCGGCGTGGGCTTTGACCCGAGCGTGACGGGTGCGGCCGGATTTGGCGGCCGGCTCGCCGGGATGTGGGTGTCGACGACGGGCGACCTGCTGCTGTCGCCTGCGGTGACCTACGGGGCCGGTGCGCTGACCTGGACGCTCTCTGCGACGCAGACGGTGGCGTCGGAGGAGCCGGCGCTGACGGTGGGCGATGTGGTGGGGAGCGACGACGAGGTGCTGCTCACGGTGCGTGCCGTCTACTGAGCTGGGTCGCTCTCGGTTCGCGCTCTTTGACAGCAGGGCCGGTGCGGGTAAGGGAGCGGCCGCAATGGAGCCGCTTGGCCCTCAACGAAGGACGAGACCATGGGACGTACATTTGAGAACCGTAAGTCGGCGATTTTCGCCCGATCGGACAGGATTTCGAAGGTCTTCGCCCGCCTCGGGCGCGAGATCGTGATCGCTGTGCGTCAGGGTGGCGGGACGACGCCGGAGACGAATTCGACGCTCAAGCGGGTGCTGGCGAATGCGCGCGCTGTGTCGATGCCGAAGGACACCATCGATGCGGCCATCAAGCGGGCCACGGGCGAGGGTGGCGAGAACTACGACGAGGTCATCTACGAGGGCTACGCGCCCCATGGCATCGCGATGCTGGTGGTGACGGCGACCGATAACCCGACGCGGACGGTCGCCAACGTTCGGAGCCACTTCAACAAGTGTGGCGGTAGCCTTGGCAACTCGGGGAGCGTGGGCTTCCTGTTCAACAAGATGGGGGTCTTCCGGCTCAAGCCGGAGGGTATCAACCGCGAGGATCTGGAGCTGGAGCTCATCGACTTCGGCCTGGAAGAGCTGGGCGAGGGGACGGGCGAGAAGGGCGAGCCGCAGCTGGTGCTGCGCTGCGCCTTCAACGACTTCGGCAAACTGGCCGGGGCCATCGAGGCGCGGAAGCTGGCGCTGGTGAACTCGGGTGCCGAGCATGTGCCGATGACCTCGACGGAGCTCACCGATGCGCAGATTGATGATGTGATGAAGCTCATCGAGCGTCTCGAGAACGACGACGATGTGCAGGGCGTCTTCCACAACTTGGAGTAGGGCTGGCGCTGCCTGCGGCGGCACGGTCATGGAGGAGTTTCGACATGGCTGAATCGCTTGTGGGCAAGGTTGCCTGGATTACCGGTGGTGGCAGCGGGCTGGGGCTCTACCTGGCGGTGGAGCTGGCGCGTCGCGGTTGCGATGTGGCTGTCTCGGGTCGTCGGGTGGACCGACTGGCCGAGGCGGTAGCGGCCATCGAGGCGACGGGGCGTCGCGGCTTTGCGGTGGCCTGTGATGTGACGGACGATGCATCTGTGGCGGCGGCGGTTGCGGAGGTTGTGGCGAAGGCCGGCCGGCTCGACATCGCGGTTGCGAACGCAGGGTTCGGCGTTGGTGGTCGCATCGAGACGGTGGATGCCGCGGCCTGGCGCCGGCAGTTCGAGACGAATGTGGTTGGGCTGACGTCGAC
>CANMDT010000103.1 GCA_947496715.1 Myxococcales bacterium
TCGAGGAGCACCCCACCCCTCCTTGCACGATGCACTAGAACATGTTTCAATCGGGTGGACTGACCCCCGTTGAGGCTGTGCCATGACCGCTGTGCCCTTTGACCTCGAGTACGACTTCATCGCCTGCGGCAGCGGCATTGGTGGCATCACCGCCGCGCTCGCCGCGCACGACGCCGGGCTCAAGACCCTCGTCCTCGAGAAGGCCCACAAGGCCGGTGGCGTCTCGGCCTACTCCGGCGGCGAAGTCTTTGTGCCCTGCAACCACCTCATGGAGCGCGAAGGGGCGCCCGACTCCGAGGCCGATGCCTGGGCCTACCTCCGCTTCCTGGCCGCAGGCTACGGCAGCGAGCACCTCGCACGACGCCTCTTCGCGCTCGGGCCCCTCGCCACACGCTTCCTCGAAGAGCAGTGCGGCGTGAAGTGGAAGATCATCCGCAACTTCCCCGACTACTACCACCCCCACGCACCCGGTACCGCCGCCCATGGCCGCTACCTCGAGGTCGAAATCTTCGATGGCGCCTCGCTCGCCGCGTTCCAGAAGAGCACCTACCTCACCCCCCATGTGCCCATGGGCATCACCCACGACGAGCTCTTCTCGTGGGGCAGCCTCTCCAAAATCATGACCTGGGACTTCAAGACCATGGCCGCCCGCATGCGCAAAGACCAGCGCGGCTTTGGCCCCGGCATGATGGGCTACCTGCTCAAGGCCGCCCTCGTAGACCGCAAGATCGACATGATGCTCAGCACCCCCGCCGTGCAGCTCCTCGTCGATGCCGGCCGCGTGGTGGGCGTGGTCGCGCAGCACGAGGGCAAGCTCCTCCGCATCGGTGCCCGCAAGGGCGTGCTCATCGCCATGAGCGGCTACGACTGGCGCCCCGATGTGGCCCCCTCGTTTGAGCTCCTCCCCACCTGGAACTCCATGGTCATGCCCTCCGTCACGGGCGACAACCTGGTGCTCGGCGGCGAGGTGGGCGCACAGCTCGCCGGCGTGCCCTCCATGAACCTGGGCATGTTCTTCGGCTTTCAGATTCCCGGCGAAGAGCACGATGGGGCGCCGCTCTGGCGGGCCTCGTGGGAGGGCGGCTACCCGCACGCCATCTGGGTCAACGCCGAAGGCGAGCGGTTCTGCGACGAGGCCTTCTACAAGGAGTACCTGCCCAAGGTGCGCCACTGGGATGGCAAGAAGCAGACGCAGCCCAACTTTCCGCCCTACCTCATCTTCGACCAGAACTTCCGCGACAAGTACTGCTTTGGCACCTACCTGCCCGGCATGGAGCTGCCCGGCGCGGTGGTCGTGCAGGCCGCCACGCCCCGCGAACTGGCCGAGAAGCTGGGCATCTCGGCCGATGGGCTGGAGGCGACGCTCAAGCGGTTCAACGGCCTGGCCGACAAGGCGGTGGACGAGGACTTCGGGCGCGGAAACTACCCCTGGGCGGCCATGATGACGGGCGACCGCGACATGCCCAACCCCAACCTCGGACCGGTCGAAAAGGCCCCCTTCTACGGCGTGAAGCTGGCCCCCGTGGGCGCGGCGATCAACTCGGTGGGGCTCAAGACCGACGACTTCGGACGGGTGGTGCATGTGCGTGGCCATGCCATCCCGGGCCTCTATGCGGCAGGCAACTCTGCGGCGCCGCTCGACACGGGCGCGGGCTACCAGAGCGGCCTCTCGAACCTGCGGGGCATGGCCTGGGGCTATGCCGCCGCGCGACACGCCGCAGAGCGGCCCGTCTAGTTCTCTTTCAGCAAGGAAACAGTCATGTTCGGATTTGGAAAGAAGGGTCCCAAGTGGACCGAATCGGCAGATGTGGTGGTGCTCGGCACGGGTGGCGCGGGGCTGGTTGCGGCCATCGCGGCGCACGACTTTGGGGCCAAGGTGGTGCTGCTCGAGAAGAGCGCCAGCGTGGGCGGCACCACGGCCGTTTCGGGCGGCGTGGTCTGGGTGCCCAACAACCCCCACATGAAGGAGGTGGGCGTGGCCGACTCGCGCGCCGAGGCTGCGACCTACATCCGGACGATTGCGGCGGGGCGGTCGGACGAGGCGCTGCTGGAGGCCTTCCTGGACCGGTCGCTGGAGATGCTGGCCCACCTCGAGGCCAAGACGCCGGCCACCTTCCAGGCGGTGCCCAAGTATGCCGACTACCACCCCGAGCATGAGGGCGGAAAGCCGGGCGCACGCTCCATCGAGACCGAGATCTTCGACACCAACGAGCTGGGCGAGTGGAAGAGCAAGCTGCGGCGCAGCCCCATCTTCGGCGGCACGCCGATGACGGTGGTGGAGGCGACAACCTGGGGTGTCTTCGCCAGCCCGCTGACGCTGCCCTACAAGGAGCTCGGCATCCGCTTTAAGGCGGGCAAGGTGAGCGGTGGGGCGAGCCTCGCGGGGCGGCTCCTCAAGGCGCTGCTGGACCGTGGTGTGCAGCCGCGGCTGGAGACCCGGGCGACGGAGCTGGTGACCGACGAGAGCGGCCGCGTGATTGGCGTGAAGACGCAGAATGCCGCGGGCGAGCAGCTCATCGAGGCCAAGCGGGGCGTCATCCTGGCGACGGGCGGGTTTGAGTGGGATGCCGAGCTGTCGGCGGCCTTCCTGACCGGCATCCCGACCCATCCGAACAGCCCTGTGACCAACACGGGCGACGGGCTGCGGATGGCGATGGCGCAGGGTGCGGCGCTGGGCAACATGAGCGAGGCCTGGTGGTGCCCGTCGATTGATGTTCCGGGCGAGCAGTATGAGGGTGCGCCGCTGCACCGTGGCGACTTTGCGGTGCGGTCGATGCCCCACAGCATCATCGTCAACAAGGAGGGGCGGCGCTTCACGAACGAGGCGCACAACTACAACGACATGATGAAGCCCTTCTTCGACCAGGACCCGGTGGCCTATGGGCCGCGCAACCTGCCGGCCCACCTCATCGTGGATCAGCAGTTCTTGGATAAGTATCTCTTCATCACCTCGGTGCCCGGCATGAAGGCGCCCGAGTTTGTGGCGAGCGCGCCGACGCTGGCCGAGCTGGCCGGCAAGATTGGTGTGGATGCGGCGGGGCTGGAGGCGACGGTGACGGCCTTCAACGGCTACGCAGAGACGGGTGTGGATCCCGACTTCCGCCGCGGCGAGAGCATCTACGACCACTTCTACGGCGACCCCAAGCAGAGGCCCAATCCCAACCTCGGCAAGCTCGAGGTGGGCCCCTTCTATGCGGTGCCCATCTACCCCGGCACCATCGGCACCAAGGGTGGCCCCAAGACCGATGTGCAGGGTCGGGTGCTCCATGTGTCGGGCCAGCCCGTGGCGGGGCTCTATGCGGCCGGCAACGTGGCGGCGAGCATCTTCGGGCCGGGCTATCCGGGCGCGGGCGGCACGATTGGCGCCGCGATGACCTGGGGCTTTGTGGCGGGCCGTCACGCGGCGCAGTCCAAGTAGTTTTCTCGCTGCCCGCGCTGCGGGTGGCTGTCTGTCTGCCCGCGCTGCGGGCCACCGTGAGTTTGCATCATGCCTGAAGCCATCCATACCCTCCGCGTCGCCCTTCCGCCCGAAGCGGTGTGGGACTTTGTGAAAGACATGAACAAGTGGGCGCCCATGCTCACGGGCTACCAGAAGCACACGATTGTGACGGAGACGAAGAGCCTCTGGACGCTCAAGGGCGATGTGGGGATTCTGAGCCGGACGGTGGAGCTGGAGGTGAACATCACCGAGTGGGCCGGGCCGGACCGGGTGCGGTTTACGCTGACGGGGCTCAACGAGGCGGTGAGCGGCGAGGGTCAGTTTGAGATCCGGGCGATCGCGGTTGCGGGGAGTGCGGCGGCTGCTGCGGCTGCTTCGGCGCCTGTGGCGGCGAAGGCGGAGCTGTCGTGGTGGCAGAAGCTGGTGGAGAGGTTTGCCCGCTGGTTCCTGGGCCGTCAGGGCGGTGGTCAGGCGGCGCTGCCGGCGGCACCGCGGGCGGCGGTGACGGCGGGGTCGGAGCTGGCCTTTACGCTGATGATGGAGGCGGGTGGCCCGACGGCGCCGCTGGTGAACGCGATGCTGGAGCCGGCGCTGATTCCTGCTACCGAAGACTTGGCACAGCGGATTGTGACCCACCTCGAGAAGCAGCACGGGCTGGGGTGAGTTACATCAACGGGAGAGCAGACATGAGGCAGTTTCGCTGGATGGTTTCGCTCTCCCTGATGGCCGCGTTGACGGCCTGTACCGGCGGCGAGAAGCGGGAGGAGGCAGCTCCGAACGGTTCTGGCAGCGGCGCTGATGCAGTGGATGGCGATGGGTCGAGCGCGGTGGCTGTGGGCAGGCCCATCGCGGCCATTCCCGGCGCAGGGGAGGGCTCCGGGAGTCTCATCGGCGCGGCTTGGACTGCAGCACCCTTTGCGGCCGATGACCTGGTTGCGCAGCACCCCTTCCTGGCCGCCAATCCGTGGAGCAACATCCACAACGATGGCGCGATGAGCGACAGCTACACGACGGCGGGTCCGCTCGGTGTGCGCCCGCAGCTGCGGTCGGCCTCGCTGCAGGGCGACTGCGCGACCATGACCTTTCGGGCCGACGGTCTGCTGGCGACGGTCTGCATTGGGCTCACGGGCACGAAGCTGCACCTGGTGGAGCCGAGCGGGCTGACGCTGCTGGCCTCACTGTCGCTGCCGGCGCGGCCGGGCCCGGTGGATTTTTCGAACTTTGGCGGCGGCGGCTACTTCTTCCTCGATGCGCAGGAGCGTGCGGTGATCCCTGCCATCGATGGGCGGGTCTGGATTGTAGAGGCGGTGGAAGAGGCGGGCGTCTGGTCGTGGCGGGTGGTAACAAAGGTTGCGACCGATGCCGTGCTGCCGGCCGGCGACACGCTGCAGTCGGCGCTGCCCGACAGCGCAGGCCGGCTCTGGTTTGTATCGCAGCAGGGGTTGGTGGGCTTTGTTGCGCCGCCCTACGAGGCGGAGGGTGCGGTTATCGAGACGCTGTCGCTGGGCGAGCCGGTTGCGAACTCCTTTGCGGTGGGCAGCGATGGTGGGGTCTTTGTGGCCACGACGGCGGCGCTCTACCGGCTCGAGGGGTCGGGTGGACGGCCGGCGGTGGTCTGGCGCGAGGGCTACGACAACAGCGGCATCGTGAAGCCGAGCCAGGTGAGTGCAGGCACGGGGACAACGCCGACGCTGATGGCGGGCGGCTATGTGGCCATCACCGACAACGCCGACCCGATGCAGGTGGTGGTGATGCGGCAGGCGGCAGATGCGGCGGTGCGGGTGGTGTGCGAGGTGGCTGTGTTTGAGGCGGGCGGGAGCGCGACGGAGAACTCGCTGATCGCGGCGGGGCGGTCGCTGTTTGTGGAGAACAACTACGGCTACACGGGGCCGACTTTTGGCGCGGTGGGGCCGCAGAGCCTGGGCGGGTTTGCGCGGGTGGATGTTTCGGCAGACGGCGGCGGATGCACCAAGGTGTGGGAGAACCGGACGGTGGCGGCGCCGTCGGTGGTGGCGAAGGTGTCGAAGGCGACGGGGCTGCTCTACACCTTCGTGCGGCCGGCGGGTGACGAGGCGGGACACAACTGGTCGTGGGCGGCGCTGCGGGCCGACACGGGTGCGGTGGTGTGGGAGATTCCTGCGGGCAGCGGGACATTTGTGAACAACCACTACGCGGGGCTGGCGCTGGGCCCTGACGGGGCGGCCTACCTGGGCACGCTGGGTGGCTTTCTGCGGCTGTCAGACGGGCGGTAGCGCCCGCGACATCTTGCCGCTGTAAACCGAAAGGGGGTAGGGTGTGTCTCTGCACAGCTGGCCTATCTCGGCCGGGGTGATCGGAGCGGCGTTTTCATGAAGCATCTTCTTGGGTTGAGCCTCCTTCTCTTGGCCGCCTGCGGCACCGACACCGGCCGTAGCAGCGGCAGCACGACCGAGGCGACCGACACGGGCTCGGGCAGCGATGCCACCGACACGGGCGCAGGCTCGGGCAGCGGCGCCGCCGACACGGGACGGGAGCTTGACGGAACCTTGGGCAGCACGCTGACCACCTGGCACAAGGATGCGCGGGCCATCGTGGAGCAGAAGTGCGCGAGCTGCCACAACCCGGAGGGCACGGCGGGCTTCTCGCTGCAGAGCTATGCCGAGGCCGAGGCGGTGGGCTATGCGCTGGCCGATGCGGTGACGACGCGGCGCATGCCGCCCTGGCTCCCGGCCGGAGACTGCCATCCGTTGCAGCACTCCCGGGCGCTGAGCGAGGGCGAGATTGCGACGCTGCAGGACTGGTTCACCGACGGCATGCCCGAGGGCGATGTGGCCGACTATGTGGCGCCGGCTGCGCCCGACCTCATCAGCCTGCCGCCCGCCTCGCTCACGCTTGGCACGGCCACGGGCTACACGGCGAGCCGGGCCACGCCCGACGACTACCGCTGCCTGCCGCTCGACTACACCTTTGAGGCCGACACCTTCATCACGGCCTCGAACATTCTGCCGGGTGCGCGGAGCGTGGTGCACCATGTGCTGCTCTACCGGGTGGATGCGGCCGATGTGGCGGAGCTCGAGGCCAAGGATGCGGCCGAGCCGGGTCCGGGCTACACCTGCTTTGGCGGGCCGGGCGTGGGTGGCGGCGCGACCATCGCGGGCTGGGTGCCCGGGCAGCAGCCGCTGGTCTTCCCGCCCAACTCGGCGCTGCCGATTCCGGCGGGGTCGAGGATTGTGATGCAGATGCACTACAACACGCTGGGGTTGGCTGCAGATGCGCCGGTGCCTGCCGATGCGACGCGGGCCGAGCTCTGGACGCTGCCTGCGGGGACGACGCCCCAGTCGGTCATCACCATCAATGGGCTGGCGAACACGGGGATTGTGATTCCGGCGGGCGAGGCGCGGTCTGTGCAGACGAAGCTGTTTTCTGCGCCGGGCGCAGCCGACATTGTGGGCGTGCTGCCCCACATGCACCAGCTCGGCACCGAGATTCGGGCGACGCTGGTGAAGGCCGATGGCAGCGAGCAGTGCCTGGTGGAGATCCCGCGCTGGGACTTCAACTGGCAGCAGTTCTACCGGTTTGATGAGGATGCGGCGCTGCCCTACGGGCCGGGCGATTCGGTGCGGCTGGAGTGTGTGTATGACAACTCCGCGGCGAACCAGGCGGTGATTGGCGGGGTGCGGCAGGAGCCGCGCGATGTGCGTTGGGGCGAGAACACGACCGACGAGATGTGTCTGAACTATGTGATCCTGCGCACGCCCTACGAGGCGCCGGGCGGGCCGCTCTGCCCCGGCTTTGTGGACTGTGCAACGGCCTGCGCGGCGGGCGACGGCGGCTGCTTCATGCGGTGCATTCTGGGCGGCGGCAGCACGGGTTGCGCGAGCTGCCTGGGTGGCGCGCTGCCCGACTGTGTGCGTCCCACCTGCCCGCTGCAGGGGCTGGGTCTGAACCAGTGCATGAGCGGCTGCACGGACGGCCAGGTGACCTGCCTGACGACGACCTGCGCACCGCAGGTGGATGCACTCTGGAGCTGCCTGCGCGACCCGCTTCTGGCGGGCGCCTGCAACACGGCGTTCGAGAGCTGCGGGGTTGGGTTTTAGGGAATCAGTTTCTGGAGGGATACATCAAACGTCGTACCCGGCAGTGCGAACTCCAAGAGTTTCCGAGCGAACTTCACACAGTCGTTCGCCGACAGAGAGAGCTCTACGAAAACCGGGCCGACCCGCGAGACGCTCCGCATACCTTCATGGGTAAAATCAATTTTGCGATGTTTCCGGCCTGCGAACTCATCCGCTTTCGCGGCGCGGATCAAAGCGGCACGATCAACTTCGAAGATCTGCCTTGCGGTCATGATCCATACGGTTCGCCACGTGTCTGCCTCGATCACCATATCGCCGAACCGGAATGCAACAGGCTTGGTGTTCTGAAACGACAGCTCCGCGTCCCCAACCCAGACATAGTCGGAAATCCGTGTCGATGAGATTGGCGCTTCTTGATGAATCTCCGTTTGGCGCGGGCGAGACCACATTTGCGTCGAACTCTCCGACACCGATGAAGAAGGCATCTGCGCTTCCTGCCGGGTCAGGAGCTCTAGGACCCGCGTCTCGGGAAGCCCGCTCTCCTTGCCGAGCAGCGCGACGAACTCGGCTGTGGGGTGTCGGAAGAGTCGCTCGAGCACGGCCTTCAGAACGACTGCATCCTGAATGCGTTCCAACCTCTCTTTGAGGCCCGGAAGCTCCGACTTGGCGATTTGGGAGAGTTTCTCCGCAGCATCAAAATCGTCGATTTGAATCGACCAGACGAGGCGTTCGTTCCACTGCGCCGGCTTGAGTGCGTCGTAGAGGCGCCAGCTGAGGCCGTTTGTGACGATGGCCCAGGTGACCTGCTGCGAATGGGCATAGTTCAGCGTCTGAATCACATCCTTGTCCGAGATGGTCGTTGTCAGCGACTTGGCCTCAAGCACGGCGATCGGGTGTCCCCCGTGCTCTGTGATGAGGGCATAGTCGGCGCGGCCGGCGGCCTGGCTCTTTCCCCATTCAGGGACCACCTCTTCGTCATCGGACGGGTCCCAGCCGAGGGCGCGAAGAATCGGCTCAATGCAGGCATTCTTCGTGGCCGCCTCATTGGGATTCTGATTCGTCTTGCTCTTCACCCACTGCTGCTTCTGCGTGAGACAGCGCTGAAGTTCTTCGTGCGTCCAACTACCGTTCATTTTGAACCTGCCGAGAGAGAATCCGCGGCCGACCCGTACATCATGCGAGAATATGGGCACAAGCGAATGCGCCCACGGCAGCGGAGGCTACTTCCCCAGCTCGTCGAGCTGGTCCATGCCGTGGCCGTTGGTGAGGCCCTCCATGCCGGCGGGCATGGAGAAGCAGGAGGCGAGGGGTTCGCAGGCCTCCATGCCGTTTAGGCCGGCGCCATCGACGCCGCCGAGCGCGCCAGCGAGGGCGTCGCAGCCCTGACCGAAGAGGGCCTCGGCGCAGGCGGTGGCCTTGGCCTCGTCCATGGTGCAGGTGGCAGGCGGTGAGGCGAGGAGCTGGGCCCACATGGTCTGGGTGTGCCAGGCGATGGTCTCGCGCTCTTCGTCGGTGGCGGGGGTGCCCCGCTCGCCCTGCAGGCAGGCGGTGGTCTGGGCGGCCATGCGGTCGGCGATGATACGCACCCAGCCGGGCATGGTGGGCGGTGTGGGGGGCGGCGCGATGGAAGGGCGCCAGAGGTCGGCGAGCCCTTCGCAGGTGGAGGCGGTGAGGGCGGCGACGCAGGCGTCGGGGGTGGCGACGCAGTCTTTGTCGCCCATGCGGTCGAGGGTGGGGAGGAGGGCCTCGCGGATGGCGGCCCGGTCTTCGTCGGTGACGGTCTCGCCCTCGGTGGTGGCGCAGGTGGCGAAGCGGTCGACGGCGACCACCACGAGCCGTTCGTCGACGGCGGCGTCGGCGGTTGCGGCGGCGAGGCCGGTGAGGAGTGCGATGAGGGTGGGTCGGAGGCGCATGGCAGTCCCCTATCGGCGGTAGAAGCGGTAGTAGAAGAGCGAGAAGAGGAGGCCGAGCAGGAGGCCGACGGAGAAGCCGACGCCGGCGACGAGGTTGGGGCTCTTAGGGGGCTGCTGGCTGTTTGCAGGGGGCTGGTTGCCCTTCTTGGACTTGCCGCCACCGGGTTGGCCGGGGGCGCTCTTGTCTGCGCCGGGCTTGTCTGCGCCGGGCCTGTTCGGGTCTGCGCCGGGCTTGGCTGCAGCGGCCTCTTCTGCGGCCTTGGCCGCGGCGTCGCGCTCCTTGCGGAGCTTGCAGAGCATGGCCTTGTAGGGGCTGCGCAGGGCCTCGCAGGGGGGCTCGCCCATGGCGGCGACCTTGGACTCGACGGGGCTCTGCTTGGCGCCGGCGGCGGGCGCGTTGCCGGGGGCTGCGTTGCCTGCGGTGCCGGGCTCCGCGGGGGCATCGGTGGGGGTACCCGCAGCGGCCTCGGAGGGGGTGGTGGCGGGGCGCTGTGCGGGGGCGCTGCGGCGACTGCCGGTGCCGTCGCTGCTGCCCTTGCCGGAGGGGCCGGCTGCGGCCTTTGCAGGGCTGTTGGCAGGGGCGGGAGGTGCCGAGGCCGCCGGAGTGGCGGCGCTGCCCCGCGCTGCCCGATTTTGGCCCGTTGCGGGGCCGGACGGTGGCTCGCCTGCGCTGGCAGAAGCGTCGCCCGCGGCCGATGGGGCGGCAGCGCTGCCGGGAGCGGGCCGGTCGGTCTTGCTCGCGCCCTTGCGGCCCTGCGCTTTGGCCGGCGCCGCCTGCTTCTCGCGGAGGGTGCGGAGCAGCTCGGCCAGGTTGGACTTGGGCGGCCCCTGCATGGAGGCAACCTGAGAGGCGATGCTCTTGGGCGCATCTGCCGAGCGTGGCGCTGTGGCGCCGCTGCCTGAGCCGCTGCCCGAGCCCTCGCCAGAGCCGGAACCCAGCGCGGCGCCGGAGCCACTGCCCGAGCTATCGCCGGAGCCACTGCCCGAGCCCTCCTGCTGCACCGTGGCGGCCACCTTCTTGAGCTCGGCCTGGCGGGTGGCGAAGTGGCCGAGCGCGAGGCCGCCGACGAGGACTGCGGCGGCGACCCAGAACCAGGTCGATTTGACGACGCGGAGGCCCGGTTTGCCGCGGCTGAAGGAGAGCCAGCCTGCGACGAGGCCGGCGACGAGGCCGAGCAGGCCGGCGATGGTGAGGAGGAGGGCGGTGCGCTTGAGTTGGTCGTTGGCGGCATCGGGGTCGCCACCGGAGCCGGGTGCTCCACCCTTTCCGCCGCCGGGGCCATTGCCGCCGCCCGCTTCGGTGGGCTCGTCGATGGGGCCGGGGCCGCCTGCGCCCTGCCCGCGCGTGGGGCCGGACTTGCCGTCGTCGCCGCTGCCGGCGCCCGCGGCCATCTGCTCTGCTTCGGGCTGCGGGTCGCCGCCGGAGCCGGAGCCGGAGCCGGAGCCGTCCTGGAGCGCACCTTTGGGGAGGTCTGCGCCGCTGCCTCCGGAGAGGCGGAAGACCTCTTCTCCGCCGCCGGCACCCTTGAGGTTCTCGCTGCTCGAGACGCGGCCCAGCATGAAGTACCAGGGGAGCGCGAAGAGGAGGATGACGACGATGAGTCCGGCGAGGCGGACGAGGTGAACACGGAGCTCGCCGAAGACCGCATCGACCGGGTTGATGTCGGTGCGGTCGGCGTTGCGGTGGAGCTTGAACTTGACCCGGTCGGGTTCGGAGCCGGGGGGCGCGAGCGGGTCGATGGGCTGGTCGGGCAGCCGCTGCTCCGGGGCGGTGGTCTTGGCGGTGCGGTCGCGACCTTCGAGGCGGAGCCAGGCGCGGCGGAGCCTGTTCCAGAGCGGGTGGCCGTCGTCGACGATGTTGGCCTCGATGCCGTCGATGGCGAGCGAGGCGAGGAGGCGGGTGGCCTCGGCGCGGCTGCCGAAGGAGGCCACGATGGCGGGGCGGAAGCCGCCGGGGACCTCGATGGCGAGGGTGGCGCCGGTGCGGGCGCCGTCGCCGCCGGCGCGTGCGATGGCGCGCTGGATGAGGAGGGGGTCGTAGAGCTCCACGGCCAGGACGGTGACGCGGTAGCGACCGTTCATGGCATCCTCGACGCAACAGCGTCGGGCACCGGCTGCAGGGCAGCGGCGCGGTTGGCGGTAGGGGTCATCATGTGTCGCTGAGAAGTATCACCGCCTCTGACGCGTTGCCAAACAATTCCTGTGCGGGGGGCGGCGCGGATCTTGATCGTCACAGCGCACAACGATACATCTGTTCAGTATCCGTTACGAAGGAG
>CANMDT010000104.1 GCA_947496715.1 Myxococcales bacterium
GCCGCGTCACGAGCGCCACATAGGTGGTCGCGAGCCCCGCGGAGAGCGGGTCGCCGAGCCGTGCAGCGTAGGCCAGCATGGCGCGCGCCGCCTCCCGCTCCGCGAGCGCACGGGCCAGCTCGAAGGCCTCCGGCTGGAGCGCATCGAGCCGCTCGCGCGACAGCTTGCTGTTCACCGTGGCGCGGCCGGCGAGCCAGTCCACGCAACCATCGACGGTCGCCGAAAGCCAACCGACCGCCGCAGCCTGCAAAGCCTCTTCCGACATCAGAACTCCTACCCGCTACGAGAGGGCGCTGTGGCCGTCGTGGGTCACAACCGTGCGCGCCAAGGCCTCCATGGTGAGACCGGTCGCAGTCACATCGGCATCCGTGATGGAGCCCGACTTCATGCCAGCCCGCACAACCCACCAGTCGGTACCAACAACCGCCTTGTCGGCCAACCGGTCGCCATCGACCTCGGCGCCGGAGCCCGAAATCGCCGCACGGGCATAGTCGGCCGTCAGCTTGAGCGCGCGGAGCGCCTCTTCGCGGCTAGGCGACCAGGCCGCATGAATGGCCTCAATCTGGTCGGGGTGCAGAATCCACTTGGCCGCGTAGCCAGCGGCGCGCGCATTCTCAGCATCGCGGCGCGCCAGCTCGATGGCCCGGTTCCGCTTGCGAACGCTCTCCACGAAGGCTGCGCCGAACTTGGCGGCATCAATGGTGTCGGGGTTCGAGGCGAGCGCCGCGGCGGCCTCCGCGTCGGTAACGCCCGCCGGCGTCTTGGGCCGGATGGGGAGCGTGCCCGTCACGGCATCCACAGCCTCCTTGCCATGCGCCGCAGCGATCACGGGAAGGAGCTGACGCACGGTCTGCTGGTCGTAGATCCAGCCGTCGGCCGTCACCTTGCCGCTCACGGTCCGGGCAAAGTCCCAGGCGCCGAAGATGAGCGCCGAGACGCCCTCGATGGCCGCAATCTTCTCGGCCTCGAGGAAGGCCGAGGGTGACTCGATGAGAATCTCAAAGTGGATGGGGTTGGTGTGGCCCGCGATGCGCTGCACATCGCGCACAATCTTGACCACATCGGCCACCTCTTCCCAGTGCTCCGACTTGGGGATGACCATGGTCTGGAGCCGGTGTCCGGCGCGCGAGACCACCTCGATGACATCCTCTTCGAAGTAGGCAGTGCGGATGTTGTTGGGCCGGAAGCCCACCACCCGGTCGCCGTAGTCGTTGGTCGTGAGCGCCTCGACCACGAAGCTCCGCGCGAAGGGCTTGAACTCCGGGTTGTCGGGCGCCGCATCTTCGAGGTCGTAGAAGAAGAAGTCGATCGGCAGCTGCGCCGCCTTGCCCATGAGCTTCAGACTGAGCGCCCGCGCATCCTTCTCGATGTCTCCACCGGCCACCATCTTGAAGCTCGGGATCGACATCTCGCCGCGCCGATAATAGGGCACCTTCATGCCCCGCATCATCTCGGGGCGGGCCCGGTGGCGCGACTGAATGGAGGCGATGGTCTTGCGCAGATCGTCAAAGTTCATGGGCTGCGGCCTTACGAGGGTGAGTTGATTTCAAAGATGGGGAAGTAGGTGAAATCGCCGCCCAAGTAGTCGCGGCCGAGCGTCGGGATTTCGTCGAAGGTGTAGACGCGATCGTCCACCTCGGGAAGCCACTCGTTGGCCAGCGCAAACCGAACAGCCTGCACCCCTTCGGAGTAGCGGGCATAGTGGGTGTGCACGAACTGGTGGCGCTCGATGCACTCGATGGCGCGGAGGAACCAGAGCTGCATGCCCTCTTTCCAGCCGGCCGTCGCCACCACACCCTCGCGCGACAGCGCCTTGAGCGTCGCGCGGATGACGGGCGAACCCACGTAGTCGAGGAAGATGTGGACGCCCTGCCCCTCGGTGATCTCCTGCACCTGCTTGAGAAACGCCACCTCGCTGGCCTTGTAGCGCTCGCGGTACTCCTTGTCCGACTTGTACCGCTCCTCTTCGTAGTTGAGCGCCGGGAAGTCGTTGCGATCGATGGGGTGGATACCCAGCTTTTCGGCTGCGTACCTGCGCTCCTCGGTGGAGGAGATCTGGTAGGTCTTGCAGCCCTGAAGACGGGCCAGGTGCAGTTCCGCCAGCGTGACGCCGCCGCCCCAACCGAAGACGATGGGCTCGGGCAATTCGTTCTCCGTAAGCTGCAACCGGAGCATGCCGAAGGCCAGCCGCCAGTTCGACCAGGCCGTGATGTAGCGCAGCGAGAAGGCCGCCCATCGCTTGAGGTCGTACCGGTTCTCGACGGGAATCGGGATGAGCTGCTTCTGGTGCAGTTTGGTCTGGCGCGCGAGCAGCCCGATGGAGCCCGCCGCGTCGTAGCCAAAAATCTTCTGCGGGTAGCCGAAGGCATCCCACTGCCCGTTGCAGAAGACGATGGCCGTGTCGCCAGGCTTCACCGTCGTCACCTTGGCACCCACCGAGATGACCTCGACGACGCCTGCGTTGCCCATCACCACCTTGGGCTCGTTCCGCAGTTTGCAGAGGTCCACAGGCTTGCGCTCGATGGCGTGGCCCATGTTGCCCTCCCAACAGCCGTAGAGCGGCTTTACGAGCACCTCCTCATCCGTCGGGTCGTCAAAGGTAAACGACTCCCGCTTCAACTCGGCGTGACCCGGTGAAGACCCTTCTCCTGGATAAAGAACCCATGCTTCAGTCGTGATGGCCATCGTCCTCTCCTCCGTAGCCGCCTATGTAACGGTCGTTCCGCTCGACCGAGAACGAATCTAAGGCAGTTTGCCGCATCGCGTCAACCTGCGCAAACCCGCATGATTGCTAGCGATATCGCACACTGCAGAATGAATGCGATTCAGTCTCGGTGCGACAGATCGAGCGCCAGCAGCCCCGTGTCGTGCAGGTCGCGAAAGGTCCGGCGCAGCCGCTCATCGGCCCTCTCACACTGCTCCACGACCGCCTTTGCCCAGCTGTAGTAGGCCAGCTTTCGCTCACGGGTCCAGTTGGTCGGAGGCGAAGTCAGGATGCCCCGCAGGTTGCTGATCTTGTCGGCCACCTTGAGGTTCTGCCCCCGCTCACTCATCTGCCCCGCCCGCTCCACCTGAACCCGCTTGCGGTCGGCCGGCGACAGCGTGCCGTCGTCGGTCATCTCCAGCACCACCGAGGTCACCTCGTCGCCGAACCGCGCACGAAGTTCGTCAGGCGTCACGCCAACATCCTCGATGGAATCGTGGAGCACAGCCGCGGCAAGCAGCACCTCATCCTCCAGCCCATGCGAACTCAGGATGTGGGCCACCTCGATGAGGTGGTTGATGTAGGGCGCGCCCGCTGCCCCCTTCCGACGATGCGCACGATGCCGCAACGCCGCGAAGTTGAGTGCCTCTACAAACCGCCTCATAGGCTGCTCCAAGCGAGGCCCGTGAGCCGCTCGTAGGCCTCGACATAACGCGCCCGCGTGGCCGCAACCACAGACTCCGGCAGCACCGGCCCAGGCGGCGTCTTGTCCCACTGCAGCGCCAGCAGGTAGTCCCGCACATACTGCTTGTCGAAGCTCGGTTGCGGCCCGCCCGGTGCATAGCTGTCGGCCGGCCAGAAGCGCGACGAATCGGGCGTCAGCATCTCGTCGATGACCACCAGTTCACCGTCGAGAAGACCGAACTCAAACTTCGTGTCGGCCAGGATGATGCCCCGGCTCTCGGCCCACTCCGCACCCGCGCGGTAGAGCGCAAGGCTGGTCTCGCGGACCTGTTCGGCGAGCGCTTCGCCCAGCAGCGCGACGCTCTGGTCAAAGGTGATGGGCTCGTCGTGCTCACCGACCGGCGCCTTGGAGCTCGGCGTGAAAATCGGCTCAGCGAGCCGGTCGCCCTCCACCAAACCAGGCGGCAGCGCGATGCCCGAAACGCTGCCTGTCCGGCGATACTCCGACAGCCCCGAGCCTGCGATGTAGCCCCGCACCACCGCCTCAATCTTGAGCGGCTGGGTCTTCTTCACCACCACCGCCCGCTTCGACAGCCGCGCCCGGTCGTTGGCATCGGGCACAAGCTCTGCGAGCGGCACATCGCTCAGATGGTTGGCGATGACGCCGCGGGTCTTGTCGAACCAGAAGGAGGAGAGCTGCGTGAGGATGGCCCCCTTCTCCGCAACGGGCGTCGGCAGGATGACATCGAAGGCCGACAGCCGGTCGCTAGCCACCATCAGGAGCAGCGGCCCAAAGTCGTAGAGGTCTCGAACCTTGCCGCTGTAGGTTGGCGCCCTACCCGTGATCCACTCGGTTCCCGCTACCATCGCTCGCTCCCTGCTCCGGACGCGCGCCCACCTACTCGCCTCGCCCCACCCCTGCAACGCCTCTCAGACGGGCTCAGGCCGCCACCGACTGCGCCACCCCGCGCTCCTTCTTTGGGTGGATAATCGCGCTCCGCTGCGTTAGGCGCGCTTCTGTCCCCTCTGAAACCCCTTCCTTCAGAAACACCATGAACCTTCGCCTCCGCCTGCAGACCCTCGCCAACAACCTCTGGTGGGTCTGGAACCCCGACGCACAGTCGCTCTTCTCCCGCCTCTCAGCCGAACTTTGGGAGGCCACGCAGCACAGCCCCGCGGCCATGCTGGCCCGCACCCCCGACGCTGTCATCGACGCCGCCTTCGCCTCCCCCGAGGCGCTCGCCGAGCTCGAGGCCGTCTGGCTCCGCTTCCACGACTACCTCGGCACCGGCGACACCTGGGTGGCCCGCAACGCCCCCGCCCTCCGCGGCAAGACCGTCGCCTACTTCTGCGCCGAGTTCGGCCTCCACGAGTCGCTCCACCTCTACTCTGGCGGCCTCGGCATCCTCGCCGGCGACCATGTGAAGACGGCCAGCGACCTCGGCATCTCCTTCGTCGCCATCGGCCTCAAGTATCCCGAAGGCTACTTCAAGCAGTCGGTCTCAGACTCCGGTCTGCAGCAGGAGGCCTACCCGGCCGCCGACTGGGCCGAGTCGCCCGCCAAGCTGGTGTTGCGCGGCGATGCGCCGCTCATCGTCGTCATCCCCATCGCCGACCGTGTCATCCGGGCCAAGGTCTGGTCGCTCGCCGTCGGCCGCGTCACCCTCTTCCTGCTCGACACCGACGTCGCGGAGAATGGCCCCGAAGACCGCAAGATCGGTGGCCGCCTCTACTCGGGCGACAACGCCATGCGCGCCCGTCAGGAGGTGGTCCTCGGCATCGGCGGCGTGCGCATGCTCCGCGCCCTCGGCGTCAACCCCTCGGTCTTCCACCTCAACGAGGGCCACTGCGCCTTCGCCTCGCTCGAGCTGATGGCCGAGCGCATCGCCGGCGGCGCCTCCTTCGGCGACGCCCTTGGCTGGGTCCGAGAGCGCACCCTCGTCACGACGCACACGCCTGTCCCGGCCGGCCACGACCGCTTCCCGCCCGACCTCGCCCGCCTCTTCCTCTGGCCCATGCAGGAGGCGCTCAAGGTCAACTGGCACGAGCTCGCCGCGCTCGGCCGCGAAAACCCGCACGACGACGGCGAGTACTTCTGCATGACCGTGCTGGCGATGAAGACCGCCCGCCACATCAACGCCGTCTCCAAGCTCCACGCCGAGGTCAGCCGCGAGATGTGGGGCATGCTCTGGGACCGTCCCATCACCGAAGACGACATCGGCCACGTCACCAACGGCGTCCACGTAGAGACCTTCCTCCACCCAGCCATGCGCGAGAGCTTCGAGACGTTTGGCGGTCGCAACTGGCGCGACCTGCTGCTCGACGACGCGGGCTGGGCTTCGATGGTGGCCGGCATTGGCGATGCAGAACTGGTCCGGCTCAAGCGGCTCATGAAGCGCGACCTCTTCCGCTTCATGCTGGCCCGCGACGCCTCGCCTTCGCTCATCGCGCTTCGTGACGCCACGGCAGGCTGGAGCGACCGCACGCTGACCATCGGCTTTGCCCGCCGCTTCGCCACCTACAAGCGGGCTGCGCTCATCTTCGCCGACATCGACCGGGCCGCCGAAATCCTCGGCAACTCCGACCGCCCGGTGCAGTTCGTCTTTGCCGGCAAGGCCCACCCGCAGGATGAGCCCGGCAAGAAGGTCATCCAGCAGGTGCTCGCCGCAGCGGCCCACCCCAAGCTCCGCGGCCGCATCGCCTTCGTCGAGAACTACGACCTCTACGTGGCCCGCGCGATGACGGCCGGCGTCGATGTCTGGCTCAACACGCCCCGCCGTCCGCGTGAGGCCTCGGGCACCTCGGGCCAGAAGGTCCCCTTCCACGCCGGCATCAACTGCTCCATCCTGGACGGCTGGTGGGGCGAGGGTTTCAACGGCGAGAACGGCTTTGCCATCGGCGATTTGCATGTGCCGGAAGACACCGCAGAGCAGGACGCCCGCGACGGTGAGGCGCTCTACCAGACGCTCGAACAGCAGCTGGTGCCGCGCTACTATGCAGAGGGCAAGTGGGGCGAATCGGCGGCCTGGACGGGCACGATGCGCTCGTCACTGGCCACGCTGCCCGGCGAGTTCTCCACCGACCGCATGCTGCGCGACTACATCCTCCGCTACTACCTGCCCAAGGTCAGCTAGCCCTCGTCCCGGTTGCTCCAGGCCAGCAGCACGACGGGGATGCCGCCGTTGCGAATCTCTGCCACGATGCGGCCGCCGCGGGCCATGTAGCCCTCCGCAAGGCCGCGCGGCGCGAGCATGACGAGGGCCGTCGGCGCACGGCGCGACAGGAGCCGCTCCCGGAGCCGCCGGAGCGGGTCCACCGCGCCGCGAAGGCGGTCGCCGTAGGGCGGGTTGCAGAGCACGAGCAGCGCGTCGCGCTCGCCGCAGGGCAGCTCGGCAATCGCCGCATCCGACTCGGCGAAGGAGACCGTTGTCTCCACGCCGGCCCGCTCCGCATTGCGCTCACCCGAGCTGACGCAGCGGGGGTCGATGTCGGTCCCGAGATGGCGCGGAACGGTGCCACGGACAGGCTCCGGCCGGCTCGCAAGCCATTTGGTCCGCCAGGCTGCAAAGGCCTCGGTGGGGGTTGCGGGCCAGTGTTCAAAGGCAAAGCTCCGATGCTCCCCGGGCTCCTGCTCGGCCCAGGCCATCGCAGACTCGATGACCATGCTCCCGGTCCCGCAGAAGGGGTCCCAGACCAGCGCCGGCTCCTCCATAAGGCTCCGACCGATCGTCGCGACCGCGGCGGCGAGCGTCTCGCGCGCCGGCGCCTTGCCAACCTCGGTGCGGTAGCCGCGGCGGTGCATGAGCTCGCCTGCAGCATCGACCGAGAGCGTGCAGACATCGTCCTCCATCCGCACATAGATGCGGAACGGCGTGGTCGGGGGCACGGCGCCCGGCTTGACGGGCCGGCCAGCGAGCCGCTCCAAGATGGCGCCCTCCACCCGCTCCGCCACGGCATCGCTGTGGTAGAGGCGCGAGGTATGGCAGGTAACGCGCGACTCCACCGTCGCACCGGCAGGCAGGAAGGCATGCCAGGGCGCCTTTGAACTACCCGCGATAAGTTGGTCAAAGCGGAAGGCCTTGAAGGTCGCAACACGCACCCGCAGCCCCTCGGCGAGGCGGCTGCCGAGCGCCACCGTCCACAGGTCCTCCATCGTACCGCGCCAGGCGATGCCGCCCACCAGCTCCTCGAACTCCGCCTCGGGCAGCAGCTCCATCAGCTCCATCAGCAAGAGCGGCTCAAGCCCGGGCCGGACCACCGCAAACAGCCGCCAACGGGTCGCAGAGCCACTGGCCGCGGCCACAATCGGTTCGGGGGTTTCGATGCTCACGGGTCCTGCTCACGGGCCACGCGGGCCCTCCTTCTGCCGCATGCGGCAACCTCTCTATCGGCCGCAACGCAGCCTCTGGCCGCCCTCATAGGAGGTGCACGCGGTGCGGCGCAAACTTCTTCGCGGCGCGCGCCGTGGCGAAGGGGCAACGGCCCTGCTACTCCCGCCCCCATCCCTGCTCCAAGGCTCCGCCATGACGCTCGACGAATACCAGGCCGACGCTCTCCGCACCGCCCTCGTCAACGACGAACTCCCGCCCCTCTGGTATCTCGCGCTCGGCCTTGCAGGCGAGGCCGGCGAGGTGGCCAACCTCATCAAGAAGTTCGAGCGGCACGGCAAGGCCTTCAGCGCCGACGCGGTCGCAGACGAGCTCGGCGATGTGCTCTGGTATCTCGCCGTTGCCGCCAAGGCCGCCGGCCTCACGCTCGATGAGGTCGCCGCGAAGAATGTCGACAAGCTCCGCGCCCGCTACCCCGAAGGGTTCAAGGCCCGCGGCTGACCGCGTTGACACCGGCCGACCCTCTGCGTTAGCCGACCGCCCCGACCGCCAACGCGCGGTGCTGCGACCACCAATGTGAGCCGCGTGACACGCCTCCTTCTCCTCATCCTGAGCCTCCTCGTCGCTCCGATGCCGCGCGCCGCGGCAGAATCGCAGCCCGTGCAGAGCTTCTTCCTCATGAAGCCGGCCGGCGGCGACGCAGCCGACCGCAACGCGCTCGAGACCTGCGCCGACCGCTTCTCCTCGGCCCTCACGAACGCCTCCGGTTTCCGCGAGAGCCAGGATGCCGAGACACAGGTGAAGGTCAGCGAATGCCTTCAGGAGAGCGCCAGCGCAAACACGCAGCGCGCCTGCCAACTCTCCATGGCCAACGTGGAGGTCGACTTCCTCATCCGCCTCAGCCCGCGCCGCATGGGCGACGACTGGGTCTGGCTCGCCGAGGCGCTCTCGCCGATGCAGGGCGGCGCCAAGGTATGGAGCGAATCGCTCCGGCAGGCCGCACCGAGCAAGGAAGAGGCTGCTTGGACGAGCTGCCAGAGCCTCGGACGAGCCTTCGCCTGCGCGCAGGGCGTTACGACCGCGTGTGAGCCGCCACTGGCACCTGTGCTGCTGGGCGGCATCGGCGGCGGCAGTGTTGGCGGCCTGGGCGTGGCGCCCAAGCGGGCTGTGACGCCCTCAGGGCCGGGCTACCTCAGCGTCTTCGACGTCACCCCCGCACCCGCCAAGGTCGCACTCGACGGCCGCGAGCTCGGCAGCGCGCCGAACGAGTTCCGCGTGGAGCCCGGCGACTACGCCGTCGAGGTCTCTGCGCCCGGTGCCTTCGCATGGCGCGGCCGCGTGGTCGTCGCGCCCGGCGAGACCGCAACGCTCCCCGCCATCGTTCTCCGCAAGCAGCCTGCTACCCTGACGGTTACCGCTAACATCAGCGGTGCCCTCATCCGCATCGACGACAAGGTCGTAGGCCAGACCCAGGCCGGCCAGCCGGTCGAGATCCCCATCACCCCGGACGGCCACACCTTCACCCTCGAGGCCGCCGGCTACACGCTCTCCACCGCACAGTTCGCGGCGCAGCCAGGGCAGCGGCTCCGCGTGGGCGCCGACCTCATCTCCGACGAACAGATCGCCGAGACCAACGGCTCCCGCGCGCTCCACATCGTCTTCGGCATCCTCATGACCGTCTACGGCGGCATCGCCGTCATCACCACCTCGGTCCTCACCGGCGTGGATGTGTTGAGCGGCAGCGTCGGCGGACCACTCATCGCCGGTACCGCCCTGCTCACGGGTGCAGGCATCTGGACATTGGTCGCAGCACCGGACGAAGCCGCCTCGCGCCTAACCCCCATCGAGACCGCCATGCGCGCACCAGCGTCGGAGCCCGGACTCCGCTTCGCCATCGCACCCAACGCGGTCGGGCTCCGGTTCGACTTCTAGCCCTCTCCCCAGCGACGCCCACCCCACTCCCCGCCTATGGCCCCCTCCCCAACAAACCGCCCGCCGAGCGTTGACCACGCTCCAGCCCGCTGCAACACGATCCTCCTCCCCCTCAGGTGACCGTCTTGCGAAACCTCATCATCCTCGCCCTCCTCCTGCTCCCCGTCTCCGCGCAGGCCGGCACCTTCCTTGGGCTCGGACTCGGCGGCGTCGGTGGCACCGCAGAAGCCTTTCACCTCACCAGCACCTTCGGCTTGGCCTCGCGCAACCCGCGCTCCATCGACGGCCTCCTCGCGGGCGAGGTCAGCCTCATCTTCAACAACGACAGCAACAGGCCCGACGACATCAACGACTACGAGATCCCACACTGGGACTTCGACACCGTCGGCACCTTCCAGCTCGCGCCGGAGCTCTCGATCGGCATGAAAATCGGCATCGAGCCGGTTCCAACCTCGGGACTCCTCATCACCATCTGCGGCGGCACCTCCATCACCCAGCGAACCGAGGTGGTCCAGTCCAGGGCCACGGGCTGGTTCTACGAGAACGGCACCACCGAGACCTCACAGACCTACTACGGCGTCGGCCTCGTCTACCAGCCCGACAACACCAACTGGGCCCTGTTTGCCCAGTTCGACCGCCGCCGCGGCGGCGAAATCGGCTACCACATGGAGCTCTAGGGCAGCGTTGCGCAGGTCGCTCCGGGCCGCAGCGTGACCCGCTCCGTCTCGAACTCCGACTCGAAGATCCAGCCTGTCCGCTCCGCCGCCGGAACACCGGGCGGATAGTTCATCGTCGCATCGCCGCCGAGCAGCTGGCAGACGGGCGTGCCGGGCGAGCCAGGCGCGAGCACGAGTTCGACGTTACAGCCCGACTTGAGGATGGCCCCCTTGAGGCTGCCCGAGACTTCGAGTCGGCCATCCGGCCCCTCGGTCACCACCCCCTGCGACCGGATGTCGCCCAGCGGGATGTAGAGCAGGTTGGAGGGGTCCGGCGGATCGCTCGCGGCTACGACAGGGAAGTTGAAGCCGAAGGCTTCGGCACCGTCGAAGGCAGTCGCGCCGATGCTCACCGCCGCAGAGGTCCGCGGAACCGAGAGGCCCGCATCGAGCCCGTTGGGGTCCCAGCCGTACACGGCGCAACCGGCATCGGCGATGCAGCCTGGGCTCACACCCATGCGGAAATCCACATCGGGACGCGCCGCCGAAACCTCCGTGGTCTCAATCAGCACATGCAGGGAGCCTGACCGGATATCACGGTTCACAAGGTTGGCGAGCAGTGTGCCCACGCCCGACGGTTTGCGAATCACCAGGTTGGTCACCCGGAAAGCGCTCGGCGTGTAGATGTCGCCGCAGAGGGCCTCATCGGCCGCGCAGCCCGAACCGGCAGACGGCTCACACACAGGGCCCGCGCTCCCCTCATCAGCGCTTCCGTCGGCACCACTGTCCGAGATCACATCGGTTGCGGTATCGCCGGACGTGTCGGGGGTGCTCTCATCGGCGCAGGCCGACAGCGCGAGCAGAGAGATAACAACCGTTGCGAACCGCTGAGGCATCGTGAGGCTCCTAAAGCAGCCGTGAAGAAGCAGGCGGTAGAACGCTCGAGCAACGACCGTCAAGCCGCTGGTGTCACGCAGCGCGTCAGGTCGAGAAGTGGGCCGGCTGAAGGCGCCGCAACAGGGCGGCTACTTCGGTCCGGAGCCGCACCGAACGCTCCCGCTCCTCGAGCTCCGCACGCAGCCGCGCGCGGACCGCATCCACCTCGCGGAGCTCACGCTGCGCAGCCGCCTCCTGCGCCCGGCAGACAGCAACCTCGGGTTCCCACGCCTTGACGCGG
>CANMDT010000105.1 GCA_947496715.1 Myxococcales bacterium
GGCGGCCGTTGTCGACCGAGGCCGAGTCCGAGGCCGCGCGGGCGTAGCTGACGATGACGCGGCGGGCCTCGCCGGGTGCGATCGTCGCGGGCAGGGCGAGGTCGGTCGTGAACTCCGCATCTCGGTCCTGCGACTTGTTGATGGCCGTGATTTCGAGGTTGGCGCGCCCCTCGTTGGAGATAACAAAACTGAGCTGTGTGGTGCTGCCGGCGTTCGAACCGCTGAAGTAGAGCTGCGTGGGCCGGACAGACTGGAAGGGCGCTGTAGGTCCAGCCGCAACCGCAAACCGAATGTTGCCCGTCTGAGGATCATTGCTGACGATGTCGTAGTTGCCGGTGACCGTCCGGTTGGAGCTCGCCGCGTACTGCACAAACAGCGTCTGACAGGCTTGGCTCGCCAGCGTCTGCTCACCGCCCAGCGCAAGCGTCTCTGCCGTTGCATCGGCGCCCGTCGCGATGCGCATCTCCGCGCTCACATCGGAGGGCGAGAAGCCGGCAGAGTTGATGGCCCAGGTGAGCGTCGCGCCGCCCCGGTTGCAGATGTCGAAGCTCTGGGCCGCCAAGATGCCGACCGCCGGCTCACCAAGGTCGATTCCCGTCTCACTCACCTCGATGTCGGCCTCGCCGGTACCGCTGGAGGTGAGCGCAACGCCCACCGACCCGCCCGTAACCGCGTTCGTCTCGAACAGCAGCGAGGTGCCGCTGAGCGACTCCGCGTTCGACGCAGGCGTCCAAGTGACATTGTAGGTGGCGCTGAGCCCCTGCGCGATGAGCAGCGGGAGCGGCCGGTTGATCGACTCGATCCACGACAGCGTCGGCGGCGTACCCACGCCCGTGATGCCCTGAATCTGAAGCGCGCCCGTGCCAGTGTTGGTGATCAGCAGCTCGCGCTGCTGGGTGACGCCTGCGACAGCCGGCGCGAAGTCGAGCGTTGCCGGCGAAATGGAGGGCCTGCCACTCTGTGAGTCCACCTGCACATCAATCCGGATCTCCGGGGTCTCGCGCGCCGTCGTCTGGATGAGGATGGTGCCGCAATTGCCGGTGCCGTCATCGGGGCAGCCGGTCTCGCCCGTCGCGGTCGGCGTGATCGACAGGCCGATCGTGATGAAGGTCTCCGGCTCAAGGACGATGGCGGTTGCTTTGCCTGTAGCGTTGCCGTCGGAATCTACCCAGGTGCGAAGCTCGGGCTTGGCGGGGTCCAGTGGCCCCTGCTCCCATCCGAAGCGCGACAACGCAACGATCATCTGGTCGCTGAACCTGATCTTGTCCGAGCTGCTCACGAAGGTGATGGAGGTAATCTCCAGCGGCGCATCGCCCACGCTCCGGATGGTCACCTCGGCCGTCTTCGCCCGGCGCGGCTGAAGGTTCTCGAACGTGATGGCGCAGGGGCTCTCAACGCACTCGAAGGCCGACTCAAAGGTCTGGGTGATGTCGCTCTCGCAGCCGGCCATCTGAAGGCCAGCGGCGGCACCGAGCAGCGTCAGGCAGAATCGCTTCCAGGTTGCATTCATCTTGCTCTCTCCTTTGTCGTTGGCCCGAAGGCACCATCCGTCACGCACGGCCAAACTAGTCGGCAGGCGGCCTGCTGCAAGCAACATCGCCCGATTCCACCCTCATACCTCAATCGGTGCTGCGAGCGTAGTACGAACCAGCGCCCGCAAACCGTGCCCTTGCGTTACTTCGAGGCCCGCTTGTTGATCGCCACCCTGCCAAAGTTGACCCGATCGTCGTTCGCCTTCGGAGAGACCTTCAGCCGGTCGTCGCCACGGAAGAAGCCGCCCCACACCGTATAGTCGCCCGACTTGTCGGCGCGGCTGACGGGCATGGTGTGCACATCGCGGATGATGTCTCCCGGGACCCAGTATTGCATCGGATACTTGCCGCCGACCGGCTTGTGATCGCCGTTGATCCGGTTGCCCCCGAAGTCCACATGGATGAACATCTCGGCATCCGACGGGATGCGGCTCAGCACCTCCCAGTAGGTCGTTACAACCAGCGGATTGCCCGAGCCGACCTCGGCCGCCATCTCCGTGGCATAGAGGCGAAGTTTCCCATCCACGGTCATCTTCTTGGTCGCCAACTTGGCAGCTTTGGGCAGCGTCGTCTTGGAGAAGATGCTCTCGGCAACATAGTTCTGGTCCCGCTCGCCACGGTCGGTGTGGAGTTCGTTGCTCAGCAACAGAAAGCGGCTCGACCTCCCGTCGACGACGAAGAGCTCCGGGGGACGCTTGCAGCTGCGTCCCGCCTCAGGCACCCGCTTGAGGGTAGAATACAACTCGCCCAGGCTCGCCGCAGGGATAACGGCGAACAGGCGGCCTTTCGCATCGCAGAACCGGCCCTCGAGCTCTGTCACCCGCGGCAGCCGCTCCATCGACGAGGCGCCGAAGTAGTAGCTCGTATCCTTGGCTACGATGCCGGCGATGAGGAGCGGCTCGCCCTCCTTCGAGAGCTTCTCGTACTCCTCGAGGATGCCCTTCTGACTGAAGTGGTCTGACGCCTCGGGAATCGCCTGAAACAGCAGCTCGCCGCCCCAGCCAAGGATGGAGAGCGCGAGCGCAGCAGAGACCAGCAGCCCAGACCGCGCGGGGGTAAAGATGGCGCCAAGACGCTCCGCAAGAGCCTGCAGCAGGCTGCCGGCGCGGCCTGCAAGCGACGCCATGCGCCCGGTCGTTCCCGATAGGGCCTCCGAGAGCGTGCGTCCCATCGCCGATAGCTGGGCGATGGGCGAGAAGAAGACGGCCACCAACAGCAGCCCCCACATGGCAATGAGCGGCCGCATGATGTCGAGACGGTAGCTGCTCGGGAAGGTGGCAGGGCCATCGAGGAAGATGGACTCGAACAGCACCTGCGGGCCCGGAACGCCAAGCTCCTTGTTGTAGCTCTCTGCGACGTCCTTGGTCGTTACGGCCAGCAGCACCAGCGCCGCAAACCCCGCGAGCGACCAGGTCGCACTCCGCTTCTCGTCCGCCTCTGCAGGCGGCGCCTCCGTCAGCGCCGAGGCCACCAGGATGGCCAGCGGCATGGCGACAGGCATGAGGTAGACCGCTGCGAGTGTGGACGAGAGGCCCAGCACCAAAAAGCCCACACCCATCGCCCCGATTGCCACCGCGAGGATGGCGCCCCGATCGGAGTCTTCGTGTCGGAGCGCCAGCGCAACCGCGAGCGGCAGAAAGACAATGGCCGGGTAGAGCGAGTAGCCGGTGACACGGATGAGGACGTCGAATGTGGGGTGAATCGGCAGCGTGCGCGAGGTGAAGAAGGCGTTGGACAGGAAGCCATTCAGCGCCTCCGGCCAGCCGGTCTCTCCGGCCGCGAGGACCAGCGGTAGCACAACACCGACCGCCGCGATGATGCCGGCTGCCACAGCTCCGGGGCCGTGGAAGAGTGCACGGAGCCGGCTCTTGGGGCCGAAGGTCAGCGTCAGGAGCAGCGCGGGGCCGACGATCATCGCCAGGCCGAACATCTCCTTGCCGGCCTCCCAGCCCCCGGAGAGTTGCATCCCTGCCGGAATCATCAGGGCGGCAAACAGTGCCAACCCCACGGAGAGGCCGATGCGACAGAAGCCACCCGCAGGCCGGAGTCCGAGCGACGACACAGCGAGCAATCCGAGCGCCAACGCAAGGCCCACGCCGCCGCGCGCGCCTGCTGTCAGGGCGACGAGCAGGCCGATCGTGACCGCGAGCCCCGCACGGCGGTCGCGGTTCGACGCCGCCATCTCCGCCACCGCGACGACCAGACAGGAGAATAGTCCGAGCAGCAGCCCGTCGGCGGCAAGGTGGGTCGCGCCGAGCGCCGACTGGGGCACCATGGCAAAGAGCAGGGCACCAAGCAGCGCCGCGCGTCGCCCCACCCACCGATCAAGCAGCAGAAAGCCTGCAGCCGCTGCGGCGACAGCCAGAAGGAGCGCAGGCAGCCGGAGGCCGAGTTCGCTCCCTCCGCCGGCGACGAAGCCGGCCTGCCCCATCAGGGAGGCTAGCCACGGCCGAGAAAAGAGCGCGCCCGACTTCATGGGCGCGAAGATGGAGCCTGCGGTCCCGTCCGACAGCCCGCGGGCAAGCGTCGCAGGCGATGTCTCCCAAGGCTCCCAAAGCCCCGTGGTGGCGGCCGGAACCAGATAGAGCAGGGCGATCAGGGCGGCAACTCCGGCGGCCAGCCAGCCGCGGCCGCGGCCTAGGGGGTTCGCATCCGTCGGATTCGCCATGCCTATCGTCCTGCCTGTCAGAAATCTGCTTGCAACGCCTGCAGAAGGCGCACAGATTCAGGCGCTCCACGGGCAGTCGGCCCCTATCCCTGCCCCCTTTGGGTGTCAAGGCGCCGCGCCACCGCTACAAGGCTCCGCCATGCCTGCTCTGCTGCTCCTCAACGGCCCCAACCTCAACCTGCTCGGCAGCCGCGAGCCCCATCACTACGGCAGCACGACGCTCGCAGAACTCGAGGAGCGGGTGCGGCAGCGGGCCGCCTCCGCAGGTTTCGAACTCCTCGCGCTGCAGTCCAATCACGAGGGAGTGCTCATCGATGCCATCCAGGCCGCGCCGGCGAACGATGTCACGGGAATCATCATCAATCCGGGCGGCTACACCCATCACGGCGTCGCCATCCGTGATGCCCTCATCGCTGCCAACCTGCCCTTCATCGAGGTCCACCTCAGCAACACCTACGCCAGGGAGAGCTTCCGCCACACATCCGTGACCGCCGACCTCGCTGCCGGCGTCATCATCGGACTCGGCGCGCTCGGCTACGAGCTCGCTGTCGAGGCCCTCTCCGCCTCGGTTGCCCGCTAGTTGGCTTGCCGCAAGCGCCCCATCTTCCTTGCGGCTTTGAGCGTGAGAGGGTAGGAGCCCCGCGCGGCAAAGGCCGCAACTGAATCGAAACCTAAGGCATCATCCATGGCTCAGTACGATACCAACGATTTCCGCAAGAACCTCAAGATTGAAGTCGATGGGGAGCCCTGGGTTGTCCTCGAGGCGCAGCACGTGAAGCCCGGAAAGGGCGTCGCCATGGTCAAGACACGCTTCAAGAACATGATCACCGGTCGCGTCCTCGAGCGGAACTTCCGCTCTGGAGACAAGGTCGATGTGCCCGACCTCCTCGAGATGTCGGCCACCTTCCTCTACCTCGACGGTGCCGACTACATCTTCATGAATCAAGAGAACTATGAGCAGGTCACGCTGGGCAAGGATGCCGTCGAAGAGGCAATCCCTTGGCTCATCGACAACCTGCCCGTCACCCTCCTGTTCTACCGCGGCCGCGCCATCAACATCGATGTCCCGACCTTCGTCGAACTCAAGATTGTCCGCGCCGATCCCGGCGTGAAGGGTGACACCGCACAGGGAGGCAGCAAGCCGGCCCACCTCGAGACCGGCGCCGTTGTGCAGGTTCCGCTCTACGTGCAGGAGGGCGAGAAGATTAAGGTCGACACCCGCACCGCAACCTTCGCCGAGCGCGTAAAGTAGTTTCAGCCGCCTCAACGCGAGGTAGCCTGGGAGGGTGCCTCCCAACTTGACCCAGGGAACCGGTGGCCATCGACCGTATCAAAGTCGCCGAAGCGGCCCAGAAGTTCAGTCTCAAAGGCCAGTACACCAAGGCCATTGCGGAGCTGCAGAAGATTGTTGCCGAGGACAACAACGATGTCCGCACGATGCAGCGGATCGCGGAACTCTACCTCAAGGCAAACAACCCGAACGACGCTGTCCGTACCTACGCAGAAGTCGCCCTCATCTACGAGGCGGGAGGCTTCTTCGCCAAAGCCGTCGCCGTCTACCGGCAGGTGCTAAAACTCTCGCCCGACGAACTCGAAGCGAAGATCCGGCTCGCCAACCTCTACTACCAGACCGGCATGCTCAGCGATGCGCTGCTGCTCTTCGACCAGGTCTCGCAGGCCTACCTGCAGGCGGGCGACCCGGCCTCCTACATCACCATCCTCACACGCATGGTGGAACTCGACCCCGACCATGTCGGCAACCGGATGCGGCTCGCCGAGCAGTATGCCGTCGACAATCTCATGCTGCCCGCGCGCGAGCACTTCAACGCCGCCGCGGATACCCTCCACCGCACCCGTCGCCTCGACGAGTTCGTCAAGGTCGCCGAGCGGCTGCTCATCCACTTCCCCGACGACGAGGGCCGCCACCGTCAGCTCATCCGCGCGCTCACCGAAACGCAGCGGGCGGCGCGGGCGATCCCGCGCATCCAGCGGCTGCTCGAGCGCGATCCCCACGACGCCGAGGCGCTCGAACTCCTCATCGAGGCGCTCGTCTCCATGGGCGAGAAGGGCCGAGCCGTCGCCATCCTCCGCGAGCTCGCCGTGGGTTACCACGAAGACGGCCACCGCGAGCTCGAAGAGAGGGTCTTGCGGCGCATCATCACTCTTGACCCCACCGACGAGGCGGCCCGCGCCTCCCTCTCGCTCCAAAATACGAGCCCCAAGTCGGTCCAGGCCACCGGCCTGCTCTCTGGCGATGAGGTCGATCGGCAGATGGGTGAGGTCGATGTCTTCCTCAAGTACAACCTCTACGATCGCGCCACTGACCAACTCCGCCAGATCCTCAAGACCGACCCCAGCAACCAGCGGGTCATCAGGCGCAAAATCGAGGTCCACAGACAGGCAGGCCAGGATCAGGCTGCCGTCCGCGAAATCGTCCGGCTCGCCCGCCTCATCATCGATGAAGACCTCGACCGCGCCGCCATCGTCGTCGCAGAGGCCGATGCCATCGTGCCGGGCCACCTTGACGTCCGCGAGTTCCTCGAAGAGGTCGACGCGCGGCGCGCTGCCTCCCGGCCCAAGGTACCTTTGGCCCGGCCCGCGCCTCCTGTCAGCGACCCAGGCTCATTCTCGGCACTCGACGCCCTCCTCGGCGGATCCGCGTCGCCGCCTCGGCAGGGTCCGGCAGGCATGGCAGCAGACGCAGACCTGCTTGGCCAGCTCGAGCACTCACTCCTGCAGTCCGGCATCGCGCAGCTCGGCAGCGGCGCCTCGGCCGACAACCTCGCCACCATCTCGCTTGGCACCGACGACTTTCTCCCCAGTGACCTCGACGATGCCCTCACCGAGGTCGCCATCCTCGTCAGCGAAGGCGACCACGACATCGCCCGCGCACGCCTCTTCGAACTCCTCGGCGAGTGGCCCGAGCACGCCGAACTGATCCTCGCCCGCATCGACGAACTGCCGAGTGCGGAGCCGGTGCACGCGGAGCACGGCGAGTGGCAGGGTGCGCCCTCCTCGATTAGCAACCGCTCGGTCGCCGGTGAGCCGCACGGCGACCTCTTCCTCACAGACGACCCCGACGCCAGCCCCGACGAGACCCTGCAGCGCGCCCCGCAGCGCGATGGCATCGTTGCCGCTCTCGTCGCGCAGTCCAACGGCCCAGGCGCGCCGCTTGCGACAAGCGCTTACGAAGCTGTCAATCCCGACCTGCTCGAGGACGATGACGACTTCGCCATCGAGACCGGCGATTCCATCGATGAGAGCGATATCGACGCCCCGTTAGGCAGGCCTTCGTCGCACTCCGTTTACATGCTGACGCTCTCCGACTCGCTTCTGCGGCGAGACCCCGACGCCGCCGTCGCCCGTGCCATCAGGCTCCGCCTCAGCGGCAACACGGCAGAGGCGATTGCAATCCTCGGCCCGGAGCGCACGGGCGCCTACGAGGCAGCCGCAACCTACGAACACGGCCTCTGTCTGCTGGCTACCGGCGCGCTCGCCGAAGCGGCGACGGAGCTGCTCGGCCTGCTCCGCGTCCGCGGGCTCGCGCAGTCTGACTACCTCCTCGTCCAATACTACGTCGGCCTAGCCTACGAGGCCGCAGGGCAGGGCGAGCTGGCAGCCGGGATGTTCCTTCCGCTCTGGGAGCATGCCCCCGAGGCCTTCCCCGATATTGCGGCGCGGCTCCATCGGATTCGCAGCGGCGGCTAGCCAAACCGTAGGCAACGAAAGGCCTCCGTCTTGACGAACGCGCTACGATACGGCAGAGCCGCCCAACACTGCTGCGGGTGTAGCTCAGCTGGTAGAGCACGAGCTTCCCAAGCTCGTGGTCGCGGGTTCGAATCCCGTCGCCCGCTCTCGTGATGTCATGAACCCCCTCGACCGCCAACCCATCGCTCCACGCTGCGATGCTCTGACGGTTGGGGCGGTTCGTGCAACCGACCCTCTCTGGGTCGCACTCCTCGAGCAGGCTGGCTTCCGGCTCGCTCGCCGCTCTACCAGCTATGTCTGGTACGACGGGCGTGGCGAGGTCGCAATCGCGCCGGACGAAGAGCTCGACGCAGACGACACCCTCGCCCAGATCATCCTGCATGAGATGATTCATCTCCTCGTGCAGGGCGAAGAGGCGCGCAGCATGCCCGACTGGGGGCTCGACAATCTCACGGAGAGCGATGCCTACCTGGAGGAGGCAGCGCTGGTGATGCAGCTCCGGCTGCTGCGCCAGTGGGGGCTGGAGGCGGTGCTGGTTCCGACCACAGACTTCCGCCCCTACTACCTGACCCAGGCCGCGGCAGAGGCACGCCCTGACCGGCTGAAGGCCGCAGAGGCAGGCTGGGCCCGCTGGCTCGCCTGGCCCCAACGCGAGGCGGCGGAGGCGGCGCTCCGCGCGACCTACGAGGCTACCGGTTAGCGCTGCTCGGGGATCGCCTGCTGCTGCTTCAAAATCGGGAGCAGCAGGAGCGCCGGCAGCCCCATGAAGGCGGTCGAGAGGAAGAAGGTCTCCCAGCCCCACGATGTCGCCCAGACGCCCGAAAAGCTCGAAACGACCGTTCTGCCGACCGCTGCCAGCGCCGAGAGCAGCGCATACTGCGTGGCCGAGAAGCGGACCGAGCAGAGCGAGCTGAGGTAGGCCACAAAGACCGTCGTGCCGAAGCCCGTCGCAAAGTTCTCGCCGCCCATGGTCAGGTAGAGCGCCTGCACATTGTGGCCTGCGCGCGCCTGGTAGACGAAGAGAAGGTTGGACCCCGCCTGAAGGATTCCTCCAACCCAGAGCATCTTCTCCACGCCATAGCGCCGCATCATCCAGCCACCCACGAAGGCGCCGGGGATGAGCGCCGCAAAGGCAAAGAGCTTCGATACCGTCGCGAGCTCGGTTTTGCTGAAGCCGACCTCCACCAGGAAGGGGTTGGTCATCGTGCCGGCCACCGCATCGCCCAGCTTGAAGAGCGCCACGAAGACAAGGATGAAGAGCCAGCCCCGCGTGCGAAAGAAGGAGGTCAGCGGCTCAAAGATGCCGGCGAGCGCACCCCACAGCCCACCAATCCGCGGCTGGTCCTGAGCAGCCTTGGGTAGGTCGACCCGGGGCGCAAAGAGGGTGATGAGGATACAGCCCGCCATGACCACCGCGAGGGTGAGAAAGGTCTGCTGCCACCCGAAGCGGTCGGCCAAGATCAGCGCGCCTGCGCCGGAGCCGAGCATCCCGATGCGATAGCCGAAGACATAGGCGGCGTTGGCTGTGCCTTGCTGCGCTACCTGCACCGCGCTCACGCGGTAGGCGTCGATGCCGATGTCCTGCGTTGCCGACAGCGTCGCGAGTACAACCACCAGCATGGCTACCTCTTTGGGGGCCACTGCGGGGTTGGCGAAGGCGAGGGCCGCGATCGCCGCCGCACACCCCAGCTGCATGAGGACAATCCAGGCCCGGCGGTCGCCCAGCGCCTCGCCGAACGGCCCGAGACGGACCAGATCGAGCACGGGCGCCCAAGCCCACTTGAAGACGTAGGGCACCGAGGCCGCCGCGAAGAAGCCGATTGCGGCGTTGCTCAGCCCCGCATCTTTGAGCCAGAGCGACAGCGTGCCAAAGACCAGAGGCAGCGGGAGCCCCGAGGCAAAGCCGAGCAGTCCGACGGCCCAGACGGTGCGATCGAAGAGGTTTGATTTCTGTTCGGTCTCGCTCATCGGAACATCGTCGTGGCGAGCAGCGCCGCGACGGCGAAATAAGTTAGGGCGGCGGAGGCACCGGCAAAGTCCTGGCTCAACCGCAGCCCGACGGTGAGCGCGGCAAAGAAGGCGCTCGCGCCGACGAGTGCCGCCTGTGTGAGTGCGTAGGCGCCACCGGCCGACTCACCCGTCACGACTGCCGCAACGAAGAGTGCGGCCACTGCCAGTTCTGCGACGGCGATGGGCCACCAGAGCGCCGGCGCGGGGATGGCGCGCAGCCAGCTGGCGGCGAACTTGTCGGCAAACCAAGCAGGCGTGCTGCGGCCGAGAAGTTTGGTGAGGCCCGCTTCGCCAAGGATGGCAGCGAAGAGGAGACAGATGACGAGGTGGAGCGCTTGCATTGCCACGGGGGCCTCCTAGGTTGGCGGCCGCTATGGACCATTGCGGGCTGGCCGGTCAAAGAATTGGCTGCTCGACGCGCGCGCAGACACGACGGAGAGAGCATGTCAGGCAGACTCGAAGGCAAGGTTGCGGTCATCACGGGCGGGAGCCGCGGCATCGGCGCGGCCATTGCGGAGGCCTTTGTGCGCGAGGGCGCGCAGGTCGTCATCAGCTCGCGCAAGCAGGAGGGGCTCGATGCCTCCGCGCGCCACATCGCCTCAGCAACCGGCCGGCCCGACGCCATTTCCGCCTTCGTCTGTCACACCGGCGACCCCGCGCAGGTCGCGGCACTTTTTGCCCACACACGGAGCAGTTTTGGCATCGCGACCATTGCCGTGAACAATGCCGCGACAAACCCCCACTTCGGCCCCATGCTGAGCCTCTCCAGCAGCGCCTGGGACAAGACCTTCGAGGTCAACACCCGCGGCTACTTTGAGGTCGCGCGCCACGCCGCAGAGGGGATGATCGAGGGCGGCCTACCGGGCTCCATCATCAACATCACCAGCATCATGGGCATGCGTGCCGCCGTCTTCCAGGGCATCTACGGCATGACAAAGGCGGCGGTCATCTCCATGACCCAGACGCTCGCCATGGAGCTCGGCGGACGGAACATCCGGGTGAACGCGATCGCCCCCGGTCTGGTGGAGACCAAGTTTGCGAGCATCCTCATCGAGACGCCGGAAATCGCGGCCCGCTTCAACGAGCGGTCGGCTATCGGACGGGTCGCGCAGCCGGAGGAGCTGGCCGGAGCGGCCCTCTTCCTTGCCTCGAACGAATCGTCCTATGTGACCGGCCAGACGCTCGCTGTGGACGGAGGATACACCATTGCCTGAGCGGCCTCCCCCATCCTCGCCGCCGCGCATCGCTTGGGTGACCACGCCGCAGGCATGGGAGCAGGGCTGGCATGAGCTGCGGCCGCGCGTCGAGGCATCGGGGCTGCAGGTCGAGGTGCTCTGTCTGGGCGGCAGCCACATCGACGGTGTGGCCCATCTCGGCTCGCTCGCGCTGCCACTCCTGCCGCTGACCTTCGCCCGCCTGGTTGCCCGTCTCACCGATGGTGACTTTGCGCTCGTTCACCTGCTCGACGACGGGGTGCGCGGGCTGGCGCTGCCGGCAACGCGGATGGCGGACCAGAGGCTCGTTGTGGCGAGTGTCGGCGCCTCCCCGTGGTCGCAGCT
>CANMDT010000106.1 GCA_947496715.1 Myxococcales bacterium
GCGGTGCCCGGGAGCATCGCAGCCGTCGCCTGCACCATCGCCTCCACCTCTCCCGGCGGGAGCGGATAGGCGCAGCCCGCCTCCTTGGCGAAGGCGTAGCCGATCAGCACATGGGTGAGGTCGTAGCCTCCCTTTGCGATGGCATCGCGCGCGTAGGTCACATAGTCAGCCGGGATAGGCTTCTCCTTGCAGTACATCGCCTCCACGAGCCCACGACGCGAGTTGCTCCGCGTGATGGCTGCGAGAGCGGTGCATCTCGACCTGGTGGCTGCCGTCGCACCGGCCGAAGAGCCGGCCAAGCCCCGCGCCAAGCGCAAGGTCAAGAGCGCGCCGACGGAGTAGCCCCTAAGGGGCGACCGTCATGAGCGTGACCTGACACATCTCGTCGATGCTCCGCCAGCCGAAGCTCAGGTCTCGCGGCTCCAACCGCACGCCCCGCACCAACGGTTGGTTTGCGTAGGAGTTGTCGTATTCGCAGCGGACGGAAATGCTGTCGCCGCGTTGGAGGAGGAGGCGCCGGTCTGGCGGTCGGAAGAAAACCCGCTGCTCCAGAAAGCGCCAGTTCGGGATGGAGATCAGGCATTCCTCGCTGCCATCGGCACGGCGCACCGTCGCGTAAAAGGCAGTTCCAAAGATGTGCATGTGGGGCACGACGCCATACACCTCCAAGTCGCTCTCCACGGGCACAACACTCACTGCGCTACCGTCGGCATCGCCTGCGGCCACGCGGAGGTCATTCGCGTCGAACCCTATGAGGTTTGCCTCCACAGGGTTGCCCGTCTGTTCAAACCAGAGGTCCAGACCGGTGGTAACAATGGGAATCGGCTCGCTGCTTGGCAGCGCTGCGATGTTGTAGTGGACTTCCAAGAGAAGGCGGTAGCCCGCCGGTACGGGTACTGCGACGCCATCAGGAAGTAGGTATGGCTGCGTTAACTGAATCGCGGCAGCAACGGCGAGTTTGTTCATACTTTCGCAACTGTAGGCTCCCTCTCCGACTGCGGCGTCTAGCGCGACATCGGCGTCGGGAATTGCATGAAGGATCAGGTGGTGCACCAGTTCGGGATGAGAGATTTTGAATCCGACTCCCCGAATCCGAGCGTCCACGACCAGTGGTGTGCCGATCGGATGGCAGGTCGTGCGGTCTGTCATCTCGTCGGGAACCGGCCGAAACCCCTCCGCGGCGAAAATCGTCGCGTCTGGCGGCCCAGGGTCAGGTACTTCAGCCGCTGGCGGAGTGGCAATGATCTCTGGTTCACCGCCCGCAGCCCAGTCGGCCACCAGCGCTAGCTCTGCATCTGTAAGTGAGAGGTCGCCATCGAAGGAGCCGCAGCTCGGGTCGGGCATCCAGGGCGGCATGGTGCGCGCCGCGACCGCGCTGCCGATGGCGGTTCGGCGTTGCAGGACCTCGGCATCGAGTCGGAAGTCTCCGGTCCCAGTTTCACCAGGCTGGTGACAGCCGACGCATCGCCCATCAATCAACGCTTTCATGCCGGAAGCAAGAACAGGAGCCTCTACGTCGGCGCCAGCCGTAGCCTCTTCGCTGCAACCGGCCGTGGCGAGGAGAACGAGCGTCAACCCCGTTCGAAGCACGCCGCTGAGGTGTCGTTCTAAGCCCGACCAGACGTAAGCCGCAGCGGCGCGGCCCATGCGGGATTGCCACGAGCGGGGCCGCCGGTAGCTCACCTCGTAGACCTCACGGTCCTTCACGCGACGCATGACCTCGTCGTCGCTGGTGGCGATGCGGTCCACCAGCCCAAGCTCAACCGCCTGCGAAGCAGCCCAGTGCTCGCCGGTGGCGATGAGCTCGGCCTTGGCGTTGGGTCGATTGCGGAGCACATGGGCCTGGAAGAGGGCGTGAATCTCGGCGAGCTGCTCGAGGAACTTCTCCCGTCCCTCGGGCTCGATTTTGCCGAACATGCTGACGGTCCGTTTGTGCTCGCCCGCCGTCATCTCTTCGTAGTCCACACCATACTTCTCGAGCAGCCGGTGGAGGTTCGGCACGCTCGCCACCACGCCGATGGAGCCGACGATGGCGAAGGGCGCAGCCACCACCTCGTCGCTCTCGCAGGCCATCATGTAGCCGCCGCTGGCGGCCACCTTGTCTACGCAGGCGACCACGCGGAGGTTGGCGGCACGCAGCCGCGCGAGCTGCGAAGCCGCCAGTCCGTAGCCATGCACCGTGCCGCCGGGGCTTTCGATGCGCAGCAGCACCTCGTCGCCCTCGCGGTGGCCGGCGATGACCGCGGAGACCGTCTCACGCAGCTCTTCGACCGCCGAGGCCTGCAGGTCGCCCTTGAAGTCGATGACGAAGGTAGCCGGCCGACCGGAAGTCTCAAACCCGCTCTCCTCGGCCTCTCGCTTCTTGATCCAGGCCTTGCGCTCCTTCTTACCGAGCCGCGGAAGGCGAACGATTGCCTCCAGTTCCCCCATCCGGTCGTTGAGCCGCGTCACCCGCAGCCGGCCGCGGCTGCTCTCGCCACCGCTCCGCGCCGCGCGGGCGATGAGAATGACAAGGATGCCCACACCAACGATGCCGATGGCGGCCTTGGCGAGAAAGAGGAGGAGTTCCTGCCACATGAGCGTGTCTTAGGGTTTGGCCGCGCCCGAGCCAATGGAGCCCGACTCGAAGTCTTTGATGTAGATATGGCTCGCGACGCTCTCAAGTGTGCTTCGGTAGGCGCGGGCAATATCGGGCGGCGAGGAGCAGGTGATGGTGGCCGCGTTCTTCTCGCCAACCAGATAGTAGGCGAAGGCAAAGGTGGTCGGCCCCGACGAGGTGTGGTCAAACTCGGCGCGTGTGCCCTTCACACCCTGAAACCAGACCTCCTCCTCCTTCGTGAGATGGAAGTTGGGCAGCATCTTCATCATGTCGTCGCGGAGCTCCGTCCAGTAGTTCTCCGACGAGTTGAAGAGCGCCTCGGCCGTCTTGGGCTCGACGATGATGTTGCAGTTGGGCGGGTACTGCCCGAGGTCCTCGATCTTGGCCACGCACTTCCACTGCGATGGCCCGGTGAAGTCCTTGTCGAGCTCCCAACCCTCCGGGCAGGCCGCACGGTAGAACGGTGTGTCGTCCTCTGCCCAACCCTGGGGAGAGGGCGGCGGTCCCGCCGTCACCTCGACGTCAAAGCCGGCGAGGCTGGCTTGGTAGCGGTCCCAGGCGAACCAGGCCCAGCGGAGCGCAGCCACCAGCGCCACAAAGGCCACCACCTTCCAGAGGGTCGCGGCAACACCGCGGAGCGCCGCCTCGTCCGGTGCAACAACCGGCGCGACCGGTGCCGCCTTCGTCGTCTTCTCCGACGTCTTGGTCTCAGGCTCCTGCTGCGGCTCGGTCATCGTCTCACCCTCGTAGCGCGGTTGGGATGATGCTGGTGAGCAGTTTGAAGAACGACGGTGCCGCTTCAAAGTCGGTCATCTTGCGGCCCAGGATGTGCAGCGTCTTGTTGTCTGCAAACCAGGCCGGCGTGGGATTGATCCGGAAGGGCGCCTTGAGCACCGACTTCTGCGGATGGTCGAAGAGGAAGGTGTTGTGCACCACACCGCGGCCCGAACGGATGTCTTCGTTCGTATGGCCCGGGAAGGCGCCCCAGGTGGGCGAGACGAAGCCGTAGCAGAGGCCCGACCAGATGTTGATGCCGATGCCGCCGTAGCGGAGGTTGGCGATGGCCCAGTCGAGCGTGGAGGCCGCGGCCTTTGCCGAGGCGCCGTCAATGAGCATCACGCAGGAGAGGGTGCCCCAGACCTCATCGTTGGCGAAGGGCACCGCGTTGCGCAGGAAGCTCTCCGCGTCGGCGCCCGGCAGCGCCGTCTCCGCGAGGATGCCGCAGAAGGCCTCGGTCGTGAGGCCATACTCACCGTCCTCCGGCTTGATGTCGGGAATGAGGGTCCAGGGGATGACCTCGTCGCTGACGGTCGCGGTGGGCTTGGCCTGCGGGTAGCGCTCGAGGAATCCGCGGTAGCGCTGCTGCGCGCCCGGGTAGTAGGCCTTGCGGGGCTGGGCCTCGGAGAGCGCCTGGTAGACCGCGTCCATGAACTCCTGGCGCTGCGGCCAGTCTTTGGAGGTCACCAGCACCTTCGCCGCGTTGCAGTTGAAGGAGGCGTTGTTGGCCACCATGCCGGCCACCTGGCGGGCCTGGAAGCGGATGTCCGCCTTGCTCCAGCTGCCCGGCACCACGATGACGGGTGTCACGCAGCCGAGCTCCGACGAGATGGGCTTGTTGGTGAGCTGGCGGCCCTCCGCCTTGCGCTTCGCCACATCCTCCGGGTCGGTTCCCCAGACGATGGCGTCGTGGGTCTTGTCTGATCCCGTGATGTGGATGGAGTGGACGAGCGGGTGCCGCGTGAGGTGGACGCCCACCTCGGTGCCGCCGTGAACGACCGCAACAAAGCCGGCCTCCACGAAGGCCGCGAGCGACCGCTCCCAGTAGGGCCCCAGATAGGCGTTGACCGGGTTGGTCTTGATGATGACGACCTCGTCATCGACGATGAGCTTGTAGAGGGCATCCATGGGGCCGATGGAGGAGACGTTGCCGGCGCCGAGCACCAGGCCCACATGGCCCGTGCCCACCTTGCCGGCAGCCTTGTCGCGGTAGAGCGCGCCCTGCGAGGCGCTCTCACCGGGCATCATCCAGACCTCGCCGGTGATGCCGGCAAACATCAGCTTCTCCTGCAGCCCGTGCGGGAAGATCTCAGCCACGAGCTGGCCGTCGGGCCGCGCCTTCACCCAGTTGGGCGTGGGCGCCGCGCCGGCCTCGAGCGCCTCTGCGAAGAGCCGCGCATTCCGTACCATGCACATGGGGCCAGCCGTCCACTCTTCACCGGAGCGGTGCGATTCGAGCGAGATGCCCTTGGCGCGGCAGGCTGCGTCGACCCAGTCCGCGCCGACGGTGGCCGTGTCGACCATGCAGCGGCGCAGCAGCGCAACGCGCTCTGCAACCGTTGTCTTCACCCAGCGGTCGGCGTTTGCGGCCAGCTTCTCGAGCGCCTTGTCGACCTCCGAGAGCGGTGTTGCGGGCATCGACGGAGGGGGCTCAGGGAACTTGGGCGACGACATGGCGACTCCTGCAGGGGCAAAGGCTCGGCGCAGAGGTAGCCCCTCGCGGCGGCGGCTGCAACCCGCGCGCGCGGCCTTCGACAACCCAGGTTCACGGGCAGCTGGTTCCCGCCGGTGTGAGCGTCAGCCGATCGTTGCGGGACGAGACGCCGACGCTCGTGCTTGTGCCGTCCAACCAGGCGACCGTCAGGCGGAGCGGCTTGGCAGCGCCGAGCCCAAAGTGGAGCGGCGCGAGCACATTGCCAAGGTAGCTGCTGTTGGCCTGCACCCAGCGGCGCTGCAGCCCTGCGGAGCTCTCGAGCGTGACGGTGGCGCCCACGGCGGGCTGGCAGTCGGCATCGAGCGCCGCTACCTCCAGCCAGCCGTTGCTCGCAGGCGCGACGGTCTCCCAGACCTCTACCGTGCCCCGGTTGTGCGACAGGGCAAGGTCGAGGTCGCCATCGTTGTCGAGGTCTACCGCGAGCGCCGTCCGCCCCTCTGCGCTGTCTGCCAATCCACGCGCTGCGCCGCGCTCCGCGAAGCCGGTCTCCTCTCGCTCAAAGAAGAGGATTGGGTTCAGCGCGAAGGGCCGGTAGGGTGCGAGCACCGCTTCGTCGGCCCCATCCGTGAAGGGGGTGAAGTAGCCCGTCGTCTGCACGATGTCCTCGTCGCCGTCGTTGTCGGCATCGAGCAGCGCCATCCCCCAGCCCCAGCTCCCGTCGGCGAGTCCCCACGCTGCTTCGACACGGCTGGAGGGACCAGGGATGCCGTTCCGATAGAGCCGGTTCCCGTCGCAGAGCGGTGCGCTTGGGCCACAGACAAGCGGGTCGCCGAGGATGCCGGTGATGAGGGCGTCTAGGTCGCCGTCGCCGTCTGGGTCGAAGAGCAGCGAGCCCATGCCGTTCTCACGCGTTCCGATGCCCCACGGCCGGCTCAGGTTCACGAAGCCGCTGCCGGTGCCGGCGAAGACCTGGGTCGTGGAGAAGTCGCCGGCGAGGAGCAGGTCGGCGCTGCCGTCGCGGTCGAGGTCGCCAAAGGCCGAGCTGTAGCCGAAGTGGGTCGCCCGCCCGAGGCCGGCTGCCTCGGTGATGTCTGTGAACCGGCCGCCCCCGTCGTTTTCAAGGAGGCGTCCCGCGGGCGAGTCTTCGTTCAGATCCCAGCGGGAGAGGTAGAGGTCGAGGTCGCCATCGTGGCCGAGGTCGGCTGCGGAGACACTTCGGAATCCGAGGCAGCGGGGGGCCTGTCCGACGGCGAGCTCCAGTCCGCGCGCCGGTGCCTCCTCCGCAAAGGAGCGACCGCCGAGGTTGCGGTAGAAGCGGTTTCCCGGGGCCGCCATCGCGGTCAGGAGCAGGTCGGGGCGGCCGTCGCGGTCGAGGTCTGCCACGAAGCAGCCTGCTGCCTCCATCGCCGGCCCGAGCTCCTGTGCCTCCCAGCCGAAGGCGCCGTCGCCCCAGAAGAGCAGGGGCGGGAGACCGAGCCGCGGCATGGCGAGGTCCATGCTTCCGTCGCCATCAAAGTCGGCGGCGCAGAGCCCGCCCGTGTCCATGATGTTGCCCTGGCAGGGCGCCTCGGAGAGGGTGGTTGGCGCCCACTGTTGCGCGGCAGCGAGGGCTGCTGCGGGGCGTGGGACGAAGCGAAGCGAGGCGTCGTCGACGGCCGCATCGGTGATGGCTGCATCGCTGCATCCGGTGAGCAGGAGCGCGGCAATGCATGCCGCCCTCATCGCGCCACCACAGGGCCGCGCGGCTTGGCCGTGAGCTCGAGGAGCAGGTTGAGCGCGAGCATGGTTGCATGGCCGTCGGCCACCTTGCTGGTCGGCGTCTGGCCCCAGGCGCCGTTCTTCCAGCGCACCGACAAGATGCGGGCGGCAAGATCGGGAGGAAGCAGCTCGCGTCGGTCCGTCCAGCAGAGCATCAACGCCGCCTCGAGCTGCAGGTCGGTCATGCCGGTGCCGGGGAGCATTGCGGCGGTGGCCTGCACCATCTCCTCCACCTCCTCTGGCGGGAGCGGGTAGGCGCAGCCCGCCTCCTTGGCGAAGGCGTAGCCGCTGAGGACGTGGGTGAGATCGTACCCACCCTTCGAAATCGCATCGCGTGCGTAATCGACATAGCTTGCGGGGATTGGCTGCTCCTTGCAGTACATCGCCTCCAGCAGCCCGCGGTTGGAGTTGCTCCGTTCGATGGTTGCGATCGCAGCTGGTTCGAAGGGCACGGTTGCGTCTCCGAGACGAGCCATGAGTCGCTTGTCGGGCTGCGGCGGCTCGGTCGCCTTCATCGCGTAGTCCGCCTTCGCGGTTGCCGCCTCTCCTCGTCCGAAGCGGCGGTGGGCCAAGTTCAGGAACAGGTCTTCATAGGGGTCGTCGATGTCTGGACGCTGCAGCGCGGCGAAGGCCTCCACGATGGCAGCCTCCACCGTCTCAGGCGCAGGTCCCACGGGCGCGACAGGCGCCGGCGGCGTGGAGGCCGTGCAGGCTACCAGCAGCGCCGCGGCGAGCGAGGTGAAGAGGCGGGTGAGGCAGATTGCGGCATGCATGTGCGTGAACTAGCGTAGCTGATAGCGTCGAGCGAGAGAAAGTCACCCTGTGGGGTTGACCACAGGCAGCCGCAGCGGGATAGGTTCGACTTCGTGAGGTCGCAAATGGGTGTGTCAAGACGGCAGGTGTTACGGGCAGGCTGGGTGGCGGGCGCCTCCTTAGGCTTGCCATGGCTTCAGCTCTTTGCCGATCCGCCCGCTGCTCGGGCCGCAACAAGGCCCAAGTCGACGGTTCCGAGCAGGTTCGGTCTGTTCTTCTGGGCGAGCGGCGTCATCCCCGAACGGTGGGTGCCAGAGGCGACAGGCGCAGGGTTTGCCTTTAGCCCGCAGCTCGCGCCGCTCGAGCGCCACCGCGATCGTCTCTCGGTGCTCAGCAACTTCCGGGTGGTGGTGCCCAATGTGACCACCCACATCCCGGGGCCTGCCGGCCTTCTCACCGGCCGGCCACTTGTCGCCCATACAGGTCGGGACTGGCAGTTCGCAGGCCCGACCGCGGATCAGCAGCTCGCCGCAGCGCAGGTGGGACGCACCCCCTTCGGCTCGCTGGAGGTCTCCGTGGACCCGAAAGGCAGTGGCATGAGCCACCGGGTTGCAGGCGAGCGCATCGTAGCAGAGGCTTCGCCCTTCGCGCTCTATGAGCGACTCACGGGACAGACCCTCCCCGCCGGCCCGGACGCTGCGCTCGAACGCTCCAAACTGCTGTTGCGCCGCAGCGTTCTGGACCTCGTGAGCGACGACCTCACCCGCCTGCGCAGCCGCGTCGGCAGCGCCGATCGCATCCGCCTCGAGCAACACACGGCCTCCATCCGCGCGCTTGAACTGCGGCTCGCGGGGCTTGGCGATGAGGGTGCTGAGCCCGCCTGTGTCCCCCTTGACCTCCCTGTCGTGACGGGTGACGAGCGGGTACGCCCTGCGATGCGGGAACGGTGCGGCCTGTTCGGCGACCTGCTCGCAGTTGCGCTGGCCTGCGATCTGACCCGCGTCATTTCTGTTTGGTACTCAGACCCCGGCTCCGACCTGATGTATGATGGTGCGACGATGGGCCATCACCAACTCACCCACTTGGAGACCGGTGAGCAGCCGATGGTCGATCGCGTTGTGCAGACCATCATGGGCGACCTGGCTGTCTTCCTCGACAAACTGGCTTCGCTTCCGGAAGGCGACGGTACCGTGTTGGATAACATCGGCCTCATGTGCACCACGGATTGCGCGCGAGGGAGAATCCACAACCTCGACGACTACCCCATTCTGGTCGCGGGAAGCATGGGCGGTCGGCTTCGGACAGGATTCCACCATCGAACCTCGGGTGGCACGAACGCAGCAGAGGTCACGCTTACGATGCTTCGTGCCGCCGGACTTGACCTCGCGGAATGGGGGGAGGGCGAGGCATTGGTAGCTCGGGGTGTGCCGGAACTTCTGCGATGAGGCCTGCTTTCGTTTCCGTGCTCGCCTTGGTTGTCGTCGGCTGTTCTGCCAATGAAACGGTTGTTGACGCAGATGCCGGCAACAGCGTCGAGGGCTTGGACGATTCTGGGAACCTTGACCCAACCGATGGTGCGTTCGGCGGCCAACCGGTCTCTCCAGCGATTGCGTTTCGGCGCTATCAGGTGATTGCCGTCTCGGATGGCATCTCTGCCGGGTTCAACCTGGATGGCCTGGTCAGCGCCGACGAAGGCTCCGACTGCGGAGGGTCGGATGGAACGGCATCCGATGGAACGCCCGGAATCGACAACGGCGTGGGGCGACTTTGGACAGACTTCTACGAGGTCCTCGGTGAACCACTCCAGTCGCTCTTTCAGGAATCGGTCAGTCGAGGTGGCGACATTCCCGTTTTGGCGTTTCCCGCGGGCAGACCTCCGCGGTTTGCCATCGCTCGATTCAACGGTGCTCAGGTCGATTTCGACGGGCTGCTCGCCGGTTATCAGACCTTCGACGTTGAGCAGCCGGATTGGCAAATTGACCTGGTTCAGACGGACAACGAACTGATGTTCGGTCCGTCGACTGTCGAAGTTCATATCGAAGTATTCATGTTTTACATCCCCGTTTTGATTGAGCAATTCCAAGGCGCACTGCACCGCGGGACCGACGGGATCTGGCGCGGTACAGTCGGCGGATTGTTCCCGACCTCTGTCCTCCCGGAGGCGCTCGGGGGGGTCTCGTCTCTTCGCACAGGAGAACTTCTCTTGGATGCTTTGACGAGGCAAGCAGATATGCCGGAGGCTGAGAGAGGTTGCACGCGGATCTCCTTTGCGGCCGAGGTCGAGGCCGTGGAGGCGTTTGCAGTCCTGCCGCCAAGTCCGTGACCGAGAAGTTGGCCTTCGCGCCGGCATCAGGGTAGATTGGAGCCTTCCCACTCACTCAACGAGGCATTGCCATGCGCAGCACTGGTCTACTTCTCTCTTTGGCGCTGGGTTCCGGCCTGGTTGCCTGTTCCGGCGAAGCCGACACCAAGACCAACACGGGCGCGGCCGACACGGGCTGCAACCTCTTCACGGGCGAGGGGTGCGAAGATTCTGGTGGCGGCAGTGACACGGGTGGCGGCAGCGGCACGGGCGGCGGCAGCGGCACGGGCGGCGGCAGTGACACGGGCGCCACCGACACGGGCCCGAGCGACACCGGTGGCACCACCAACCCCCGCGACGAGAGCCAGGCCATCTTGGAATTTTGTGCCGATGCCATCGATTCGGTTTGCGAACGCCTGTACGATTGCACTGCAGAGTTTGCCGAAAAGCGGTCGGAGTTTGAGGCCAGTTTTGGATTCACTGACGCGGAAAGCTGCAAACTTGCGCTTCCATCGGCCTTCGATTCGTTCTGTGGTCCCGACGCAAACGCGGCGGCCGACGGTCGGGTGCGGCGCGATCTGGCCCGCTTCGACCGGTGTGTTGCCTTCGCCGCCGTGAGCGACTGTGCGACCTACCTTGCCAATGCTCCAGAGAGCGATCTCTGCTTCGCTCCGCTGCCGGTCGTGGGCGCCGTGGCAGATGGCGGCGCCTGCGCCCGTACCTCCGAGTGTTCCAGCGCAACCTCACGGTGCACCGTGAACGACCCAACCGCCTTGTCGGCGGGCGGCATCTGTGAGCCGGCGCTCGGCGCCTCGTGCCAGACTGCCGAGACCTGCCTTGCCACCCAATACTGCGACCAGCCCAGGAACGATTGGGAGATTGCCCCGGGCGTTCCGGGTCTCTGCGCTCCTCGCGCTGCTGCGGGTGCGGCCTGCGAGGATATCGACGGCTGTGTCGACCCGCTCGGCTGCTTGGGCGATGAGGGCTACGCCGCCAACGGTGAGCCCATCAACGGCACCTGCCGCTAAACGCGGGAGGCGCCTTCGGCCTCGCTCCGCAGGCGGGGCGGTAGGCTGCGGTAGAGGGTCGGCCAGCGCTGGTCCGCGGGTGGGTCGCGGGCTCTGACCTGCGTCTTGTCCGCGTCGGCTGGCGCGGGTTGCGCAGGCCGTTAACCGCTTCCCGTCGAGGTCGGGCCAGAGTTCACTCAGGCGGAGCGTGGCGGCCTGCATGTGGCCGCTTGAGAGCTCGCGGTGAAGCGGACGGCCTGCTCGACAGGCCTGGGCTGCGTGGCGGCGGGAGCCTCTCTCCGCCTTTCCCGGATCGGCCGCGATGGTGCAGCGGCGCAGGGCAAAAACGCCGCGAGGCGCAGCCGGAGCTGCGCCTCGCAGAAGGATGCGAGGGCTGAACTTAGAAGTTCCGGCCGCCCGAGGCACCGGCCACGCCGGCTGCGCCGCCCGCGCCCGAACCAACGCCACAGGAGGTGCCGCCGCCGCCGCCCGCGCCGCCCGCACCCGCACCAGCCG
>CANMDT010000107.1 GCA_947496715.1 Myxococcales bacterium
GACCCGGCGAGGTCTTCGCGCCAGAGCACGATGTCGAAGGAGATCGACTTGTTGATGTTGTCGAGGGCCGCCGCGGTGCTCGCACCGAACCGGCCTGCCCAGGCACGCTCCTGCGTCACGGCTGCACCATCCGCCACCAGGCCTCTGCCGCCCGTGCGTAGCCCGCCGCGCCGGCAACGACCTCCGAGCAGAGGATGAACTCATCGGCCTGGTGCGACCGCTCGGGGCGGCCCGGCCCCATCACGATGGCCGGCACATGGCTCACCCAGAAGAGGTCGCAGACGCTCGGGAAGACCCCAGCCTCGGCCTGCCCGGTCGCCTCGAGGGCGGCCAGTACAACCGCGCTCTTGTGGTCGGTGTGGACAGGCGCAAAGCGGTTCGACCGGATGATGAGCTGCCCCTGCTCGCTGTCGGCTGCGGCGCGCAGGTGGTCGATCATCTTGAGGTTGTTGAAGAAGGGGGTGGTGCGGCAGTCGATGGTCAGCGTGCAGGCGTCGGGCACCACGTTGCTCTGCGTGCCGCCCTCGATCATCGTGACCTGTGCTGTCGGCTTCTCCATGTCGCCCGGGATGTTGATGTCGGGCGTCGCGATCCGGTCAATGACCCGCGCTGCGGCATGCACCGCGTTGTGTCCCTGCCAAGGGCGCGAGGCATGCGCTCTGCGTCCCGGCACCTTGATGGCGGCCTTCACCAGACCGCGCTGTGCGGCAGCCACCAGCATGTCGTTGGGCTCGCCGATGATGGCCGCGTCGTAGCGGGGGAGCAGGTGGGCGATGCGCTCCATGCCTTCGCCGCCCGTCTCTTCGTCGCAGCTCGCGCAGACTACCAGGTTGCCTGCAAAGCCGGCCTCTTTGAGCGCCACCGCCGCAGCGAACTGCGCGGCCACGCTCCCCTTCGCATCGTTGGCCCCAAGGCCGTGCAGCCGGTCGCCCTCGATGGCGCCGTCCCAAGGATCACGCCTCCAGGTCTCGCCCGCCTTCACGGTGTCGAGGTGGCTGTTGAGCAGCAGCGCAGGGCCTTCGCCGCTGCCCAGCGTCAGCCAGACATTGCGACCGTCCACCACCGGCACAAAGCCCGCTGCCTCGGCAAACCGGGCATAGATGGCCACGTTGCCGAGCTCGTTGCCGCTGATCGACTCCGACCGCACAAGCTCTGCGAGGAGCTCAATTGCAAGATGGTTCCCGGCCATCGTCAGGGCACAATCATCGTGCCGCAGCCCGACTCCGTGAAGACCTCGAGCAGCAGCTGGTGCGCCTCAAGCGAGCTCAGGATGTGCACCTGCCCGCAGCCCCGCTCGATGGCGTAGACCGCCTCTTCGACCTTGGGGATCATGCCGCCATCCACAATCTTCTTCTCGATGGCTTCGCGCGCCTGGCTCGCCGTAAGCCGGCTGATGAGCGAGGTGCTGTCGTTGATGTCGAGCATCACGCCCGGCGTCGCCGTCATGAGCACCAGCTTCTCTGCGTTGAGCTCCGCGGCAACCCGCGCCGCGACCGTGTCTGCGTTGATGTTGAGCACGTTGCCAACGGCGTCGGCACCGAGCGGTGAGAGCACCGGCAGGTAGCCCTCGTCGAGGAGCAGCCGGAGCAGCTTCGTGTCGATGCGCTCGATGTCGCCCACCTCACCAAAGTCCACCACCTCATCGCCCGACCCCGACACCTTCGACGGCGGCCGGCGGCGCGCCTCGATGACCCCGGCAGCCACACCCGAAACCCCCATCGCCTTCACGCCATGACGCTTGAGCGCCGACAGAATCTCGATGCTCATCTTGCCCGCCAGCACCATCTTCAGCGCGTCGAGCAGCCCCTTGTCTGTCACCCTCCGACCACCCACAAACCGGCTCGGCACACCCAGCTGATCCGCCATCTCGGTGATCTGCTTGCCGCCGCCATGCACCAACACCATCCGCACGCCCACAAGGTGGAGCAGCGTCACGTCGCCGATGAGCCGGTCGAGCACGTCGGGATCGACCATCGTCTCACCGCCAAACTTCACCACAAAGGTCGTCCCCTTGAAGCGTTGAATGTAGGGGAGCGCCTGCTTGAGAACCGTGATGTCTTGCAATGGGAATCCTTGGAGAGCTGCAGCGTTCAAAGGGGTTTCTTAGGGCTTGGGCTACTTGCCGAGCAGGCGGAGCAGCAGCGCTTTCTGAACATGGAGCCGGTTTTCGGCCTCGTCGTAACAGGCGTTCCGGTCGGAATCGAGGACCTCGTCGTCCACCACCACGTTCCGGCGCACCGGCAGGCAGTGCATGAAGAAGGCGTTGTCGGTCGCCTCCATGTGGCGCATCGAGACCCGCCAGGTACCGCGAAGGGCCGCCTTGAGCCGCGTCTCCTCGTCGGGGTGCTGGTAGTTCGCAATGCTGCCCCAGCTCTTTGCGTAGACCACGCGGGCGCCCGGCATCGCATCCTCGATGTCGTTGTAGACCGTGACCGAACCGCCCGCGCCACGGGCAAGCTGGTTGGCCCGCGACATGATGTCGGCGTCGAGCTCCCAGCCTTCGGGGTGGGCCAGCCGCACCTCCATGCCGAACTTCGCAGCCTCGAGCAGGATCGAGTTGGGCACCGCCATCGGCAGCGCCTTGGGGTGGTAGGCCCAGGAGATGACAATGGGCTGCCCCTTCGGCGAGCCGATCCGCTCCTGAATCGTCAGCAGGTCGGCCAGGCTCTGGCAGGGGTGGTAGAGCGACGACTCGAGGTTGATGATCGGCACATCGGCCCACTTCGCGAAGGCCGAGAGGATGGGGTCCATCCGGTCTTCGCCCCAGCTCCGGCGCTCCGGGAAGGAGCGGATGCCGAGCGCCTGCACGTAGCGCGACAGCACCTTCGCCGCCTCCTTCACATGCTCCGCCGCGTCGCCATCCATCACCCGCCCTTCGCGGTGCTCCAGCTTCCAGGTGCCCACGCCCACATCGAGCGTCACCGCGTGACCGCCGAGCTGGTACATCGAGATGTCCATGCTGGTGCGGGTGCGGAGCGACGGGTTGAAGAAGACGAGGCCCGCCGACTGGCCGGCGAGGTCGGTCCGGAGGGGCCGCTTCTTGAGGTCGAGCGCCCGCTCAAAGAGCTCCTGCGTCGCGTCGAGCGATAGCGAGGTGGGCGAGAGGAAGTGGGGGAGAGGCTGCGTCATGCTGTGAGGTTGCTCCTCAAGTTAGGGCCAGAAGCCCGGCTGTGAGAGTCCGGTGGTCTCGGGGAGTCCGAGCATCAGGTTCATGCACTGTACCGCTTGGCCCGAGGCACCCTTCACGAGGTTGTCGATGGCGGTGGTCACATGGAGGCGACCCTGCGGCGTGCGGCGGGCCCGCACCTCCACAAAGTTGGTGGTCACGATGGGCGTGAGCTGGGGCTCGCGGCCGCGGATCAATTTGATGAAGGGCGCCGTCGCGTAACAGTCGCGGAAGGCGGCTTCGACCTCGGCCTCGGTCACCGAGGCGGGCAGGTCGGTCTGCACCACCGCCAGAATGCCGCGGACGAGCGGTGCCGAAATGGGGGTGAAGGCGAGCGCCGTGGGGCTGCCGCCCGCCTCACGGAGCATCTGCAGAATCTCCGGCTCGTGCTGGTGCTCCAGCACCTTGTAGGCGCGGAGGTTGCCGTCGCGGAGCGGGTGGTGGGTACCTTCGGCGGGCGTCATGCCGGAGCCCGACGAGCCGGTCATCGCCGTCACATCGATGCGGCCCGTGAGCCAGCCTGCGCGGGCCGCAGGCAGCAGCGCCAGCTCGATGGCCGTCGCAAAGCAGCCGGGGCAGGCTACCAGGTTGGCACCGGCGATGGCCTCGCGGTTGAGCTCCGGCAGCCCATAGACGGCGCCTGCGAGCAGGTCGGAGGCCTCGTGCGGCCGGTGATACCAGCGGGCATAGTCGTCGGGGCTCTTGAGCCGGTAGTCGGCCGATAGGTCGATGACCCGCTTGCCGGCCCGGATGAAGGGCTCGAGCGCCTTCACCGACTCGCCGTGCGGCATCGCGCCGAAGAAGAGGTCGGCCTCCTCGAGCAGCTGCTCCGTCGATGGGTCGCTGAAGCAGAGCTCCGACAGCTCCTCGAAGTTGCGATGCACCGTGCCGATCAGCTGCCCGGCCCGCGTGCGGCTGGTGGCATGTACCACCTGCACATCTTCGCGGGGCAGGAGGAAGCGGAGCAGCTCACCGCCTCCATATCCCGTCGCGCCGAGGACGGCGACCCGGGTCAAGGAGAAGCCCCTTCGCGGAGGCCCAGCTTGGCCGCCACGAACCGCGCGAGCGACTCTGCTTCGAGACGGGCGTTGGCGGCTTCGATGCCCAGCGTGCCCCGGATGTAGGTTGTGCCAACGGCGTTGTCGGTTACCGGGCCGCTCATCACATCGACCGCGTGGCCCCGCTCCGCCATGAACTGCGCTCCGCCCCAGGCGCCGACCAGGTCGTTGGCGCAGAGCACCCGCACCCGCGTCCGCGCCAGAATCGAGGCATCTGCGAGGATGCTGTCCACATGGTAGCCGCCGATGATGCCGTCGCCGAGCTCGAGCACGATGGCGTCGGGCGACGACTTCTCGAGCTGCCCGATGACCGTCCTCGCAACCGCCGCCAGATCGACCGTGTTCACCGTGCTCGGCAGCCCGCACTCCAGGAACGAGGAGGTCGCAATGGCACCGTTGTCGGCCATCTTCAGCACATCGCGGAGGGCCGCTACGCCCGACAGCTTGCCCGCTGCGATGCGGTGGCCGGCAACGCTCAGCACCCGGATGATCTCGGTGGCCGCGTAGGTCTTTCCGCTGTTCATGCAGGTGCCGACGATGAGCAGCAGCGGCGGCCCGGAAGGCTCCAGCGGACCGCGCGAGGGCAGGGCGAAGTCGCCGATGTTGAGCAGCTTTCCGCCGCGGGTAACATTGCCCAGCACCTCGACCGTGATTGGCGGTCCGAGGTCCCGGTTGGGCGCGTCGCAGATGCCGATGACGCCGCCGATGTTGAGCAGCGACAGGTGGTCGCCCACCGCAACCGTCTCCGGCACATGGCCCATGTAGCCGTGCAGCGCGCGACGGGCGCCCAGCACGCCGGCGATCAGGTTGCCGCGCACCACGCGGGCCATGCGGCCCGAGGGCAGCTCGATCTCGCCATAGGCCCGGTTTTCGCCAAGCGCGCGAACCACAACCACATCACCCTCCAGTGACCTGCACTCGGTCGAGATCTCAACAATGTTGGAGATACGGGCGGGCGAGGTGCCCGAGCCGATGCGGTCGAGCGTGATGCGTCGGGGAAGGTTCATGATTCGCCTCGTGCCTGCCAGGCGAGCATGGATTGCACGCTGAGAATCTTCGCAAAGCCTTCGGCGTCGCGGCCGTTCCAGAGGCCGCTCTCTTCGCCGTAGGCCGCGCGGGTGGCGCTGAGCAGCGAGAAGGGTGAGCTGAGCGCCAGCACATTTGCGTGGCCCTGCCGGAGCTGCAGCGTGACCGTGCCGGAGACGCTCTGCTGGCTCGAGTCCAGGAAGGCCTCCATGTCGCGCATCGCCGGGTCGAGGTAGCGACCCTCATGCAGGAAGAGCCCGTAGTGCTGCGCGATCTGCTCCTTGATGAGCTGCTGGTGCTTGGTCAGCACCAGCTTTTCGAGCTCGCGGTGGGCTGTGATGAGCGCGGTCGCAACCGGCGCCTCGAAGGCAATCCGCCCCTTGATTCCGAGGATGGTGTCGCCCAGATGCACGCCGCGACCCACACCCTGCTCTGCAGCCAGCGCGTCGAGCTTGCGGAGCAGCGGGGTGGCCTCGAGCCGCTCGCCATCGAGCGAGACCGCCTCGCCCTTTTCGAAGCCGATGACCACCGTCCGCCCCTCGGCGGAGCAGGTCGTGGGGTTCTTGGTCCGGGTATAGACATGCTCGGGGATGACCGCCTCGGTCGTCCGCGTCTCGCCGCCGCCGATGGTGGTTCCCCAGAGGCCGGCATTGATGGAGTAGGTCTTCGTCGAGGCATCCACATGGTGGCCATGCTCGGCGAGGTAGGCCGCCTCCTGGGCCCGGCCCCAGCCGAGGTCACGGATGGGGGCGATGATCTTGAGGTCGGGCGCCAAGGTCCGGAGAACGGCGTCGAACCGGATCTGGTCGTTGCCGGCGCCGGTGGAGCCGTGGCAGATGGCGACGGCTCCCTGCTGGCGGGCGATGCGGACCATGTGCTCCGCCTGGACGACCCGTTCCACCCCTACGCAGAGGGGATAGACCGAACCCTTGAGATAGTTTCCTGCCACGAGGTGGCGGATCCAGTTCCGGTAGAGCTCGTCGGTCGCGTCCACGGTGAAGTGGGCCACAGCACCCGTCTCCACCGAGCGCTGCTCGATGCGGGCCAACTCGGCGGCGTCAAAAGCGCCTGTGTCGACCGTGGCGGTGACCACCTCATAGCCGAGGGTCTCGCGCAGATAGACCACGCAGAGACTGGTATCGAGGCCGCCCGAGAAGGCGAGAATACAGCGGGGAAGAACAGCCATCCGAGGGTGACCTCCGTGAGGAGAAAGCGACCACAAAAGAGACTGCGCATCTGCTTGGCGAAAGCTCCGCTGCGGCGTCGTGCGCGAACCGTGGATTGTAGCGAGCGGTGGGGGGGTTCGCAACGGAAACTGACGCCTCGCGTCAAATGAGGCGAAGCGCTCGGAGCGAGGATTTGCGCGGGGGCGCTACGGTGCCGAGGGGGGTCAATCCACGGGTTGCCCGGCGTCGTCGCCGGAGCAAAAATGCAACCGGCCCGCCGACGAAGTCGAGCGAGCCGAAGGGGGCGATCCGAAGAGGGCCCGGAGGTCTCAGTGGCCGCCTGAGCGACCGACCGGACTACTTGATCTTGGCTTCCTTGAAGGCGACATGCTTCCGAACGACCGGATCGTACTTCTTGAGCTCGATCTTCTCGGGCGTGTTCCGCTTGTTCTTCGAGGTCGTGTAGAAGAAGCCGGTGCCGGCGGTGGAAACGAGGCGGATCTTGTCGCGCATGACGCTATCTCGGGGTTCGATGAGGAGTCCGACGGGGCCAAAGAGCCCGCCGAGGGAGGCGCGTCATACTCGCGCAGGGCCCTTCGGTCAACCATTCCCCGCCCCATTCGAGCGGGGCGAAGATCCTCCGGCCGCCCCGCCCCCGCGCTTTTCTTGACCTCCCTCCGCCGCTGCCCCACCGTTTCCGAAGATCATCGGGTGTTGGCGTCGCCTCGTTTTGGCCGCGCCGGGGTGTCAGGTCCAACCATGCTGGAAGTCTTCGGTCGCCGCGCTGCAGCGCTCCTCCTCCTGCTTCCCCTTGCGCTCGTCGCCTGCGGGAAGGAGGCAGAGCCGCCATCGGCAGCGGCCCAGGGTTCCGGCGCCTCTCCTGAACCTGCCATCGCCGCAGAGGTCTCTGCAGCCGAAGCGGCCCTCGCCGCCGAGCTCCATCTGGCCTTCGTCAAGGACCGGCGGCTGCAGGCCGGCGCAGTCACAGCCTCTGTCACCGGCAACAGCATCACGCTCCGTTGTGAAGGTCTCTGCGCCCGAGACGGCGCCGCCGCCTTCGACATCGCGCAGGCCATCGCCCGAAAGGCCGACCCCGCCATCACCGTCGCCCCCTGCGGCGGCCTACCCACCTGCGAGGGCTCCGGAGAGCCGCTCCTTGAGGCGGAGGGAGCTCGCGACCTCGACGCCCTCGTCGGCTCCGCCCGCGCGCTCCCCACGCCCGCAGCGCCCGATGCCCCCGGCGCGGCCCCCCTTGAGAGGCCCGCCACCTACCGCGTCGGCCCCGGCGACACCCTCTCCAAAATCGCGACCAAGACCCTCGGCTCCGCCAAACATTGGGAGGAGATCTACCGCATCAACCGCGACAAGATCGGCGCCAACCCCGAGAAGCTCCAGATGGGCATGGAGCTCCGCATCCCGCAGGAGTGAACCTTGCGCCGCCTCGCGCCTCTCCGCTAGAGGCGTCCTGCGTCTGTAACGGGCGCATCCCCCGGACTCTCACCACTGTGTTTGCCCATGAGCACCCAGGCTGCCGCCCCCGATGTCAGCGTCGTCATCCCCGTCTACAACGAAGAGGGGATCATCTCGGCCTCGGTTGCCGACCTTCGCGAGAAGATCGCCCACTCCGAAAAGCTCAAGGGGCTGACCTTCGAGATCATCCTCAGCGCCAACGGCTGCAAAGACCGCACCGTCGCCATCGCCCGCGAACTCTCGGCCCGCCACCCCGAGATCCGGGTGCTGGAGAGCGATGAGCCCAACTATGGAAAGGCGCTCCGCCTCGGCATCGAGCAGGCCCGCGGCACCTATGTTGTCTGCGACGAGATCGACCTCTGCGATGTGGACTTCTACGAGCGGGCCCTCCACCGCCTCCGCGAAGAGGGCTACGACATGGTCGTCGGCTCCAAGCGGCTCGAGCGCTCCTTCGACCGCCGCCCCGCCGGCCGCCGCTTCGCCACCAGCGTCATCAACTGGCTGCTCTGGCTCGCCACCGGCTTTGAGGGCACCGACACCCACGGCCTCAAGGCCTTTGTCCGCGAGCGGCTCCTGGGCGTCGTCGGCAAGTGCGTCGTCGACCGCGACATGTTCGCCAGCGAGCTCGTCATCCGCGCCAACCGGATGATGCTTCGGACCACCGAGATCCCCATCGAGGTCATCGAGAAGCGGGCCCCCTCGGTGCAGCTCACCAAGCGGGTGCCGCGGGTGCTTCGCCAGCTCGCTACGCTCGCCTGGGTCATCCGCGTCAAAAGTCGATGAGCGCGCTGGTCAACCTCTCGGTCGATCTCGACAGCCTCAGCCTCTACCACCGCATCCATGCGCTCGAGGGGGACCCCGATCCGCGTGCCATCTATGCGGTCGCACTCCCGCGGCTGCTCGACCTCTGCGCGCGGCTCCAGATCCGCATGACCCTCTTTGTCGTCGCCGCCGACCTGCAGTTCGATGAGGCGGTCACCGCCCTCCGCAGCGCCGTCGCCGCCGGCCACGAGATCGCCTCGCACACCCTGCGCCACCCCTACCACCTGCGCGAGCTCTCCGAGTCTGGCATCGCCGAGGAGATCGACGAGGCGGCCCGCTGGATCGAAGAGTCGCTCGGCGTCCGGCCGCTCGGCTTCCGCACCCCCGGCTACAACCTCGACTCCCGCATCCTCGCCCTGCTCGCGGAGCGGGGCTACCGGTATGATGCGAGCATCTTCCCCTGCCCGCCCTACTTCGCCGCCAAGGCCGCCGTCATGGCCCGCATGGCGGCCAAGGGACAGCCCACGGGCTCGGCCGCCAACGACCCGCTCGCGCTGCTCGCGCCCACCTCGCCCTACCGCCCGTCGCGCTGGGGCTTCTGGCGTCGCGGCGACCGCAAGCACTCGCTCCCGCTCTGGGAGATCCCCTGCGGCGTCATGCCCGTGACCCGTCTGCCCGTCATCGGCACCACCATCTGCGCGCTCCCCGATGCAGGCGCTCGTCTGCTCGCCCGCTGCTTCCGCGCCGGCCAAGAGAAACTCTCGGTGGCCATCCATGCCATCGACCTCATGGACCAGCACGACCGCGGCGTACAGGCCATCCTCGTCGCCAAGCAGCACGACCTCCGCCGCCCCTGGCAGCAGAAAGAGGCGGCGCTCACCGCCTTCTGGGAGACCCTCATGCAGACCCATCGATCGGTTACACTCCTCGAAATGACCGACGCACTCGATGCCGAGTTCGGCGCCACGGTGACGGGCCCATGAGCGACGCGTCGGGAGCGAAGCAGGCGGCGGCCGAGACCGCTGCGGTCACCTTTGCGCGGCGCGCTGCGCTGGAGCCGGGCTTCTTTGCGGCCGCGCCGGGCCGCTCGCTGCTCCGCCTCTGGGGCGCCGACACCATCCCCTTCCTGCAGACGAAGCTGACGCAGGACACCCGCCCCTGGCCGGCGCGCGGCGGCGGGTATGCCACGGCGACCGACATCAACGGGCGCATCCTCTTCGACCTGCAGGCCTTCGCCTGGGGCGAGCGGGGCTGGCTGCTCGTGCTGGAGGAGGGGCGCGCGGAGAGCGCGTTGGCCCACTTCGACCGCTACCTCATCTCCGAGAAGGTGGAGCTGGAGCTGCTCGACGAGAGGCTCTCGGTGGTCGCGCTTGGCGGCGCCGAGGTGGCCGCTCGTCTGGGGTTGGAGCCGGTTGCTGAGGGGCAGCGCACCGCCGAGCCCTGGCGGGATGGCTGGCTGCTCCGGGGTGTGGGGCTCGCGCCGGCGGATGCCCTGCTCGTGCTGCCGCGTGAGGGCGTGGCCGATTCGCTCGAGGCGCTCGCTGCGCTCGGGCTGGAGGCTGCAACGGCGGCAGAGTTCGACGCGCTCCGCGTGGCTGCGGGGCGTGCGCGGATCGGCTTCGATGACGGCGCGGGTGCCATCCCGCTCGAGCTCGGCCTCTGGGACGCGATGAGCTTCCGCAAGGGCTGCTATCTGGGCCAGGAGATCATCGAGCGGCTCTTCTCGCGGAGCACGCCGGCGCGGCGGTTGATGCGGCTCGCCTCGCCTGTTGCCCTCGCGCCCGGCACGCCCGTGCTCGCCGGCGAAGATGTCGTTGGCACCGTGACCGGCGTCGTAGCCGCGTCGGAGGGCGTGGAGGCGCTCGGGCTGCTCAAGCGGGCGGTGCTCGACGGCAGCGTCGCGCTCACGGCGGGCGGAGCGCCGCTGACCATTCGCGGCTTTGTGGGCGGAGAGCGCCCCGCACAGGTATGAGGCGTCTCGCGGCAGCGGGGCTGCTCTTGCTCACCGCCTGCGGTGCGCCACAGAAGGTGCGTCCCGTCTTCACCCACTTCGATGCACCGCTCGCTGCCTATCTCTGCGGCGGCTGGCAGGTGACCTCCCCGGCGGGCCGCGGGCGCGGCGTGCTGACCTTTACGGGCGACGAGGTGACCGCCTGGAACGACGACGGCGAGCAGCGGAGCGGCTTCTGGAAGAGCGTCGCAACTGGCGACCCCGTCAACAATGGCTGGCACCCGCTCACCTTTGTCTGGGGGCGGAGCGAGCGCAACGGGCTGCCCGTGGTCTGGTCGCCTCCGACGGAGCTGCAGACCGAGGTGGCGTTGCGTGAGCGCGACCGCATGGTGCTGCTCGATACGGCCGGCTGGTCCACCCTGCGCCGCGTCGCCGCCTGCGAGAGCAAAGAGGGCCTGCCTGCGAACTGGAACGAGCTTGCCCCGCCGCGCGCCGTGAACCCATGAAACAGGTCGTCCTTGCCTCCACCTCGCCCTACCGCAAGGCGCTGA
>CANMDT010000108.1 GCA_947496715.1 Myxococcales bacterium
CACGACCGGCTCCAACTTTGCGGCCACCATCGCCGCAGGCTCCATCCCCAACGGCACCGCCAGCGTCCGCTACTACATCCGGGCCACCGACAGCGCCGGCAACGCCGCCACCGTACCCGCGGCCGGTGCCGCCGCGCCGCAGACCATCACCATCACCTACCCCGACACGATCGCGCCGGCCATCACCCACGCAGCCATCGCCTCGCTCACCTACGGCTCGGCGCTCTCCGTCAGCGCCACCATCACCGACGACTCGGGCGTGGGCAGTGCGACCCTCTACTACGCGCTCGGCGCAGGCGCCTTCACGGGCTCCGCCATGAGCGGCTCGGGCTCCACCTACAGCGCTACGGTCCCGGCCGGCCTGATCCCCAACGGCACCACCTCGATCCGCTACTACATCACCGCGACAGACAGCGCCTCGAACAGCAGCACCGTACCCGTCAGTGGCTCCGCTGCACCCTACGTCATCTCGGTCATCTACCCCGATGTGACCGCCCCCTCCATCACCCACACGCCTGTCGCGACGCTCGTCTACGGCTCCCCGCTCTCCATCAGCGCGACCATCACCGACGCCTCGGGGCTGGGTTCCGCGACCCTCTACTACGCGCTCGGCTCGGGCTCCTTCACCAGCGCCCCGATGAGCGGCTCGGGCTCCACCTACAGCGCAACGGTCGCCGCCGGCTCGATCACCACCGGCACCACCTCGATCCGCTACTACCTCAGCGCCACCGACGCCTCCGCCAACGCCAACGTGGCCACCTCGCCCGACGGCGGCGCCGGCTCGCCCAATGTTGTGACGGTCACCTATCCCGACACCGCTGCACCGGTCATCACCCACAGCGCCGTCACCACCGTCACCTTCGGCGCAGACACCGCCTTCACCGCCACCGTGACCGACGCCACCGGCGTAGGTTCGGTCACCCTCCGCTGGCGCCTCGATGCAGGCAGCTGGAACGCCACCGCGATGAGCGCATCCGGCTCCACCTACACCGCCTCGCTGGCCGCCTCCCAGGTGCCTGAGTCGGCCTCGACGGTTCAGTACTACATCGAGGCCGTCGACACCGCGGCGACCCCCAACACCTCGGTCGCGCCCGCTACCGGCAGCAGCGCCCCCTATGTGGCCACGGTTAACTTCCCGAGCGGCCACGCCCCCGTCATCACCCACACGCCCGTCGCAGGCCTCACCTTCGGCAATAGCCTGACGGTCAGCGCGACCGTCGCCGATGCCTCTGCCATCGGCACCGTCACCCTCTACTGGGCCATCGGCTCCGGCGCCTTCTCGACCCGCGCGATGACCCTCTCGGGCGGCAGCTACAGCGCCACCATCGCCGCCTCCGAAATCCCCTCGGGCACCACGGCCGTCCGCTACTACATCGTGGCGACCGACGCGCTGGCCTACAGCGCCTCGCTCCCCGCGCTTGGTGCCGGCGCGCCCACCTCGGTCCCTGTCACCTACCTCGACACCGCGCCGCCCACCGTGGCCGTGCTGCCCATCACAGGAAGCGTGCTGCCGGGCGACCTGCTCGCGGTCTCCATCTCGGCCGTCGACGCCTCCGCCATCACCAGCGTGAAGCTCTTCTACCGCACCCAGGGCACGCTTACCTTCTCCTTCGTGACCGCCACCGGCAGCGGCCCCTACGAGGCTATCATCCCCTCCTCCGCGGTGGTTGAGCCGGGCCTCGAGGTCTACGCCCTTGCCATCGACGCAGCGGGCAACGCCGGCATCTCCGACACCGTCGCGGTGGGCGTCGTTGCCCCCTCCGACCTCACCGCGCCGACCATCGCGGTGGCCTCGCCGCCCGACGGCCAGGCCGCAGGCACGGCCGTCACGGTCTCGGCCACCATCACCGACGACTCGGGCATCGCGGCCGCCTCGCTCTTCTACCGCACCGCGGGCGCCTCGAGCTTCACCGCCGCCGCCTTCACCCTCATCAGCGGCGACACCTACCGTGCTACCATCCCCGCCATCTTCGTGCAGACGCCCGCCGTCGAATACTATGTCTCGTCGACCGACAACTCGCCGTCGGCCAACCAGGCGCTCGCGCCCGCCGGCGCCCCCAGCACCGTCTCCCGCTTCACCGTTGCGGTGAGCGACACGGCCGGCCCCTCGCTCGGCCACACGCCCCTCACCACCGCGGTGCCCGACGGCAGCTCGCTTGGCCTCGACCTCACCGCCAGCGATGCTAGCGGCCTCGGCCAGGTGCGCATCTTCTGGGCTACTGCAGGCTCCTCCACCTACTCGGCGACCACGGCCAGCTCGCTCGGCGGCGGCAACTTCTACGCCAGCATCGGCCCCGTCCGTGCCCCTTCCGTCCGCTACTATGTGGAGGCCACCGACAGCCTCGGCAACATCGCCCGTCTGCCCGCCGCCGGCAGCGCGGCCCCCTTCACCGTCTCCGTCGTCGTGCCCGACAACATCGGCCCGACCATCGTCCACACCCCGATCGCCGGCCCCCGCAACCCCGCCGAGGCAATCGTCGTCGAGGCCACGGTCACCGACACGAGCGGCGTCGCCGGCCTCACCCTCTACTACCAGCCGACGGGCGGGGTCGGCTTCAGCTCGCTCACCATGGCTGCGGCAGGTGGCGACCTCTGGAGCGCCATCATCCCCTCCTCCGCCGTCGTCGCGCCGGGCCTGAGCTACTACATCCGCGCGACCGACGCCTCGCCCGCCGCCAACGCGAGCAATTCGCCTGCCGGCGGCCTGCACAGCTTCACGGTCAATGCACCTGTCACAGACACTGCGCCGCCCACCATCGGAAGCACCGTCGTTGCCGACGGCCAGATCGCCGGACTGCCCGTCACGGTGTCGGCCGCCATCGTCGATGCCTCCGGCGTGAGCCGCGCCACCCTCTACTTCCGCACTGCCGGCGAGGTCGGCTGGCTCTCCACCGCCATGACTGCAACGGGCGGAAACTACACCGCCGAGATCCCGCGGCTTGTCGTCGCGGCCCCCGCGGTCGAGTACTACATCGAGGCCGTCGACGGCTCGACCGCCGCCAACCGCGGCACAGACCCCGCCGGTGCACCGGCAGCCTCGCACCGCTTCACCGTTGTCGTCCCCGATACCGCGGGCCCTGCGATCTCGCTCCTGCCCCTGCCGCTCACCGTCGAAGAGGGCACGCCCGTCACGGTCAGCGCTGAGGTCACCGACCCCTCCGGCATCGGCGAGGTCACCCTCTTCTTCCGCACCGCCGGCGCCTCCTCCTGGTTCTCGCAGCGGCTCTACCTCCGCGAGCTGCTCGGCCGCTATGAGGCAGTGCTGCCCGGCTCGGTCGTCTCGGTCCCCGGCCTGGAGCTCTACCTCGAGGCTACCGATGCCGTCGGCAACCTCACCGAGGAGCCGACAGACGGCGCGACCGACCCCATCCTGGTCGAGGTCACCCCCTCGGCGCCCGTCGACGCCACCGCGCCGACCATCCTCCACAGCCCTGCATCGAGCGCCACCTACAACCGAGCGCTCAGCCTCTCGGCCATCGTTTCGGACGCCTCTGGCGTGCGCTCGGTCACCGTCTGGTACCGCGACCTCAACGCACTCGACTGGTCCTTCGCAGACCTGACCGACCGCGGCGGAAACCGCTGGTCCGGTGAGGTGCCCGCCGAGGCGCTCACCACCTCGCAGCTCAGCTACTTCATCGAGGCCTTCGACCTCACCACGGCCAGCAACCGGGCCGTCGACCCCGCCGGCGCACCGACGGAGATCTACACCCTCGAGCTGGTCGGCCTGCCAGGCGACGATGTGACCGACACGGGCCCCGATGCCACCGACGACACGACGGACGACACGACGGCCGATACCACCGAAGACACCGCCGCAGACACCGAGGCCGACACCGCCCCGGACACGGAAGAGGACACCACGGCTGACGGCAGCGGCACCACCGTGGAAGACACGACCGCGGACACCGCCGCAGACACCGAGGCCGATACGGAGGAGGACAACACCCGCCCCCGCGCCACCGAGAGCGGCTGCGCTGCGGCAGGCGCCCGTTCGGGCATCAACAGCATCCTCTTCGGCGTCGCCGCCATGCTGCTCTTTGCCGTTCGCGCCTTCCGTAACATCCGCGCGCGGCGCGCCGCCAACCGACGCTTCAAGGCGACCGAGCAGCCCCGCTGACGGATCGAAGCGGCCCAAAAACAGCCCGGTCCGTAGCGATCGGGCGGGCCGCGAACCTTGACCCCATGCGCCTCCGCTGTTAGACGGCCCCTCCCTTCATTGGCCTTCTGCCTCTGAGGGGCTCGGCTACCCCATGGTCGGCTCACGGAGCCGATGCCCGAACACAAGAGAGCAAGCCATGTCCGCACCCGCCAATACAAAGCGTTCTACCTCTTCGCGTCGCAAGAAGAGCTGCCCCTTCCTCGCCGACCCAGCGCTGAAGATCGACTACAAGGATGTCTCGCTCCTTAAGCGTTTCCTCTCGCCCCGCGGCAAGATCCTTCCCAGCCGCATCACGGGCGTCTCGGCCAAGTACCAGCGCGCACTCTCGCTCGCCATCAAGCGGGCCCGTCAGCTTGCGCTCCTTCCCTACGTCGCGCAGGGCTAAACAGCTCCCCCTCCTCGGGGTTGCGCTGCTCCTCGGAGCCTGCGCACCTCGGGTCTCGCAGCCTCCTGACAGCTCTCGTGAGCAAAGTCCGGAGGCTTCGGTCGTTTTGCGGCCCGAACATCTCCGCCTCCAGCGCCCCTTTGGCACCTCCGGCTGCGGCGATAGCCTCCTCCGATTCGACCTGCAGCCCAGCGACGGTTCACTCCTCGGCCTCCACGAGGCCGTCGGCAACGCGCTCAGCGCCGCCGGCTATCTCGCTTACGACCCCAAACCGCTCTGGGTCGAGGCCTCCACCTTCCACGCCGTCGCCCTGCACCTTGTCGCTGCAAGCGCAACCGGACAGCTCCCCTACCGCCACCTCGTCGTCGAGAGCGCAGAGCCCTGGCAGTCCCAAACCGAGCAGGACTTCCTCCGCGACTTCTTCTGGCTCCCGCTTCATGACAGCAGCGTCGATGCGCCTCCCTGCTTCTCCTTCGCAGGAGCCACGCCACCCGCCTCTGTCCGCTACCTGCTTGGCAATGGCTGGTGGGGCGAACTCGAGGCAGCCCTCATCGGCGATCTCGCCGCGGGCGGGCCAGACGGCCCCTCCGCCGATGAGATCCGGAGCTCGCTCCACACCCGCCTCCGCGAACTCTCGCTCGACCCGGCAAGCGCCGCCCAGACCTACGACGCAATCCTCATGGGACTGCCGCGCGCGACCGGCGCCACCTACCAGCCCGCCGCCACCCTCACTGCGCTCGGCCTGCTCCTCGGAGATGCCCTCAACGCCCGCGTTGGGAGCCTCGACTGGCGCACCGCCGACCCCTCCGAGGGCCGCGTGCTCGTCCTCGACGACACAAAGTGCCACGGATTTTTGCGGCCCGTCGACTTCACGGTAGAGGCCTATGCAGTGGCGCCAAAGCCGGTTGCCGCCCGATACCTCTCGTGGGCCGAGGAGCGAGTCAGCGCGTGCCGCCAGCAACCAAACCATCTCGCCCCAAGCCCGCCGCCTCCGCCCGGAAGCCCGCGGGGAAGAAAGGCAGGTCCGTAGCGGGCAAGAAGGGGCTCTTCCGACGCCTCTGGTCGGGCACGCTCAGCGGCGTCGGCGGCTACTTCGATGAGTCACGCAACGGCTGGAACATGGTGGCGCTCGTTGCCCCCCTCTTCGTCGTCTACCAGGTGGGTGTGCTCTTCACGAACGGCTGGCGCAACGGCGCAGACTTCGTCACCCCCAACCTCATCCGGCTGCTCAACAACGATGCGGTCTGGTACTTCGGCGTCAACGCGGCCGTCTTCGCGGTCTGTGCCGCCCTCTACTTCATGCGCCGCTCCCGCAAAGAGCTCGCGGCACCCACGCCCTGGCTCATGTTCTTCGAGAGCCTCACCTACGCCATCTCCATGGGCATGGTCGCCACCAAGGCGCTCCGATACCTCAACATCCCCGAAGACAGCGCGCTCGCAGGCGCAGCCGGCGGAGAGGTCAAAACGGTCACCGATGCCATCGTGATGTCGGTCGGTGCCGGCGCCTACGAAGAGCTCCTCTTCCGCGTCATCATCCTCGGTGGCATGGTCTGGCTGCTCCGAAACCGCCACCCGCTGCTCAAGTATGGCCTCCCGATTGTCGTCAGCGCGCTCCTCTTTTCGGCCGCCCACCTCGTACCGTTGGGCACCGAGCCCTGGAGCGACTTCCGCTTCGGCTACCGGCTCATCCTGGGGCTCATCCTCGGCCTGCTCTTCGTGAGCCGCGGCTTCGCAATTGCCGTCTATACCCACACCCTCTACGATATCATCGTGCTCGTCCCCCGGCTCCTGCTGGGCCTCTAGGAGTCGCCGTGCTTAACCTCTATCTCACACTCGACGAGTGGATCTTCTTTGCCGCGCAGGTCGTAACGATCTTTGGCATCGGCGTCTGGCCCGACCTCTCGGCCCGTATCGCCAAGGCCATCCAAGGCGACGCGCCGAAGGGCTAATCGGCAGGCGCCGTCCCGTCGCGTAGCGTCGCAAAGAAGGCGGCCGCCTCGCGCAGGAGCGGGTGCAGGTCGCCGGCAAAGCGGATGCGGTCGAGATCGCCCCGCGAGGCGAACATCAGCGCACGGATCGCCAGACCGGTAGGCGCGTAGGGGTTCTGGGCCACGGAGCTCCGCACCTCCCCCTTCCGGTTCCAGCGGGAGACCGCCATCACCGCCGCCAGTCGTTCGGCCCGGTTGGGGCGGGTAGAAACGAGGGTGACCACCTGCCGCTCGGTGAGCCGCGGGTTGGCGGCCAGCCGCTCGATGACCATCGGGTCGGGGTCGTCGAGCAGCTTCTCGAGCAGCGCTGTGTTCCAGCCGGCCGCCTCCGTGCGCCGCTGCCCGAGCGACTTGGAGCGGTCGCCCCCTCCCTTGGCGCGGAGCAGATCGATGGTTCGGTAGGGGGGCGGGTCGAGCAGGAACCAGCCGAGCGCGTCGCAGCTGCTTCTGCGCGCCTCGAGCTGCACCGCCTCTAGAGCGAGCGCAACCTTCCCCTCGGGCTGCAGCAGCGTCTCGAAGAGGGCAAAGAGCACCTCGGCCGCCTCAAAATCCCCGCTCAGCGCCGGCCCGAAGAGCGCCTCCAGGTGGGCCGCCGCTGTCGCCGCGTCCACCGTCAACAGGTGCCGCTCCATCTGCCGCCGCCGCAGCCCTACATCGCCCACGCTGAGCACCCGCCGGATCAGCGTGGAGAGCTGATACTGGTCGTCGTCCGGACGGGGCGGCTGGGTCACAGCCCCGACCCTTCCGGCCCCGACCCCTCCGGCGCCGCCGCCGACCGCCAGCAGGCCTCTGGCACGAGCTGCTCGGCATCGAGGATGGTCGCCTTGATGGTAGCGTCGGTCAGGTTCCCACCCTTGGGCACAATGGCCACCGCCGAGAAGGGAGTTCGCTGCCCGGGCGCAACCTGCAGGCCGGCTGCGCGCCGCTCGAGCTGGTCGTAGGTCTTGGCCAGTGAGGCGCCATCCCGGATGGCCTCCAGCCCGGGCTGCTCCAGCAGCGCGCCCGCGGGGATGAGCCGATCGATGATCACCTCGTCCCGGAGCGAGGTCGCCGTCACCCGCACATAGATGCGCCGGAAGGTGGTGTCCGGGCTCCGATTGACCACACAGCCCTCCACCACGACCCGCTCGGTACCCGTTGCGGTCGGATAGAGCGACTGCTTCACCTCGGTCACCTCGAGCGCGGCAAGCGCCCCGGTCGGCGCCACAATCTCCGGCTTGCTCCGCAACGAGGGGGGCTGGGCTACCTGCTCCACCACCAGCATGGCCCGGTCGAGCCGGCGCAGGTCGAGCAGGCCGTCGTGCTGATAGGCAACCCAGAGGAGCCAGCCACCGATGAGACAGACCAGCATCGCTAGCGCAGTGAGCGCGACCGTCACGGGAGGCAGCGAAGCCTCGGCGATAGCCGCCACCCGGAGCGCCCCATCGCGCTCGGGGTCCGATGACGAGGCCTCGGCATCATCGGGTGCTAGTGTCTCATGATAAGAGTCGGTTCGGGCCCCTTCGGAGAAGGCTGTGGTGGCGCTCGGCTGCGCGGAGGCCGGTGGCCCCGCGGGCCGGTCCCACCCGAAGGCTACGGCGGCGTCGGCACGCAGTGGCGCTGTGGGGGCAGCCGGGCCCGGTGGTGCAGCTGGGGGCGCGGCGGACCGGCCTGCTGGCGGGAAGGCTCTCAGGCTGGTGCTGCTCCGCCGCTCCTGCCCGCTCTCTTGCAGATCGTGCAACAGGCTGCTGAAGGGGGGCGCGGTGGTGGTCGCGGGCCTTGGACTAGCTACGCTGCTGAAGGCTGGGAGCGAGCTCGAAGAGCGCTGAGGCGGCCGTGGAGGCAGTGGTGCCCCCGCGCGCGGAAGAGGGGGCGGCGCTACGGGGAGCGAGCCGGAACTCTCGCTCCCAGGAGCTGGGAAGCGGCTGGTCGGCCGTGGCCGGCTCGGCACCTCGCTGCCGCCTGCCGCTCGCACAAGGAAGTCGGCGCGGCAGTTCGGGCAGCGCATCTTCGCGCCGGGCTCCGCCATGAGCGCATCCGGTGCCTCCACAGATTCGAGACAGGCTGGGCAGAGGAGTTTCATCGGAGGCCGAGCAGAGAGCGAAACTGCTGTTAGGTCAAGGCCGCGCAGGCCTCAAGTTATCGCGTCTGTGCCAAAATGCAGACGGTTCGCGCCGCTTGACACCCGAACCAAGGTGGGAGAGGAAACATCTGGTTTCAAGCTCCATGACCAGACCTGCCGAGGCAGGCTGAGAACAAGAACGGCTTGACGATGTGCCGTGCCCCTGTGGGCATGGGTTGCATGAGCTGTTCCCTCAGGTGCACATGAAGTTGATCAAGCGTTACAGCAACCGCAAACTCTACGACACAGAGCGCAGCTCCTACGTGACGCTCGAAGAGATCTCGCAGATGGTGCGCGATGGCTCCGAGCTCCGCATCGTCGATAACAAGTCGGGCGAAGACATCACCTCGGTGACGCTCGCGCAGATCGTCTTCGAGCAGGAGAAGAAAGACAAACGGACCCTGCCCATGCAGGCCCTCCGCGACATGATCCGCTCGCCCTCCGACTTCATCTCCCGCCTCAGCCGCGATGTCAGCGACATGCGCGAGGACGCCAAGACGCAGGTCGAGAAGGTCAAGCGGACCGCCGCCCAGCAGCAGGCCGATGTGGTCGCGCCCGTCCGTGAGTTCCTCGACTCCATCCCCCGCGCACTCGAAGAGGTCCAGGCCCGCATCGACCTCCGCATCGGGGAGAGCTTCGAACAGCTCAAGCACCTGCCCGAGACCGTCGACCAGGTGAAGCGGCTCAAGGCCGAGGTCGCCCGACTCCAGAAGAAGCTCTCCGACGCCGACCGCCGCGCCAAGAACGACCGTGCGGAGTTCGACATCCAGCTCCGCCGGCTCGACATCCGGCTGAAGGCCCTCGAGTCCAAGCCCAAGTAGGCAATCGCACGCCGCCGCCCCGCCTCGGAGCGCGGCGGCAGACTGCCTAGAAGTCGGCGCCGATGCTCACCGACTGGCTCGTCACGGTATCCGAGAACTGCGACTGGTAGGTCAGGTCGAGCATCGCCCATTGAAAGCGGGCGCCGACCACCGCCACCGGCCGCGGCTCGGTGTCGAGCGAGAAATTGACCTCAGGCTGGTTCCTGAGCGATTCGGTGTCGCTCGCCACTGCTGGCCGCGCATCGTCCGGCGTGGTGTCGATGAGGCGGGAGGCCGAAAAGGGGAGGACCACACCATACCCGCCGAACGGGGTGAGGTTCACCACCGAGCTGATGCCGATGGGCAGCGAGAGCAGGGCATCAATCTGCAGGTTGGTCAGCACCAGATCGGAGCTCCCCAGCAGCGTGTTCACGCCGCCGTGGATCGCCAGATCGGGGAGCGGCCAGAAGATGTCCTCGTGAAGCGCCCACTTGCCCTCCACGCCAACGGCCAAGAGGTCGCTGTCGTCGAGCAGCGTGAGGACGGTCCCCACCTCGAAGCTGAAGGGGAGCCCCTTGCGCACATGAATCTGGGTGGTCCCCATCGATGCTTCGGGCTTGCCGGTCTTGTGGGCCAGAACCCAAGGGTTCTCCGCTCCGCCCGTCTTCACGTCGAAGTCGTTGAAGCTGCGATCAATCTGGAAGACGAAGCCCGCGACGCCAGGTGTATCGGCCGGCGCAACGCCCTTGATCGTCATCACCTCGCCGAGCTGGCCGGCGAAGGAGCGAAACGCCTTATCTTTGGTCGACGTCAGCAAACAGTTGTTGTTCGGGCGCCGCAAATCCTCGCACTTGCCGAACCGCTGCAGTGTGAAGTTGTTCGACGCTTCGGCCGACGCCACCGGCAGCAGGAGCAGTGCCGCGCCCGCCAGCAGTCGGCCGATCAGAGGGCCGTGGGGTCGCTGGGTGAGGTGGGCGCGCATGGCAGGCTCTCCGGGACGGGTTGAGTGGCCGATTGCTACCAAGCCGCGGCGAGATGCGTCAAGCAAAGGGCTACGATTCGTCTTCATACTGCCCGCGCAGCCGGTCTAGCACGCCAGCATCTTCCAGCGTGGTCGTGTCGCCGCGCGTCTCCCGCTTGGCCGCCACATCCTGCAGCAGCCGCCGCATGATTTTGCCGGACCGTGTCTTGGGCAGCGCATCGGTGAAGGTGAGGTCGTCCGGACGAGCCAGCGCGCCAATCTCCGACGCCACATGGCGCCGCAGCTCGTCGGCCAGCTCGGGTGACTTCTGCACCGAGGCGAGCAGCGTCACGAAGGCCGCGATCGCCTGCCCCTTGAGGTCGTCCGGCCGCCCAACCACCGCCGCCTCCGCCACCGCGGGATGCGACACCAGCGCCGACTCAATCTCCGCCGTCCCGAGCCGGTGGCCCGCAACGTTGATGACGTCGTCGACCCGCCCCATGATCCAGATGTAGCCCCGCTCGTCGCGACGGACCCCATCCCCCGCAAAGTAGAGGCCCGGGATCTGCGACCAGTAGGCCGCCTTGAACCGCTCATCGTCGCCCCAGATGGTGCGGATCATCGAGGGCCAGGGCTTGCGAATCACCAGGAAGCC
>CANMDT010000109.1 GCA_947496715.1 Myxococcales bacterium
GTGGAGAGCTGGAACGGCACCGAGTACGCGGGCTGCACCGCGACCTCGTGCGAGAGCGGCTTCCGCCTCGACAGTGGGGCCTGTCTGAGCGAAACCCGACCCTGTTCGCTTGCCAACGCGGTGACAGCGGTCTCGCGCTGGGACGGACGAGCCTATGTCGGATGCGAGGCCGTCGTCTGCGTCACCGACTACCATGTAGAGGGGCTTGCCTGCGTCTACGACTTCCGTGCCTGCACGGCTACCAATGCGACCTCTGCACTTGAGCGCTGGAGTGTCGACGCCTACCGCGACTGCACGCCTTCGGCCTGCATCGCAAACTACCATGTGGAGAGCGGCGCCTGCGTGACCAACACCCGCAGCTGCGTTGCAGAGTTGGCGTCAACCGGCGAGCAGTACTGGCTTGGATCCGGCTACAGCGTCTGTGCCGCCACCTCCTGCGTGAGCGGCGCCCACCTCGAGGGCACCTCCTGCAGGAGCGACGTCCGGAGCTGTGCAATCACCAACGGGCTGGGCTCGCAGCAGTGGACCGGCATCACCTACACCCCATGTGCGCTGCTCAGCTGCAACGCCGGGTTTCACGCGGAGTCGGGCGCCTGCGCGAGCGACACGCGCGCCTGCACGCTCTCGAATGGTGCGGGCATTCAGGTGTGGAACGGTGCCACCTACGGGAGCTGCCTGCTTACGGCCTGCAACAGTGGCTACCACGCGGAGTCGGGCGCCTGCGCGAGCGACATTCAGGCCTGTGTGCTGCCCAACGGATTTGGTGAGCAGCGATGGACCGGGAGCGGCTACAGCAGCTGCACGCTCACGGGCTGCGACAGCGGGTTCCACGTCGAATCCGGCAGCTGCGTGAGCAACATCAGGGCCTGCTCGTTGGTCAATGCTGTGGTAGCCGAGCAGACATGGACCGGCACGGGTTATGGGACCTGCACGGCCCTTGCATGCACTGCCAACTTTCATGTGGAGAGCGGCAGCTGTGCGAGCGATACGCGGCCCTGCGCCATCACCAACGGCTCCGGCGCGCAGAGCTGGACGGGAAGCGCCTACAGCATCTGTCAGCCCTATCGTTGCGACGCCGGCTACCACGCCGAGTCGAACGCCTGCCTGAGCGATGTTCGGTCGTGCGCCATCACCAACGGCACCGGTACCCAGTCTTGGACGGGCCTCGCCTACACGGTCTGCGCGCTGGTCTCCTGCAACGACGGCTTCCTCCAGCAGGCCGGCGGTTGCGTTGCTGACCCTGCGCGCGACGCAGACGGCGACGGCATCCCGAACGCGATCGACAACTGCCTCACCGTGGCCAATCCCGGCCAGCAAGACAACGACCGGGACGGGCTCGGCGATGTGTGTGACGCCGACGATGACAACGACGGCGACCCCGATGTGACGGACTGTGCGGCGAGCAACGCGGCCATCTACGCAGGGGCGGTGGAGCTCACGGGCGATGAGGTCGACCAGGATTGCGACGGACGGGAGCGGTGTTTCCGCGACCGCGACAGTGATGGCTATCGGACCGAGGAGAGCTTCCTGTCGCCGGATGTTACCTGTGTGGCCGCCGGCGAGGCGACGCTCTTCGACCGGACGGGCGACTGCAACGACCTTGTGGCGAGCATCTACCCGGGCGCCACCGAAGTGATCGCGGACGGGATCGATCAGGACTGCTTTGGCGATGAGATCTGCTACCTCGATGCCGACGATGATGGCTATCGCCCCGATGCAACTTCGGTCGTGGCCTCGCTTGATGCAGACTGCGCCGACGCGGCCGAGGCCGTCGCGAGTGACCCGGTGACGGACTGCGATGACACCCGCAGGGAGATGAATCCAGGCGCCGACGATTCGGTCTATTGGGATGCCACCGACCTGAACTGCGACGGTTACGACATGGATGTTTCGCGCTCCGTGTTTGTGAGCGTGACGACGGGCAGCGACGCCTCGAACGGTCTCACGCCTACGACTGCGAAGGCAACCGTGCAGGCTGGCATCAACGCCACCACGGGGAGCCGGATTTGGACCTTCGTGGCCGCGGGTACCTACAACATCACCACGGCCGTTACCCTGGCGAATGGACGGCATCTTGCCGGTGCCTTCACGACCGCCTTTGTCCGCAACAACGACAGTTCTACGACGGTGATCCGGCAGACGGCGGCGAGCATCGACACCTACGCCCTGCTGGCACTCAGCATCACGGCTCCGACGACGGTAGATTCCGTGACAGTTCAGACGGTCGACGCGGCCGCTCCGGGCGGCAATGCCTACGGAATTGTCGCACGCAGTTCCCCTGCGCTGGTGCTAACAGATGTTCGCGCGCTCCCGGGGCGCGGCGCGGCTGGAACTGCCGGCACGGGAGGCACGGCGGGCGGAAGTGCGGGTAGCGGGTCTGCGGGTGGTAGCAGCACTCCATTCGTCCTCTCGGGAGGAGGCGGGACCGGTGGAAGCACATCATGGGGTTCGGACGGCGGGACTGGCGGTGGTGGCGGCGACAACCGCAGGGGTGCATCTGGGGCGACATCCGGCGCTTCGGCAGGCTCTGGCGGCGTTGGCGCAGGCGCCCCGACGACCTGTGGAACATTGAGGAATGGTAATCCAGGAGGCAGCGGCGGGAGCGGGTTCGGAGGAACGTCGGGTACAGGCGGGAACGGACGTTTGCTATTCTCCGGGTGGGCGCTTCGCAGTAACGCTGGAACGCTAGGCGGTACCGGTCAGGGCGGCGGCGGCGGCGGCGGCGGGTCTTCCGGCACCGGAAAAATAGCGGGATTTACAGGCTTCACCATATGCTCTGCCTGTAACTCTGGCGGCGGCGGCGGCGGCGGCGGCGGCGGTCAGTTGGGTACAGGCGGGACTGCGGGAACGGGTGGCGGGAGCTCGGTCGCGCTCATCCTGCAGGGCTCCTCTGGCCTGCAGGTAAACGGCGGCACCTACACAGCGAGCCTTGGCGGAGCCGGTGGCGCCGGTGGCGCCGGAGCAACGGGTGGCTGCGGCGGCGTCGGTGGCGTCGGCGGCAGCGGTAGCTGCACAGGTACGAATGGCGGTGCCGGCGGTGCCGGTGGACGCGGTGGCGGCGGTGGCGGCGGTGGCGGTGGCGCAGGCGGCCTTTCCTACGGGATCTACGTCGTTGATGGCACGAGTATCTCGCTGTCGTTGTCGCCTGCGTTGACAGCAGCGGCTGCTGGCTCCGGCGGCGTCGGCGGTACGGGCGGTCTCTCATGCGGGGTCTCGTCAGGCAATTCGGGTGTTACCGGTGTCTCCGGGTCAACAAGCGCAAAGAACTTCTGATTCAGTTCCCGCGTGACCCACCCTCGCGCGATTCTCAACCCCACGCACCGATCTATCACCCATGATTGGCGGCATCGGCCCGTGGGTCGCCTGCGCCGATTTTCTACCCGCGGCGATTCGGGACCGGGTCGATGTATACCTTTCTCGACACGGAGATTTCTCCCAGATTGGCAAAGCAGCCATGCGAAGTGTAGAGGGAGTCACTGTCGATAAAGCGGGAGGAATGTCGAATGCGAAGTGATCGGTGGTTTCTGGCGATATCCCTGTTGTGCCCTCTGGTAGGCTGCGCCGAGGATGCAGTGAAGGATGATATCTACGGCCCTGTCGCCTATCGCGTGCTGCCCGAGGTGGCGCGCGGAGAAGAGGCCGCAGACGGCAGTCGCGTTTTTCAGGCGACCACGGTGCTTCTGGGCGGTGTCCCCTCCTACACCTTCGACTTCGGTCCTATCGGTGATAGTTTTGATGCGGTCTACCTCATCTATCGTGGCGGGCGGCCGCTCGAGGGGCAATACCCCATCATGGAGAGACTGCCCGACGAAGAGGGGTACAACTCGCTTCACCGTGTGATCCGCGTCGATGTTGACGATGCCTACCAGCCCAATGACATCAAATCGGTGAAGACGCTCGAAGAGGTATTCGGTCGCAGCTTGAGTGTGACAGATCTTCTGATGAACTGCCCCGTGGTCAACCCGGACGCGAAGTTTCTGGCACCAGATGGCACACAGATTCAGCGCTTCTACGGGGATGGGGCGCCCGCTGCCAACGTCCGTTCGACAGCCGCCTCCACCCCTGTGCTGTACGACGAGGATGCGCGGGCCAGCGAGGTCGTCCTGCAACCCATCTGGGTGAGACGCCTGCTCGGCTTTTGCTGGATTCCGCGTAAGACGCAGCGCTTCGCTGTGACCGCAGAGGGCTTTGCCGAAGACGCGCCGCGTTGGAACGAGTTTGTCAGTGAACTGCCCGAAGGGAAAGATGTTGCGGGCGTCGCGACGGGTCGCGCACCGACAACGGAGGCCAGCGAGGCGACCTACTTTGATGTCTTCGCGGTCGTCACGGATGATGGGTCTGGAGCCGAAGGATCTGGAACCGAAGGCTCTGGTACGATCGTCACCGCCGAGAAATGGCTCGGGTGGTACAACAAGATTGTTCTGCCGATTGGCACAGGGGGTGGGCAGTGAAGCTTGTGCAAGGTTTGAAGCATGGCAGAGCGGGTTCAATGCTCCGCTGGGCAAGGTGCTTGGCGCTGCTAGCAGCGATGCTCTGGTGCTCCGTGGCACAGGCGCAGACGGTCGCATCCATCGTGGGCGGCGCAGAGGATGCCAATGGCCAGCCGGTAACAGGGATCAAGGTTCGGATTTCCGGCGATTCTCTGTTGGGTGGTGAGCAGGAGCAGCTGACCGCGACCGACGGACGGGTTCGATTCGTCGACCTGCTCCCGGGTGTCTATCAGGTCGAGGCCTCCGCCGACGGCTTTCAGACGGTGAAGATTGATGAGGTTCGGCTCTCGCCGGGCGAGACCTCCGACCTGACCTTCTTCATGGAGGTACGGACGACGGAGGACGTCATCGTGGTAACACGTGAAGCCCCGGCGTTGGACTTCCGGAAGACGAGCCTCGGCGGCTCGTTGTCGAAAGAGTTGATGCGGGCCTTGCCGCAGGCGAGGACGCGCTTTCAGACTGCCACCCGATTCTTCCCAGGGGTGGATATCAGTGGAAACGCAGGTTATCCCCAGATCAATGGCGGATCGAACAATTCAAATGCCTATCTGATTGATGGAGCAAATACGACCGATCCTACGCTTCACGGATTCAGTACAAACCTCAATTACGGTGCAGTTTGCGACATTGAGGTGCAAACCGGGGGATTCAGCCCGGAGTTCGGCGATTTCACTGGAGGCGTTGTAAATGTCGTAACCTGTAGTGGTTCAAACGAACACAAGGGCGAAGTTTCGGCTCGCTACCTCGGCTCTGCCCTTTCGCTTGAGGGCCCCACGCCTCAGGGTGAGCTAGTCGGATACGGCACCAGCCTGAATGTGGGCGGCCCAATCGTTCAGGATAGGCTTTGGTACTTTGCATCGCTTGATTACGGGATGACAGAAACTTTGCGCGCAGGTCTCGTTGGAAAGGGAAGGTTGCCCGCAACAAATTCTTGGCTTTACTCTCTTTTGAAAATCACGGCCGCGCCTAGATCGTCAGATCGAGTTACGGTTTTGTTCCAGAAAGATCCGGAGTCATTTTCAAATCAAGTGCAGTCGCCCTACGTGTTGCCTGAGGCCGAGCGATGGCAGGATCAGGGAGGTTATCTCGCTAATGTTCGGTGGGACGGAAATTATGGTGATGTAGGCTTTAAGACGAGTTTGTCGCGCCGCAAGTATGGAGTTTTCTCATATCCGGGTGTGAGATCAACCGGAAGCGGATTTCTTTTGGGCTTGCTCCCGCCGTTTGTGAATCAGAGTCAATTCGGTATCGCAACGGGTTGCTTTACAGGCAATGGCGAGAGCTTTGGTCAGCCGTCTTGTAGTTCTGACATTCAAGAGGATGGGGAGTTCGGTAACGGCGCCGTAATCGATCTAAACTCGGGCGAGATGAGTCAGTCATTTTATGACGATATTGAGATTGTTCGGACACGAAACAATGTGAACTCGGTGTTGTCGTGGTATCAGCCAGACCTATTTTTTGGCGATCACGAAATCCGAGTCGGATTCGACTTCGTGGATTCGCACGACGAGAGTTTGACAAGGATACCGGGCGGTGCCACACAGTACTTCCTTGATGGCGATGGCGATGGGATAGCAGATCCGTATATTGCATCCGTCGTTTCCAGCGCAGACAACGCGCTTCAGACGAACGTCTCCGCCAGCACGTTTTCGCTGTTTGCTCTCGATAACTGGGACCTCTTTCAGCGGGTCCGGCTGCAGCCAGGCGTGCGCATAGATAGGGCGACCTATCGTGACTCTAAGGATGAACCGGTTCTCGATTTCTTGACGCTATCGCCTAGGTTCTCCTTCAGCGCAGACCTTCTGGGCGATGGAACAACACGGGTTCACGGCGGAGCTGGGCTGCTGATCGAAACAGGAAATCTCCTCATCGCGTCGCTGACGAGTGAATCTTTGGAGAGGACCCGCGCGTACTACAATTCGGAGACAGGTCGATATGAGATCAATCCTGATGACCAGCTCGTTCAAGGTGGGGCCAATTCTACAGTTATCGGTGGTCGGGTGAAACCGATGGAATCGACCGAGTATCAAATTGGACTCGGCCATGCGCTCAGCAAAGACAATGTTGTCGACATATCTTGGATGAATCGGACCGTTCCCTGGACGTGGGAGGACCGAGAATCCAATCTTCTCTATTCGCGCGACGGCAGTGCCGTTGAAGGATCCACAGATGGGTCCAGCCGGTCTGTCATGGAGCTGTCGTCCTGGAGTGGCACCGCCCGGACTTACACCGGCTTCACCCTTTCACACGATCTTCGAGTTCAGAAGCAATGGCTCCTTAGCAACTCCTATACATTGGCTTGGTTGGAAGGTTCGTCGAGTGACTTGATCGGGCCCGCGTTCGACAACCCAGCAGAGGCATCCTTTCTGCGCGGCCCACTTGCCGGCGACCATCGGCACACCCTGAAACTACAGGGTGCCTACTTCGCCTCGAACGGAGTGACAGTCGGCGCGGAGTATCAGTTCGTAAGCGGCTCGCCCTATTCGAAGACCTATCGTGCACCTGGGACGGCGACAGACTTGTTGGCCGCTCCGCGCGGTGTCGATCCTGGCGAAAAGCTCAACGATCCATCCGACGACATCGAGCTCCGGCTGCCAGACCTCACCCAGTTGAATCTTCGTATCACCTACAACCTGGAGAAGATCCTCGATCAGAAGCTGGAGGTCTCCTTCGATGTTGAGAATGCGCTGAACCTCCGGACCGTGACTGCCGTTGAGCAGCGCGAAGGCGCCACCTTCGGCCGTCCTCTGACCTACCAAAAGCCCCTCTCCGGGCAGCTGGTTCTGACCTACTCGTACTGAATCGGAGGCTGCCCATCTGAGCCTAGTTCGCGCGGCGGAAGGGGAAGCGCAGGTTCTTGAAGACCGAGATTGCGCTTCCGTTCAATCGAGCGGGCCGGCATCGGAGCGTCTTCAGGTGGCTCTTCACGGCGTCGTCGAAGAAGGGGTCGGACTTGAGGATCTTCACCAGGCTGACCGTGCCGTCTGCGTTGACCGCAATCTTCACGCTCACCTCGCCTTCCACTCCGGCATCGCGTGCGCGGCTAGGGAAGGCGGGTTGCGTCTGTCCTGTCACGCAGTCTGGCTCGCTCGCGCCTGCCGGGAGCACCATCGGACCAGCCGCGCTCGGTGCCGCAGGTGCCGGTGCGGGCGGGGCTACCTTCGGCGGTTCGATGGCTGCAACCTGCACGGGTGGCTCCTGCGGAGCAGGCTTGGGAATCGGTGCGACTGCCGGCTCGGGACGCGCGGTGGCCTGGAGGGATGACACCGGCTTTGTCGGAGCCCGGTTCTTCGAAGCACTTGCCGCCGCTTCCGTCCTCGTCGCCACAACACCTGCGCCCGCCTGCTCGACCGCCGCCGCCGCAGGGGGCGTGGCTGGGGGCTCCGCGCTTGGCGCGGCGGCAGGTGCTGCAGCCGGAGCAGGAGCCTGCTCGCCCTGCGTGGGACCGCTCCCGAGCGGTGCTGCGACGGCGTTGACCGCGTCTGCGTCGGTCAGGGTAGATGGGGCAGTTGGGCCCTGACGAGAGATTGCGAACATCCCCCCCACGGCCGCCAAGATGGCGACGGCTGCGATGCCGACCTTGATATTGGTCTTGGTCTTGGGTCTCTCCGTCCCGACGCTCGACGCCTCCATGGCCTCCAACGACAGGTTTGCTCGGCTCGGCTCCGAAGGCTGAATCGGCGCAGCCCCCGTAGCGGCACTCGCGCGCCAGCTCTCGCCCAGCTGCTCCAGCTCCTGACGGAGGTCGCGAACACTCGCGGGGCGCTCCTCCGGGGTCTTGGCTAGGCATCTCCGAATCAGGGCCTCGAGGCCAGGCATGCTCTGCAGGGCTTCGACGCTCTCTGGCAGCGGGGGCACCGGTTCGTTGCAGTGTTTGATGAGAATCGAGATCGTGTCGTTCCCGTCAAAGGGCGGTACGCCCGCGACAGCCTCGTACATGATCACGCCGAGCGCATAGATGTCTGCCCGTGCATCAAGCTTCAGGCCCCGCGCCTGTTCGGGCGACATGTATCTCGGAGTCCCGAAAATCGTGCCTGCCTGCGTGAGGTCTTCACTTCCGAACTTGGGTTCCATGAGTTTCGCGACACCGAAGTCGAGGACCTTCACGATGTCTTCTTCTTCTCCTGACCGATTGAGGAAGATATTGTCTGGCTTGAGATCGCGATGGATCATGCCGCGACCATGCGCCTCGCTCAGGGCCAGACAGACTTGGCGCATGATGTGAACCAACCTTGCAGGCGCCAGTTTCTTGGTTCGGGTTAACTCCTGCTCGAGGCTCGCCCCATTCAGCAGCTCCATGACCATGTACAGGACGCCGGCATCGGAGCCGTGGTCATAGACGCGGATCGTGTTGGGGTGGCTCAGGCTACTGGCGGACTTTGCTTCTACCTCGAACCGCTTCACAAAGGAGTCATCGAGCGCCATTTGGGGAATCAGCGTCTTGATGGCGACCGCGTGCTCCGTTCGCAGGTTGCGGCCACGATAGACGCGCCCCATTCCACCCACGCCGATGAGCGCGTCGACGGCATACTTTCCCTCAAGCACTGCGCCGATCAATGGATCGCCAGCAGCCTCCTTGGGTTTGGCAGGCAGAGCAGGCACATCACCCGTATAGGCGACAGTCGTTGCAGAACCCGACTTCGTTGTATCCGCGTCGCCCGCCATCTCGCTCCCTTGCAAATCTGCCCGCCGATATTCTCAGCGCGGCTTTGCGTTGGTGCCCGAAATGGCGGGGGTGGTCAAGCAGGGATACTCAGAGCCGCTCGATGATGGTGACGTTGGCCTGACCGCCGCCTTCGCACATGGTCTGCAGGCCGTAGCGCTTGCCCGTGCGCTCGAGCTCATGGAGCATCGTGGTCATCAGGCGGGCGCCGGTCGCGCCGAGGGGGTGGCCAAGCGAGATGGCGCCGCCGTTCACGTTGGTCTTGGCGTGGTCGTATCCGATGTCCTTGAGCCAGGCGAGGACGACCGGCGCGAAGGCCTCGTTGATCTCGACCAGGTCGATGTCGTTCATCGTCATGCCGGCCTTGGCCAGCGCGTAGCGGGTCGCTCGGATGGGGGCGGTGAGCATGAGGATGGGGTCGTCGCCGCGCACGCTCATGTGGTGGATGCGGGCGCGGGGCTTGAGGTTGTGCTCCTTGACCGCCTTCTCGGAGGCGATGAGCAGCGCCGCGGCGCCGTCGGAGATCTGGCTCGCCATGGCGGCGGTCAGACGGCCCTCGGGCATGAGCGTCTTGAGCGAAGCCATCTTCTCCAGCGAGGAGTCGCGGCGGGCGCCTTCGTCGTTCTCCACGCCGGCGATGGGGGCGATCTCACGCTTGAAGTAGCCGGCATCGATCGCGGCGATGGCACGCTGGTGGCTGGCGAGCGCAAAGTGCTCCATGTCTTCGCGGCTGATCTCCCAGCGCTTGGCGATCTGCTCGGCGCCGAAGAACTGGTTGACCGGGGTCTCGCCGTAGCGGGCCTTCCAGCCCTCCGAGCCCGAGAAGGGATTGGGGTGACCCATGTCCTTGGCAATGACCCACGAGGTACCGATGGGGATCATGCTCATGTTCTGCACGCCGCCCGCGACCACGAGGTCCTGGGTGCCGCTCATGACGCCCTGGGCGGCAAAGTGGATGGCCTGCTGCGACGAGCCGCACTGGCGGTCGACCGTCGTGCCGGGCACCTCGTCGGGGAGGCCGGCCGCGAGCCAGCAGGTGCGGGCGATGTCGCCGGCGTTGGGGCCGACCGTGTCGAGGCAGCCGAAGACCACATCCTCGACCGCCATCGGGTCGACGCCCGACCGCTTCATGAGCTCCTTGATGGCGAAGGCGCCGAGGTCGGCAGGGTGGACCTGCGAGAGGCCGCCATTCTTGCGACCAACGGGCGTACGAACTGCGTCAATGATGTAGGCTTCAGCCATGACTTTCTCCAGTGAGAGAGGGAAGAGGAGTGGGGTTGCGGACTAGCAGAAGGCGGGTGCTGCGGGTCCGTCGAGCAGCGCCGCTGCGACCTGCTCCCGGTGCCAGCTTGCGCTGCCATGCGCACGGGCCAGGGCCCAGGTGCGCTTGAGGAAGAAGTGGAGGTCGCACTCGGTGGTGTAGCCGATTGCGCCATGCACCTGCAGCGCCTTCTTGGCGGCGAGCTCCGCGGCATCGCTCGCGGCGGCCTTGGCCATGGAGACGGCGAAGGCCGCGTCGCTGGCGCCAACGCTCAGGCTCCAGGCCGCGCGGAGCACGAGCGGGCGGGCCATCTCGGTGGCGGCATGGGCATCGACGAGGTGGTGCTTCACCGCCTGGAAGGAGCCGATCGGCTTGCCGAACTGCTGCCGCACATTGGCATACTCCACG
>CANMDT010000110.1 GCA_947496715.1 Myxococcales bacterium
CGGCATCAGGCGTTCCCCCATCCGGGAGATTGGGACGCGCGCCCCAGTCCTGCTCCCCGCCCGTTGCGCCCGACGATAGGCTCGCGTCTTCGCAGCCGGCAACGAAGAGACCAACGAAGATGCCAAGCAGGAGGGTCGCGGTTCGCCGTATCATCAGGGCTCCGAGGGTGCAGCGCTCAGAGACTGGCTGCTGCCAGCCTCGAGCAACGCCGTAGCGGGTTCGGTAGCAGAGGCTACCAACATGGTCGGTGGCGAGCAAGTAGACAGGGGTGTGCCCTCGGCCACGCCGCGGAGTGGTCGCTGGTCCTGCGACCAGCGAGAGCGCTAGCGGGATACCCGCAGTTCGGACGAATGCTCCGACCGGAGCGCCTCGTCGAAATAGGCGATCGCCAGGCGAAGCCCCTGCTCCAGATCAACCGAGGGAGTCCAGTCGAGCTTCTCCTGCGCCAGCGTGATGTCGGGGCGCCGACGATAGGGATCATCTTTGGGCAGCGGCATCTCGATGAGCTTCGAACGGCTCCCGGTCAGTTCGATGACCCGCGAGGCGAGCTCGCGGATCGTGATTTCGTTCGGATTACCGAGGTTTACGGGGCCGTTGAAGTCCTCCTTATCCATCATGCGGACAAGCCCCTCTACGAGATCGTCGACATAGCAGAAGGAGCGCGTCTGCTCTCCGCTGCCATAGATGGTGATGTCGTTTCCCTGCAGGGCCTGGACGATGAAGTTCGAGACCACGCGGCCATCATCAAGCAGCATCCGAGGGCCGTAGGTGTTGAAGATTCGGACAACACGCACATCGACCCCGTTCTGCCGATGATAGTCGAAGCAGAGGGTTTCCGCGACCCGCTTGCCCTCATCGTAGCAGGCCCGAGGCCCGATCGGGTTCACGTGACCCCAATAGTCCTCGCGCTGAGGGTGCACATGCGGGTCGCCATACACCTCGCTTGTAGAGGCCTGAAGGAGTCGGCCGCGCACCCGTTTGGCGAGACCGAGCATGTTGATGGCACCCATGACGGAGGTCTTGACCGTCTTGACCGGGTTATACTGATAGTGAACCGGCGATGCGGGGCAGGCCATGTTGAAGATTCGGTCGACCTCCAACAGAATCGGGTCGACGACATCGTGGCGGATGATCTCGAAACGGTGATTGTCGAGCAGATGGGCCACATGTTGGCGCCGACCTGTAAAGAAGTTGTCGAGGCAGATGACCTCATGCCCGTCATCGAGGAGGCGCTCGCAGAGATGTGAGCCGATGAAACCCGCGCCGCCTGTAACCAAAACTCTCATTGAAGCTCCTCGTTCGAAACGCACGCGGGCAGCCTTCGCCGCCATGAATGACCACTCATGGCAAGCACGCTAGGAGGCAATCCCGTAGAGAGCGTACAGTCGATCGTTGTATCCCTCAACGGTGAAGCGCGCGCGAACATCTGCGAGCGCGGCCGCACCTACGGCAGTTAGAGATGCCGGATCGGTTGCCAACTTGACCATCGCGCGGGCGAGCGCGTCGGCATCGAGCGTGGCATAGATGAAACCAGTCTCGCCCTCTCGAACCGCCTCGCTGATACCACCCTTGTCGGGCACAATCACCGGCAAACCGCAGGCCATCGCCTCGATGCAGACAATGCCAAAGGGCTCGAACGGGGCGGCATGCACAAAGACATCGCAGGAGGCGATGACTGCGGGCACATCGGAGCGCATGCCGAGGAAGTGGACGCGGTCGCTGATGCCGAGCGTCGCGGCGAGCTGCTCGAGTTCGCTCCGCTGTTCGCCATCGCCCACGACAACCAGACCCACATGGGCTCCGGCGGCGGCGGCGGTTGCCGTCGCCCTGATGCTCACATCGACCCTCTTATTGACGCCCCTACCGAGGGTCCCGACGGTTACGAACCTAACGGCGCCTTCGGGCAGCGAGAAGGCAGCGCGCGGCGAGCCGGCCTCACGGGGCACAAAGCGCTTCACGTCCACGCAGTTATGGAAGACCTTCAGCCGGCTCTCGGCGGTGCCGTGGGTTGCTTGCACCCAGCGCTTGAGCGCATCACTGCACACGATGACCTCCTGCGCTGCGACCTGGCCGACGAAGTTGGCTACCCGCATCGGCCTGCTGTTCAAGTAGATGTCACCCTGCTCAAAACCAATGCGTCGCGGTACGCCTGCAAGAACTGCCGCTGGGAGTCCCAGGAGGCGGCTCCAGGTGAGATGGGCCTCAACGAGGTCGGGCCGGAGCTCCCGAAATCGGCGGTTCAACTTCGCTACGACACGGTCGTACCGGCGCGACCGAAAGTCGGCGCGGAGGTCGAAGACATCGACCTCGATGCCGAGCGCGCGGAGATCGTCGGCGATCGGGCCGTCTTCGAAGAGGCCACCTACTCGGTGCCGATAGGTGAAGCGTCGCTGCGCATCGGCGAGGATGGTGACCAGGTGGGTCTGCGCTCCGCCGAGCCGGAACTCGTCGATGAGATGATAGATGAGCGGTTGGGGCATGCAGAATCTCCTCGTCTGGCTCCAACTAGCCAGATGGAAGGCAGAAGGCGAATTGGCTGAGGAGCTCGGATTGCGCTGCCCACCGCAGGTGCGCGCATGACGGTTGCGGCGTTGGTCTCTCTCGTCTAGGAGGCAGGTCGACTTCTGGCCTAGCGGCCCACACACGGCTGAATCTCTCCCATGAACAAGCCCGCTCTTCGTCTCATCGCAGCTCTCGTCGCTCTCACCGCTGTGCAGACGGCCTGTTACAACCGCTACACCATCTCGACGGATGAGCTGAGCAACTTGGACTCAACGCACATCGCCCGCTCCGTCGTCGTGAAGGACGACACCGGCATGGATGTCACGGTGAGCGCCACCACGCCCATCAAAGTACAGACGGCCGCGCGGGAGTATTCGGTTTCGCCCTTCAACTTCGCGCTCACCGAGAGCCAGCTTGTCGCGCCCGACTACGACCTGCTCCTTAGCCGTGAAGAGGTTACGGGAGCCGTGGTGTCGGAGTTCGCTTCGTCCAAGACCTGGTCAATCGCGGCCGGTGGCCTGCTTGCTGCCATTGGTGCCTTCGTCCTTATCAGCGCAAGTGCCGGCGCCGACGGGACAGGCAAGTAACGGACCGCTCAAGAGGTTGCCCCATGCGACCCTGCCTCCGCTTCTTCTCCGCGTTGACGGTCTGTTTTTCTGTGGCAGCATCGGCAGCGGCTGAAGACGACCAAGGGCCTACCTACCCCCACCGCACCGATCCGAGCGTACCAGGCGGCGCGCGGCTCGGCGACGACGACCGAGACGACAATTTTGACGGCTATCCAGATGGTCCGCGCGATCCAGACGACGCCTACTTCGACACCACGTCGGAGTACCGAGCCTACACCCCCAACTGGACCGGCTCGTTCGTAGGCGGCGGCCTCATCGGCGGCCTTACGCGCCAGAATGCTGGCTTCTTCGACAGCCCCGTGCGCGACGGCCTCTTCGGCGCCTTCCTGCAGGCCGCATCGACCCAGCTCGTCATCGACGGCGAACTTGCCTACACCCAAGCTAGCACGCGGGCAGCCATCGACGGTGATGCGGTCGAGATCAACCGGCACACCATCTCCGCGGCCGGCCTCGTACATCCCTTCTTCCTCGGGAACATCCGCGGTGGTTGGTTCGCCTTCGTGGTACCCGGCATCTATGGCACCGCGGGGCTATCGTGGAACTGGGCCTCCATCAAGGGCAAGGCCCGTAACGCAGAGATCAGCGAAAACGGCTGGCATGTAGGTGGGGGCTTCGACATTCCCATCGACTCGCCGCAAGACGGCGGCGCCTTCTGGGCCGGCCTCCAATACCGATACCACCGCATCACCGACAACCGCGACGTTGTCTTGCTGCGCGACGGCCTCTTCTCGGAGCAGCAGCTGCTCTTCAAACTGGCCTACCGGCACAACGGCAACCTCTTCGTCGGCAAGATGGGGCCGGATAGCCTCTAGCCGGCGCGGACCGGCTAGCGGGTCTCGAAGAGCGCGCTCACCGAGCGGCCATCGTGGATACAGCGGATTGCTGCTGCAAAAAGCGGCGCCACCGTGAGCACGCTGAGCTTGTCGAACTGCTTGGCATCGGGGATCGGGATGGTGTCGGTGACGACAATCTTGTCGAGCAGGCTGGCCTGCATGTTCTTGGAGGCCGAGCCGGTGAAGACTGCGTGGGTGGCGCCGGCGATGACGCGGGTGGCGCCGGAGCGGCGGAGGATATCGGCGGCCTGTAAGAGGGTGCCACCGCTGGCAATCTCGTCGTCCGCGACGAAGGCGGTACGGCCACGCACATCACCGATGAGGTTCTCGGCGCGGGCACTCTCGTCGTCGGCATACCGGCGCTTGTCGATGATGGCCAGGTCGAGGTTGAGCAGGCTGGCGAGCTTGCCAGCATCCTTTGCGCCGCCGGCATCGGTGGCGACCACGACAGCGTCGTTGCCGGCGGCCTCGCGACGCATGAAGTCGGCCAGGAGCGGCATGGACTGCAGGTGGTCCACCGGAATCTTGAAGAAGCCCTGAATCTGCGGCGAGTGCAGGTCCATGGTCAGCACACGGTCTGCACCGGCGGCCTCGAGGAGGTCGGCAACGAGACGGGCCGTGATGGAGATGCGCGGCTTGTCCTTCTTGTCGGACCGAGCGTAGGGAAAATAGGGCATGACAGCGGTCACGCGGCGGGCGGAGGCCCGCTTGAGCGCATCGATGAAGATGAGCAACTCCATGAGGTGCTCGTTGACCGGCGAACTGCTGGTCTGGACAACGAAGACGTCGGCCTCGCGCACATTCTCATGGACCTGCACCATAAGGTTTTCGTTGGAGAACCGGATGACCTCCGAACGGCCAAGCGAGACCCCAAGTTCCGCGCAAATGCTCGTTGCGAGCTGTGGATGGGATCGTCCAGAAAACACCAGCGTGTCGTTCCGCATTGGCCGCCTCTCCTGTTGTCAGTTCGGGCGCTCAAGTGGTCGCTCCGATGCGATGCGTCAAGTCTCATTTGGGGGCAGTAGCACCTGCCCGCAGGACCGGTCGGAGCCAGAAAGCCCCCTCGAGCTGGCGCCGGTCGAGCCGCGTCGGCAGGGGCGTTCCGCGGCCGAGATCGGGGAAGTCGAGGGTGTAGTGGAGGCCGCGGCTCTCGGTGCGGCGGAGGGCCGACTCAATGATGAGCTTGGAGACCATCGCGATGTTCCGCAGCTCGATGATGTCGTTGTCGACATCGTGATCCCAGAAGTACTCCACGATCTCCGACAGCAGCAGATCGATGCGGCGGCGGGCGCGGAGGAGGCGCTTGGTGGACCGGACAATGCCCACATAGTTCCACATGAATCGGCGGATCTCATCCCAGTTCTGGGAGACGATGACGGCCTCATCGGGCGACCGCGCCCGGCCCCGGTTCCAGGTAGGGACTTCGGGCAGCGGATAGGCGGCCACACCATGGATGCGAGCTGCGGCATGTGCGACCGCGCGGGCTCCAAAAACGAGGCCTTCGAGCAGGCTGTTGGAGGCAAGGCGATTGGCGCCGTGAAGCCCCGTGTAGGCCACCTCTCCGATGGCGTAGAGGCCGTCCATGGAGGTGCCTCCGTCAAGGTCGACCTCCACGCCGCCACAGAAGTAGTGGCAGGCGGGAACGACAGGGATGGGCTGCTTGCGCATGTCGATGCCGAACGACATGCAGGTCTCGTGGATGGTCGGGAAGCGCTCTACGAGGAAGTCGGACGGCAGGTGGGTCATGTCGAGGTAGACGCAATCGGCGCCGGTCCGTTTCATCTCCATGTCGATGCCGCGTGCGACGATGTCGCGCGGCGCGAGCGCCCCCATCTCGTGTAGTCCCCGCATGAAGGGTTCACCGGCTGCGTTCCGCAGTTCGCCGCCCTCGCCGCGAAGTGCCTCGGAGATGAGGAAGCCCTTGGAGCCCGGCTGGTAGAGGCAGGTGGGATGAAACTGCACGAACTCGAGGTTGGCGACGGTGCAGCCGGCGCGGTAGGCCATGGCGATGCCGTCGCCGGTCGCGACGTCGGGGTTGGTGGTGTACAGATAGACCTTGCCGGCGCCGCCCGTGGCCAAAACGGTGTTGCGGGCGAGCATGGTGCGGACCTCACCGGAGCGTTTGTCGAGCACATAGGCGCCGATGCAGCGGTCGCCGTCTGGGGCCTCAGCGCCAAGCCGTCTGAGCGTGATGAGGTCGATGGCGACGGTCTCTTCGGCGAAGCGGATGTTGGGGTGGCTGCGGGCGGCCTCGAGGAGCACGGCCGCAATGGCCTTGCCGGTCACATCGCCAGCATGCAGCACACGCCGCTGGCTGTGGCCTCCTTCGCGGCCGAGGTCGAACGCCCCGCCAGACTGATCGAAGGGGACGCCGATATCCGACAGCGCCTGCACCTGCTCCGGCCCCTCGCGGACGGCCCGCTCCACGGCGGCCAGATCGCAGAGGCCGGCGCCAGCGACAAGCGTGTCCGAAACATGCTGTTCAAAGCTGTCTCCGACAGCGGTGACCGAGGCGATGCCGCCCTGCGCATAGCGGGTGTTGGACTCCGAGGCCTCGCGTTTGGTCACGACCAGAACAGAGCCATGTTCGGCAGCCTTGAGCGCGAACCAGATGCCTGCGATTCCGCTTCCAAAGACAAGGTAGTCTGCATCGTAGCTCATCGCGAACGCCTCCAACTGGCGGTTGGCTTCCAGCCGCAGCGACCATGCGCCAGGCCAGCCGCAACCGAAGTTCTGGCACTCCTGCCAAGCCTTTGCCATAGTAACCGCGATGTCGATGCACACCTTTTGCAACCTGCCTGCGCGGCGCTCGGCGCGCTGGACACTGGCGCTCAGCGGCCTGCTGCTTGCAGCTGCAGCGGCGTCTCCGGCGCGAGCCGATATCTACCGCTACGAGCAGCCGGACGGCACAGTGGTCTTCACCACAAAACCGCAGGCAGGACAGGCTCCCACGACCGTCTACAGCAACCCCCGTGCGGCGGGGCGCTCCGGCGCACAGCCCCGTCGGAGCTCTGCTGCGAGCGGCTCACAATCCCGCGCACCGAGTCGATTCGACGCCTACATCCGAGAGGCTGCGACCCGGTTCCAAATGCCAGTCGCCTTCATCAAGGCGGTTATCCAGATCGAGTCCGGCTTCAACCCAAACGCGGTGAGCCCGGTTGGCGCGCAGGGGCTGATGCAGCTCATGCCCGGCACCGCCACCGAGATGCAGTGCGCAGACCCATTTGACCCCCGCGATAACATCATCGCGGGCACCAAACTGCTCCGCCTTCTCTCCAACCGCTACAATGGCGACATCAACCTTGTACTCGCAGCCTACAACGCCGGCCCCGGAAATGTTGCCAAGGCGAACGGGATCCCCTTCGAGGAGACGCGGGTCTACGTCGAGAATGTCTACGCAGCCTACCAGCGATTCTTGGCAGCAGAACGCCAACCCTAATCATCTCCGGAGTCGGCTTGGATAGGCAACGCATCGGCATCACAAAGCGCCCCAACTTCCGGGAAGACATCTGGAATCTTCCCAATGTGCTCACCATGGGGCGCATCGTGGCCATCCCACTTATCTGCTGGCTGCTCGCACAGGGCACACCGCTCTATTGCCTCATTGCCGCTTGGCTGTTCGGAGCCGCAGCCTTCACCGACTGGCTCGACGGCTATATCGCTCGCAAGCGTGGCCTCGAGTCAATGACCGGCAAGTTTCTAGACCCGCTCGCAGACAAGCTCCTCGTGATGGCGGTCTTCATCGTACTGGTGCCGATGTATCGCATTCCGGTCTGGTTCGTGGTGCTGTCGCTCACGCGCGAAATCTCCATCACTGCGCTGCGTGCGCTTGCGGCGGGCGAGGGCATCATCATCGCGGCCGAGTGGGGCGGAAAGTGGAAGACTGCCTTCCAGCTTGTCGGCATTGTCTGCCTCATGCTGCACTACGAGTACACGCTGCCGCTCGGCTTCACCTCGCTCGATGTCCGCTTTCATCATGTGGGCATGGCACTGCTCTCCATCTCACTCTATTACAGCCTCAACAGCGGCTGGTCCTACTTCCGCGACTTCGTACGGGCCACCGACCCCCGCTCCAAGACCGCCACAGAATAGGCCGATGACATGAGACTGGCGCTTTGCTAGCGCCTCCTCCGGCACCGACTGAGCCGCTTCGATCTCCGCTCGCCGAGAGTCCTGTGTGACGACCCACTCCGACGCAAGCCTGCGGCCACCGTGGCCGCGGAAGAAGCTGACCTTCTCGCCCGAAGTACACGCGATGAAGGAGGTCTTCCGCCGCCACGAACTCCGCACGGTCTGCGAAGATGCCAAGTGCCCCAACATGTCGGAGTGCTTCAGCCACCGCGAGGTAACCTTCATCGTCATGGGCGACCGCTGCACCCGGCGCTGCAGCTTCTGCGCGATCCCGACCGGCAAACCCGCAGCACTCGATGCGCTTGAGCCTGTCCGGCTGGCACGGGCCGTCACCGAGCTCGGCCTGCGCCACATTGTGGTAACCGGCGTCGCTCGCGACGACCTCGATGACGGTGGCGCGTCACACTACGCAGCCTGCGTGCGCGAGATCAGGACGCACAACCCAGACACCACGGTCGAGGTCCTCACCTCGGACTTCCACGAGCAGGAGAGCGCACTCGCGACGCTCCTCGCAGAAGACCTGCATGTCTTTAACCATAACCTCGAGACGGTCGAACGGCTCCACCGCGAAGTGCGCCCGCAGGCCCGCTACGACCGCAGCCTGCGTGTCCTCAAGCGGGCCAAGGAGCTGCGTCCCGACATCTTCACCAAGTCGGGGATTATGCTCGGCCTGGGCGAACAGGATGACGAGGTCGAGCAGGTGCTTCGAGACATCCGCGCCCATGGCGTCGATGTCATGACCATCGGGCAGTACATGCAGCCCCTCAAGCGAAAGTCAGACGTAGCGGCCTACGCCTCACTCGAGCGATTTGCCCGCTTCGAATCACTCGGCAGGGATCTCGGATTCACGCTCACGCTGTCGGGGCCCTATGTGCGCTCCTCCTTCGCTGCAGGCGATGCCGCAGCTCTCCTGGGGTCGCGTCGTTCACCTCTCTCCGAAGGCCAACTGCGATGAACAGCATTCGCCCTCGCCCGCTCCTCGCCCTCGCGCTGCTGCTCCTGTCTGCCATCTGCTGGACCGGGCCTGCAGCGGCCCAAGGCGCCCCCAAACTGCGGCTCTTGGTCGCTGGAGCGCCGGCCTCTGGGCTCTCCGTGAAGCAGGCTGCCGACCTGGTCGAAGAGTCGGCCTACATCGCCGACGACTTCGGTCTGTACACCGTCAGCCGAACCTACCAGGTGGAGGCCGTCGCAGGTCGCGCCCTGGCGACCACTGTGGAGCGGTGCGGCGGCAAAGAGGCCTGCCTGGTTCCGGCGCTGTCCGGCTCTCTCTTCGACTATGTGCTGCTGGTGCAGCCGGTCGCCGTTCCCCAAGGCGTTGAGGTCAGCTACAAACTGCTCGACGTCCGTGCCGGACTGACCGCCTCGACCACCCTCGCCAGGCTGCCCGGCCCCGTCGAGTTCGCCTACCTCCTCGGCGCCTGCCAAGAGGCGCTCAAGGCGACGCCCGACTACATCGCGCCGAGCATGGCGGCGGCTCCCTTGCTGGTCCAGCAGCCGCAGCCCGCTCGAGCTGTCATGTTCGCCGCCGAACCCGCTGCGCAGGCAACGCGGCCCCATACTTGGCTTTACGGTAGCGCTGCGCTGCTCTTCGGTTCGGGGACGCTGCTCGGGTTCGCGGCGGACGATGTGCAGCAAGAACTGCAGGCTCGCCCGCACACCTCCGCCCGCGTGGCCGAACTGCAGGAGGATGGCGAGGCCAAGCAGACCTACGCCAACATCGCCTTCGGTCTAGGTGCTGCGGCCCTTGCGACCGGTGTCATCCTCCAAGTGGTCGACAGCGAAAACCTGGAGGCCTCGCGCCTTGAGCTCCGCACCGACCTCCGCTCGGTCTCGCTCGACTGGCGCTTCTAGCGCCGGCGGAAGAGCATCCGCACACCCGGCAGTCCGAGAGCGGCGGGGCGCTCCAGCACAAGCCAAGATGCCGTCGCGTCCACGCAGTATAACTGGTCGACCGCCAACCCTGAGGCGTAGTCGAAGCGGAGCGCGCCACCTGCCGCGGACCACTGCCCCTGCTCAACGACACCGAGCTCGATGCGCTGCTCGGAGCAGCCGCAAGTAGCACCCGTCACGCTGCAATCTCCGCCCAAGGCGCTGCCGCGACAGAAGTCACCGTTGCCGTAGCAGGAGGTCGGGATGCGGCTGTCGAGGGTGAGCAGCCGTTGCTCGTAGTCGAAGCGGAGCAGCCCATTGTCTCGCAACTCCATGACCCCCTCAGCGCTGCCGCTGGTGGCGTAGGAGGCGCTGGCGCAGGTGCCGCCCAGCGGGTCGTAGCCTTCGGGAAAGGGGCAGTAGCGGACCATCTCCCAGGCCCCGTTGGGCGCCAGCCCGCACCCTTCAGGGAAGCTGATGCCGGCCAGCAGGTTGGCGCAGTCGGCAGACCCATCTGCGGCGGTTGCAGCGCTGCTCGACCCGTCGTCCGCGCAACCTGTCGCACCGCCCAGCGTTACGCACAGGAGCCGCCCCACCCATAGGCGCTGGCTAGGCACCACCGGCCGCATGGAGCACCCGCTGCCATGCGGCTCGGGACTGGAGCAGCGCTGCCCGTTGGCGGCCAGGCGC
>CANMDT010000111.1 GCA_947496715.1 Myxococcales bacterium
CGGCGTTAGTCTTCGTACTCTTCGAACATGAGTTCGGTGCGGCAGCGTCGTGCTTCGCGCTCGGCGAGGGTGAGGCGGAGCATGGCGTCGACCCGCTGGGAGCCGAGCACGCGGCCGGAGACTTCGCAGAAGCGGAGCCACTCGCTGGCAGACATGCCGTCGATGGCGATGGCCTGGGCGAGCTCGAGGAGGCAGTTCACCCGGTGGGCGAGGTCGTCTGTGGAGACGGCGTCGCAGGCCTCGTCGGAGAGGGGCGCAACGGCCGCACTGGCGAGCAGCGCGTGCGCCTCTTCCTTGGAGAGTTCGGGCGAGGTGGCTCCATGGGCAAGTTCGAGCGCCTCGTCATCGGAGAGTCCGTCGGCACCGGCGATGTAGCCGGCGAGGCTCAGCCAGTGAACGCGGTTGGCGGGGTCGGGGGGCTGCAGCGAGCAGTCTTCGGTTTCATCGTGAGCCATCAGGAGCACCTGTTTCCGCAGCGGGGGCAGGAGCGGAAGAGCCAGCCCTTGGCGCAGTCGTTGCACCAGACGTATTTGCAGGCCCAGTTGGTACATTTCCAGCTGAACAGGAAGGTGGATTTGCCGCAGTTTGCACAGGCCATGAGCGTTCCCCGTGGGTTGAGTTCGAGGGGTTGGGCTAGGTGGAGAGCGGTCGGGGTGTCAAGGAGCTATCGGTTAGGCCACCCCACCCTCGACCTTGTCGTAGGACTCGAACTTGTCGTGGCCACGGTCGGTGATGCGGGCGAAGCCGTGGTCGGGGTCATGGCCCGTAGAGAGGAAGCCGCCCTGTGCGACCTCTGTCAGCACCGTCCGCTTCTCTTCGATGGAGGTCATCGGCTCCATGTCGTAGCCCATCACGTAGGCGACGGGCGTGTGGCCGTAGGTGGGGACGATGTCGGCGGCGTGCAGGAAGGTGTCGCCGGCGTGGTTGAAGCGGAGCAGCTGCATGCCGCGTGTGTGGCCGTTCGTGGGGATGAGGTCGATGGCGTCGAAGAGACGCTGCGGGCCGTCCAGCAGTTCGACGCGGACGCCACCTGGTTCGCGCATCCAGGCGAAGTTCTCGCGCCGATAGCTGCCCACTTCGCGCAGGCCGGGCGCCTCAGCATAGGCCAGATTCCGCCCCTGCACCCAGTGTGTGGCCTTCGGAAAGGCGGGTCGCGCGGCGCCGTTGCCATCGAGCACGGTCAGGCCTCCCGCATGGTCGAAGTGGAGGTGGGTGACGATGACATCCGTGATGGTGTCGGGGTCGATGCCCAGCGCGCGGAGGCGTGCAGGTGCGCTGCCGAACGATGTGTCGACGGCGAAGATGTCGGCCTCTTTGGCGCCCCACTTGTCGCCCATCCCTGTCTCGACGAGCACCCGTCGGTCGCCGATGTCGAGCAGCAACGCGCGCCCCGACATGCGGATGCGGTTGCGCAGGTCGGCCGGGTTGCTCCGCTCCCAGATGGGCTTGGGGACGATGCCGAACATGGCGCCGCCGTCGAGTCCGAAGCGCGAGAGCACCAGAGATTGGAGTTGGTCGATGGGCATGGCAGGCTCGAAAGGGTTGTCAGTCGCAGGCCCGCTTGGTTACGCTGCCCCGAGGGCGCGAAGCAAGGTGAATGCGTGGGTGACGGCGGTAGAGCGGCAGGCCGGATTGAGCCGGTCAGGGCGGTGAGCCCGTGAGCGCCCCCGAGGTTCCGGTCGCGCGCCGGCGCGTGGCCGTGGCCATCATCTCTGCACTGCTCGGTATCGCGCTGGCCTGGTTCACCCGTTGGCGCATCGATGAGTCGCAGCGCCCCGCGCCCGAGACCGCCGAGGTTTCGCAGATCGCCGGTTCAGGGAGCGGCGGCGAGGTGATTGCGGAGGGTTCGGGACTGGTGACGGGCCAGGTGGTGATGCCCGACGGCACCCCCGCGCCCGGCGCCCGCGTTACCGTAACGGTGCTTCAGAATGGAGCTGCCCCCCGCCTGACCGCCGACGCGGAGGGGCGGTTTCGCCTTATCACCCGAGGCGCAGGCACGGTGGTCATTCAGGCGGAGCTGGCCGGCTACGGGCCAGGGTTTGAGCTCGCAACACTGGGCCAGTCGGAGCCTGTGCTGCTGACGCTGCAGGGCGGCTCCATCATTCGTGGGCGGGTGACCCGCGACGGGCAGCCTGCAGCCGGCATCTTTGTTCATGCTGGCCAGGCAGGCATGTTTCCGCAGCAGCAGGCGCTCTCCGACAGCGCCGGCCTCTTTGCCATCGGCGGCCTCCGGGTCGGCTCGGTGGAGCTCATCGCCACCGACACGCTCGGTGGAACAGGCTTCGAGAGCGTGGTGGTGCCGGCGGTGGCAGAGGGGTCGGCCTCCGAGGTGGAGGTGCAGCTGCAGGTCGAGCCGGCTCCTGCCGTCGCGGTGACCATTGTCGACAAGATCACGGGCGCTCCGGTCGAGATGGCCGTCGTGACGGTGTCGCGCGATGCGATGCATGTGCTGGCCCTATCCGAGGGGGTAGAGCAGGGGCTGACGACGATTGACTACCTGCCAGTCGGAGAGATGTTCTCACTCTCTGTGCGCGCGCCCGGCTACCTGCCCTGGCAGCAGGAGCTGGCGGTTACCCCTGAGATGGCCATCAAGGTGGAGCTCAGCCAGGGCGGGACCGTTACCGGTCGCGTCGTGAACGGCGCCGATGTGCCCGTTGGAGGCGCTTCCGTCTACGCGATCGTGCGAGACAAGGCCGGCTCGGTCTGGGAGGTTCGCAAGAGTACCTTCGATAACATCCATCCGCTGGTTCGGCCCGAGGGGACCTTCTTCTGGGTGCCGACGATCGACTTCGTGTCGCGGGCTGACGGCTCCTTCATCCTCACGGGGCTGCCGGAGGGCGAGGCTGTCGTGGTCGCGGAATCCAAGGGGATGTCGCCCGGCCTGAGCGGCCTGCTGCAGCTGCGTGCCGATGTCCCGACGCCTGGGGTGCGCCTTGTGCTTCGGCCTGGCCGCGCGCTCCGAGGCAGGGTGGAGAATGAGGCGAAGGGCGCCATCGAGGGGGCGAGCGTGGTGGTCCGCAGTACCGGCTTTCCGCCCTGGTGGACGCCTGCGCCGCGGGTCACGGCCGCCGACGGCATCATCCTCTTCGACGGGCTGACCGAGCAGGTGGAGGTTGCGGTAAGCCATCCCGACTACCAACCGCTCAAGACACGGCTCGCGCTGCCGGAGCAGGGGCTCGACGACCAACACCTCGTCTTGCTGCGCGACGCCGGTAGGCTGATGCGCGGGCGCCTCTATCTTCCGCGGGGCAAGGCGGCGGTGGGGGCAACGGTCTGGTTCATGCGCGGCGGCGGCGAGCAGCCCGTCTGTTCGGCAGAGGTGGGCGACGATGGCTGGTTCGAGACCGAGCCCTGCCGCGCCGAGCCCGACAGGCTGCTGGCGGCGCTGGCAGAGGTGCCTCCGCTCTCGGTGCCGGTGGCAGGCTTTGGCGAGCCCGCTGACTACCGGTTCGGACGAGGTGCTGAGCTGGAGATGGCTGCGGAGGGGATGGCAGTCGAGGTGTCGTTGGCATTGGCGCCTGCCTTTCCTGCTGCGCTCTACACGCTGCCAAAGGGGGCCGTCGAGCCGTGGAAACGGATGCGGTTCGCGGCACTTCCGCCGGGCGACTACACGGTGACATGCGCGGCGTCCGGCAAGGCGCCTGCGAGCCTCCGCGTGGCACTCGCAGCCGACCAACGGGTGGAGAAGGTCTGTCCGGCGCTGAGGTCGGAGCGGGAGGGCAGCGTCATCGTGGTCGACCCGCAGGGTGCGCCCGTAGCAGGCGCCTTTGTGCGTCGGGCCGGCGCGGTCGCAGGGCCCTGGGTGGTGAGCGACGCCAAGGGCGGCGCCGTTCTACGGGGGACCGACGGCGAAGCTGTGAACATCGAGGCATCGCACGTCGCCTGGGGCTCCGGCAGCGCATCGCTCACGCTGGGTCGCGAGGCTAAGCCGGCACGGCTCACGCTGGGCAGCCCCATCTGCGGCGCCGAGGCGGAAGAGGTCCGCGCGGCCTTCCGCGAAGCGGGCCTAGCGCTGGTCTGCGACGGCCGCGCCGCGCTCGTGGAGGCAATCGCTCCTGGGACCGCCGCCGCGGGACGGGGACTTACGCCACGCGATCGCCTCTTGTGGCTCGACGGGCTCGGCACCACTACATTGCGGGTTACGGTGCAGCGCGATCGCCGCGCCCTACTTTTCAGCATCCCCGTTCCGACGCCGTGAATTCCATGCCTGCACCCGTAACCGCAGCCCTCCTGCTCATCGGCAACGAGCTCCTGTCGGGGAAGATCGTGGACCAGAATGGCCAGCTCGCCATCGCGACGCTCCGGAGGCGCGGCATCGACCTCGTGGAGGTCAGGATCGTCGCCGACGACGAGGCCGCCATCGGTGCCGCGGCGCGGGAGCTCGCAGCCCGCGCCACCTTTGTCATCACCAGCGGAGGCATCGGCCCCACGCATGATGACATCACGCTTGCCTCCATCGCGGCTGGCTTTGGCCTCGAGATGCAGGAGGAGCCGTCGCTGCGCGCCTGGATCGACCAGCACTTCGCTGCCCGCCCCGCAGAACTCGCGGTCTGGCGCCGCATGGCGATGGTCCCGGTAGGCGCAGAGATCCACACCGACAGCCGGACGATGTGGCCGCTGACTCAGGTGCGCAACCTCTTCGTCCTGCCCGGCGTCCCGCAGCTCTTCGCCAACCAGCTCCGCGCGGTGGTGGCCCGCTTCGACGGCCAGCCCATCGCCCTGGCGACCCTCTTCCTCTCCTGCGGCGAGGGCGAGGTTGCGGCCCATCTGGAGGCTGTGCTGGCCGCGGAGCCGGCGGTCGCGCTGGGCTCCTACCCCGTCTGGGGTGCGGATGACTACCGGACCCGGATCACCGTTGAGTCCCGCGAGGCGGAGGCCGTTACGAGCGCGACGGAGGCACTGGTGGTCCGCTTCGGCAGCGCGCTGGTCCGAGTCGAACAAGGCGGCTGATCGAATCCGCGCAACAATCGGCCGCGGATGACGAGAAGGAGAGAGACCTTCTCCGCCATCTCGGTGCTCTCATGTTCGACCCCGCCTTCGTTGATTGGAATCTGCCTGCCACTGCCTGCCCGCCGGAGGAGCGGGAGCAATGCGCGGCGCCTCACCTTGCCCGCCAGTTGTCCCGTCTGGAACGGATGGGGCTGGGTCAGCCGTTTGTGATGCGTCCGTCGGCGCTCGGCCTTCACTGGTTTCCGGCCGGCCACTGGCTCGTAGGCTGCGGCAATGTGGAGGTACTGCACCAGCCGTCGGTGGCGGTGGTAGGCACGCGGAGCCCTGCGGCTGAAGAAGAGGCAGCGCTGCGCGACTGGCTCGACGATTCGCTGCAGCGCCTTGGGCTGACGGTGGTGAGCGGCGGCGCGCGCGGCATCGACACGATGGCGCATCGGGCGGCGCTGCGGGCCGGCCTGCCGACAGTCGCGGTGCTGGCGGGCGGGATGCTGCAGGCAGGGCCGGCGCAGAATCGCAGCCTCTTTGCAGAGATTGTGGCCGCTGGCGGCTGTGTGTTGACCGAGCAGCCGCTCGGCTGCCGGCCCTTCGATACGCTCTTTGTGGCGCGAAACCGGACCATCGCGGCGCTCTCGCTCGGTACCCTCGTGGTGCGGGCTCCGGTGCAGAGCGGCGCGCTCACGACGGCCGCCTTTGCCCGCCGGCTGCAGCGGCCGGTTGGGGTGCTGCCGGGTGCGCCGTGGGAGCCGAGCGCGGTGGGCTCGAATGGCCTGCTGGGGCGAGGCGCGAGCGTGGTTACACGAGCAGAGGAGCTGGCGGTGCTGCTTGGGACGTCGCTGGCGGAGGGCTCGCGGGCGCTGCCGCTGGCGCCAGCCGCAGCGCAGACCTTTGCGGTGCGGCTGGCGCCAGCGGCAGCGCAGACCTTTGCGGTGCCCTCGGTCGCGTTGTCGGAGGCTGCGAGTCGACTCTGGGCCGTGCTTTCCGCCGAGTTGGAGGAGGGCGACGAGGTGGTGCGTCTCTCCGGGCTGGCGGGCGGCGAGGCGGTGGCGGCGCTGACAGAGCTTGAAATGGACGGCCTGCTGGAGCGGCGTGGGACGCAGTGGCGGCGAGCCCGTCGATGACGGCAACTTGCGGCGGGTAGGGCAGAGCGTTAGGTCGCTCGCCCCGTCTGGTTGGAGCAGAGAGATGAGCCGAACGCCCCAGGTTACCATCGTTGGCGCAGGCATGGCCGGCTCCGAACTCGCGTTGCAGCTCGCCCGCCGCGGCATCTCGGTCCGCCTGCATGAGATGCGCCCTGTGCGTCCCTCCGAAGCCCACCAGACCGAGCACTTTGCAGAGCTCGTCTGCAGCAACTCCTTCCGCGGCGACGCGCTCACGAACGGCGTCGGGTTGCTGAAGGAGGAGATGCGGCGTGCCGGGTCGATTCTGATGCAGATTGCAGAGGAGACGGCTGTGCCCGCAGGCGGCGCGCTGGCCGTCGACCGGGAGCGGTTTGGCGCCCGGGTCACCGAGGTGGTCCACGCTGAGGAGCTCATCGAGGTGGTGCGCGGCGAGGTGACGGAGATTCCAGGTCCCGAAGCGGGTATCTTTGTGGTGGCGTCGGGCCCGCTGACGACGCAGCCGCTCGCCGAGAAGATCACCGCGATGACGGGCCGGCAGCGGCTCTACTTTTACGATGCGGTGGCGCCGATCGTGCATGCCGACTCCGTCGACCGGAGCATCGCCTTTGCGCAGAGCCGGTATGAGAAGGGCAGTGGCGACGACTACATCAACTGCCCGATGAACAAAGAGGAGTACTACGCCTTTGTGGAGGCGTTGCGGGCCGCGGAGCTCACGGAGCTGCATGCCTTTGAGGAGGCTCGCTTCTTTGAGGGCTGCCTTCCCATCGAGGTCATGGCGTCGCGCGGCGATAAGGTGCTGGCGTTTGGACCGATGAAGCCGGTGGGGCTCGAAGACCCTCGCACCGGCCGGCGCCCCTACGCGGTGGTGCAGCTTCGGATGGAGAACCGCGAAGGCACCTCCTACAATCTGGTCGGTTTTCAGACGCGTATGAAGCAGCCCGACCAAGGACGGGTGTTCCGCATGATCCCGGGGCTTCAGAAGGCGGAGTTCATGCGCTGGGGCTCGGTCCATCGGAACACCTATGTGCACGGGCCGGAGGTCTTCGACGATCGGTTCGCCATGAAGGTGGCGCCGCACCTGCGGTTCGCGGGCCAGATCACGGGCGTGGAGGGCTATGTGGAGTCTCAGGCCAGCGGGCTGCTGCTTGCGCTCTTCCTGGCAGCCGAGCTCTCCGGCCAGCCGCTCGACCTGCCGCCTGCGACGACGGCGCTCGGCGCGCTCCGCCGGCATGTGACGGGCGAGCTGACGATGGATTCCAAGGCCTACCATCCGACCAACATCCACTTTGGTATGATGCCACCCGTCGAAGAGGCGAAGTCTGGGAGGTCGGCACGATCGGATCGGCGCGAGGCGGTGTCGCATCGGGCACTGGCAGACCTCGAGGCATGGCTTGCGCCGGCGCGCAGCCGCGGCCTGGTTCTGCAGGGCAGCTACCGGCACCCGGCGCTGACTGAGGGGCTACCGCTCGAGCGCATGCCCGGTGACCGTCCTCTACCGACCGCACACATCTGAAACTTGCCCCCGCTTAGGTGGCGTGCGACGAGCGCTCCATGGAACAGGTACCCTCCAACAGCCCTACGCCAGCCTCTGCCTGGGTCGACCCGCTCCGGCGCTTCCTCGACTACCTGCGGGTAGAGCGGAACGCCTCCAAGCACACGCTGAGCGGCTACGAGCGCGACATCCGTTCCTTCTTCGGCTGGTTTGAAGAGAGCGCGAAGCGGCCTGCGGGGCTAGACGACGTGACGATTGCCTCGATGCGTCGCTTCCTTGCCTTCCGGCAGGGCGATCTGGAGCGCTCCTCTGTAGCGCGGGGGCTGTCTGCGATGCGGAGCTTCTACCGCTTCCTGCTCAAGCGCGGCGAGGTCAAGGAGTCGACACCGGCACTCATCCAGTCGCCGAAGCAGAAGAAGCCGCTTGCCTCCTTTCTGACGGCCGAAGAGGCCCGCGAGCTGGTAGAGCCTGAGGCTGCGGAGGAGAGCCCGGAGTCGCTGCGCGATCTGGCGATGTGGGAGGTCATGTATGGAGCCGGCCTCCGTGTGAGCGAACTCGTGGGGCTGAGCCTCGGCGACCTATCGCTCCAGGAGGGCTGGGTTCGGGTGCTGGGCAAGGGGCGCAAGGAGCGCGAGGTGCCGGTAGGCAGCAAGGCGGTTGAGGCGGTGCGGCGCTATCTTGCGGTGCGCCATCTTCTGCTCCGCGAGGGGCTGCTGGAGCGGGCGCTTTTTGTGAACAGCCGCGGCGGTCGGATGGGCGATCGGAGTGTTCGGCGGCTGCTCGATGCGGCGCAGGCCCGTGCGGGGACCGTGCGGCGTGTGTCGCCGCACGGTCTACGGCACAGTTTTGCGACCCATCTGCTGGAGGGCGGCGCCGATCTGCGCGCCATCCAGGAGATGCTGGGCCACGCAAGCCTTCGGACGACGGAGCGCTACACCCATGTGACAGTGGATCGTCTGATGCAGGTCTACGACCGCGCCCACCCGCGGGCGCGTCGGCCATCAGGGCCTCGCAAGGGCACGGAGGAGTAGCGCGATGGAGAAGCGAGAGACAGCGTCGTTGTTGGCAGCCGGTCGGAGCACGATGAGCCCGTCGTATAGCCCGCAGAGCGTGGTGCTGGACCACGGCAGGGGAATGCGGGTCTGGGACAGGGAGGGGAAGGAGTATCTCGACTTCCTCGGCGGGATCGCGGTGCTGTCGCTGGGTCATGCTCATCCCGCGCTGGTCGCGGCGCTGACGGACCAGATCTCGAAGCTGACGCACATCTCGAACATCTACTTCTCGGAGCCACAGATTCTTCTTCAAGAAGAACTGATTAGGCGTACATTCGCAGATCGAGTATTCTTCTGCAACTCGGGCGCAGAGGCGAACGAGGCCGCCATCAAGTTGGCCCGCCGCCACGCCCGCATCGTCCAGCGCTCGCCCAAATTTGAGATCATCACCCTCGAAGGCTCCTTCCACGGCCGCACCTACGGCGCCGTCAGTGCGACCGCGCAGCCCAAGTATCACGAGGGCTTTGAGCCCATGGTCCCAGGCTTCTCCTACGCCAAATTCAACGACCTGGCCTCGGTCGAGGCACGCTGGACCGCCCACACGGCCGCCGTCATGGTGGAGCCGGTTCAGGGCGAAGGCGGTGTGCGCGTCGCGTCGCGACCCTTTATGCAGGGGCTCCGCCGGCTCTGCGACGAGCGGGGCGCGCTCCTGATCGTGGATGAGGTGCAGTCTGGCATCGGCCGCACCGGCCGCTTCTTGGCGACCGAGCACTACGGCATCAAGCCCGACATCGTCACGCTGGCCAAGGGGCTGGGTGGCGGTGTTCCGATTGGGGCCACCCTCGCGACGGAATCGGTAGCCGCCGCCTTTACGAAGGGGAGCCATGGCACCACCTTCGGAGGCAACCCGCTGGCAGCGCGCGCAGCCCTGACTGTGCTAGAGACGCTCGACCGCGAAGCGCTCCCCGAGAACGCGGCCCGCGTGGGAGCCTACCTCCTTGGCCGTCTGCGGGCGCTGGCGCGGCAGCAGCCGCGCATTCGCGAGGTCCGCGGCCTGGGGCTGATGGTGGGCGTCGAGGTCAACGGGACGGCCGACGATGCGACCGCGCTGATGGTGAAGGGTGTGCAAAATGGGCTGCTGTTCAACACGGCCGGTGGCAACACGCTCCGGTTTGTTCCGCCGCTCATCGCGACCGAGGCCGACGTGGACCTTGCGGTGGCGGTACTGTCGGCGCTCTTTGCGATGCCAGCCTAGCCGTTTCCCGCTTGCAGAAGGCGGCGGTGGGGCGTTAGGGTGGCGGCGTCCATTTGTGCATTGCCTTCTCCCCGTAGCGGGTCTTACTTTCCGAATGAGTCATCCGAATCCACTCAAAACCGTCCCGGTGCGGCTGCCTGTCACCGACTATTCGGGCCTGCAGGTCTCTCCGCTCGACTGGTTTCTGCTGTCACGGATCGATGGTGCGACCCATCTCCACGCGCTCGGCCAGATAACCGGGCAGAGCGATGATCAGGTGGTTGCCGCCTGCCGCCGCCTCGAGACGGCGGGCCTGATTCAGCTTGAGTCGACGCCCTCTGCGCAGCAGGCAGCTATCGCGCCGCCCGGCGGCGCCTGGCCGCTCTCCGGCTCCCGCTCGGCCTTTTCGACCGAGGACCGCATTCCCACGCGGCCTCGCGTGAAGTCAGGTACTTCGTCCGGAAATCACCGCGTGGAGTCAGACCCGCGTGCATCGAAGAGTTCGGGCAGTCGACACACGCTTGAGACTCCGCCGGCCATTCGTGCCGTGCCGCGCGGCGACTCAGATCCGCTGAGCGGTACCGCCGTGCCCACGCACTGGCCCGTTCGGTTCGAGGCCTTCACGTTCGACCCCATCGAGATGGCCACGGGCACGGCGCTTACAGACCGGCAGAAGCAGGTGGTGCTCTATTACCACTACCACCTCCGCAAAGTGACCTATTACGACCTCTTCCAGATTGGGCAGACGGCCGACAGGGATGAGA
>CANMDT010000112.1 GCA_947496715.1 Myxococcales bacterium
CACGCCCCACCTTCTTTCACCGCTTCGCCCATAGCCGCGGCCTTGCCGATCTGGTCTTCCGGCTCGGCGGCTTTCCGCAGCGCACGCTCTGGATGGCGCAGCACGAGCGGAGCAGCATCTCGGGCGAGGTGGCGGCCGCCTACATGGCACCGCTTCGTGGGCTCTCGCAGAATGTCGCGCCGCTCGCGCTGGCCCGGATGGTGCCGCTGGGCGCCGACCATCCGAGCCTTGCCGGGCTTGCGCGATGCCGCGACTTCATTGCCGGATTCACCGGCCCCATCGAGCTGGTCTGGGGGGTTCGCGACCCGATCCTGGGGCGGGTGATCAGCCACCTCGAACGGACGCTGCCGCAGGCGCGGGTGTCGCGCCACGAGGCGGGTCACTTCTCCCCCGAAGAGATTCCCGGGCCGCTGGCCGACGCAGTCCGGTCGGCGGCGGCGCGGATCGGCTAGTTCTTGGGGAGCAGGTCGGCGAGCGAACCTGCGACGCTGGCCGTGGCGCCCGAGCCGGCAGGGCCAAAGCACTGGGGCGCGTAGTTCCCGTCGACGCCCGAACCGGTGTACTCCGGCGTCCAGCCCGACATGTCCTGGAAGAGGCGGATGGCGCGGACGGTGCGGTCGGTGCAGAGGTCGAACCAGTGGAGGGTTCCCTGGGGCACATTGATCATATCGCCCTTCACCACCTCGATGGAGAAGACGGGCCCCTCCTTGGGGTGGATGTGGAAGAGACCGCGCCCGTGGACGATGAAGCGGACCTCATCCTCGGAGTGCCAGTGCTCGCGGCTGAACTTGGCGAGCAGGGTGTCGAGGTTGGGGACCTCGGGGTGGATGTTGATGACGTCGGCTGTGACGTAGCCACCCTCGCGCTTGAGGCGGCCGATGGGCTCCTCGTAGGCGGCGAGGATTTCGTCGGTGGTGGCATCCTTGGTGAGGGTGTCGGAGCCCTCAAAGCGGCGGTACCAGATGCCGAACTGTTCTAGGAAGGTGCCGATGGAGGACGCGTCCTGAAGGACCTCGCCGGAGTCGCGGAGTGTGAGCGTTGCCATGCCAAAATCCTGTCACGTAGGGGGAGCAAAACGAGGCCAAGCAGCCTGTGTTGGAGTGCGCTGCGGAGAGTGGCAGAATGGTCATCTTCGCGGCGATTCGCAACGCAGAAATCTGCCCGGGTTGGAGGTGGAATTCAGGCTCCGGTGGGCGCGAATCTGCGGTTGTGCTGCGTCAAAAGATCGGAAGATCGGCTCAAATCGAGGTGATCTTTCTGCATCGACCCCAAAATAGTTTTCGGCGCAGGTCGCCCTCAGGTGATGTTTCACTTTTGTTTCACGCGGGATCTTTGGCGATCTCGGCGGCAGGGGCCGCTGCCTTGTCAAAGCTGCAATGCGACCGCTACCGTCCGGCTTCCTTCGATACCTCGCCGCACTCCGGTGCGTGCTCCTGCTCCGAGTACCAGACACACCTCCTCACATGTTTCGCTTTGCACCTATCCTGATTGGGTTTCTGCTCCTGGCCGTCCGGCCCGTCAGCAGCTCCCCTGTCGGCGACACACCGCAGCCCCAGGTTGCGGTGCAGACGCAAGAGGCCACTCCGGTGGTAGCGAACGACGCAGGGGCCGGGTTGCCGCGGATAACGGCAGAAGAGGAGGCGGCGCGACGCGAGCTTGATGTGAAGTATGCGGGGAACATGATCTCCTATCTGGCCTCGGCGGAGAACCGGGTGCTCTCTGCTGCCTTCGTGGACCAGATTGCACGGCTGATGGTGGATTCGGGTCGGCGTCATGGCTTCGACCCCATCCACATCGTGGCGATCGCCTGGCATGAGTCCCGCTTTCGGAACGACCTGCGCTCGTCTGCCGGCGCCTGTGGCATTGTGCAGGTGATGCCGCGCGAGGTGTTCCGCGGCCGCCCCACCTGTGCGCAGCTGCGGGACCCTGCGGTGGCGATTGAGTGGAGCGCCAAGGAGCTCGATTCGCTCGAGCTCGATGTGGCCGCCTATGCCGGCGGTCGAGGCGGTCGCAACCGCGAAGGCGCCGTCCGCTATGGCTACCGGCACATGCTCACGGTTGAGCGGCTCCGCCGAGAGTTTGGCCGCTGGCCCTCGGAGCTGCAGTCGTCGGGCAGCCCGACCGCGAGCAACGAGCCCTAGCAGCGTCCAACGCGGAGCGGGGCCCCTGCTTCGTGGTTAGAACGCCTCGCTCCAAGGCGCCGCCTCGGCTGGCGCTCCGAGGCGATCAGTGAGCAGGCCTTCGTACGGTGCCGGTCTCAGTTTTCTGCAGCAGCGCCGAGTCGTCGCACAAAATCCTGAGGCGTAGCCGCGGTGGCCGGTCGCGGATTTGGGGGCGCGAACCTAGACATCGGCGGCAAAGGTGGCAGGATGGGTGGCTGAGAACGCAGTGGCACGCATCGTGCAAACTTGGCTGCGCCCCATCTGTGACCATGACCCTGGAGTCCTCGATGCGTCTTCCCCTCCTCGCCGCGCTGCTTGTCTCCGGCGCCTCAGCGCTCTTCGTCGAGGCCGCACCTGCGGCAGCCTGCGGCGGCTTCTTCTGCCAGAACGTGCCTGTCGACCAGACGGGCGAGCAGATCCTCTTTGCGGTCGAGGGCGACCAGGTGGAGGCGCACGTTCAGATTCAGTACCAGGGTGCGGCCGCCGACTTCTCGTGGGTTGTGCCGGTGCCGAGCCTGCCGGAGATTGGGGTCTCTTCTTCGACGGTATTTGCCCGCCTCGCTGCGAGCGCCGGCATCCGGTTTCAGCTCGACTGGGATACGGTGAACGGCTGTTACCCGTGGATGATGGAGGGCGACTTCGGTGCCGGCGGTGGTGACCCGAATGCCGGTGGCGGGCCGCCGACCGATGGCGGTGTGACGGTGGTGCTGCAGTCGCAGGTTGGCCCCTACGACTACACCATCCTGCAGGCGACGAGCCTCACGCCGCTGCTCACCTGGCTGGGCGACAACGACTACAATGTACCTGCGGAGGCCGGCGCGCTCATGGAGCCCTATGTGCTCATGGGTGACAGCATGCACTTTGTGGCCTTCAAGCTGCAGAAGGAGCGCGAGGTCGGCGACATCCAGCCTGTGACGCTGCGCTACCTGGACGACCAGCCCATGATCCCGATCCAGCTGACGGCGATCGCGACGCAGCCGGATCTGGGCGTGACGGTGAACATCCTGGGCCAGACCCGCTCGGTGCCCGAGAACTTCCTGAGTGTCTCCATCAACGAGGCGCGGGTGAACTGGCTGCAGTATGGCAGCAACTACAGCGAGTTGATCAACGAGGCGATGGACGAGGCGGGCGGTCAGGGGTTTGCGACCGAGTTCGCCGGCCCGACCGGCGCGGCGAGCATGTTTGCCGAGCTCTTCTTTGCGGAGGGTCGCTACGACACCGCGACGCTTGCCTCGTTGACCGATCCGGTCGCCTTCTTCAACGCGATGCAGTCGCAGGGTTTTGCCGGCGATACGCAGCTGCTCAACCTGCTCGGCCGCTTCATCCCGTTGCCGGCGGAGCTCGTCACGATGGGCGTGGAGCCGCGCGACTTTTACAACAACCTGTCGGGCTATGCCTCCTACCTGGAGGGTCAGCCGTTTGATGCGCCGGCCTTCGCAAACGAGCTGGAGCTGGTCATCGTGGGGCCGCTGCGTCACGCGCAGGAGCTCTTCGACCGCAACCCCTACTTCACCCGGCTCTACACCTCGCTGTCGGCGGAGGAGATGACGGTCGATCCCGTCTTTGCCTTCAACAGCGAGCTGGGCGATGTGGACAATGTTCACCGTGCGACAGGGCTCATGCTGTGCGCGGATGCGAACAACGGCGGCTCGGATGCCCCCGTCACGATCACGCTGGGCGACGGCCGCCAGCTGCTGACGACGATGTATGGCGATCGGACTGCGCTCGACGCGCTTCCTGCGGCCTACGACATCGCGGAGACGGGTGCCTCGGGTGCGCCGGTGTCGGTTGGCCGCGCCGATGGCCGGAGCCCCGCTGCAGAGCTGGCCGCGGCGAACGCTGCTACGGCTGCGCTCTTCCCTGACCGGACCTTCACGCTCAACGCCGGAACCGATCCGACCGCTGCTACGCCTGTTGCGCCGCCGGGTCGCGCGACCGAGCGGCACCTCGACAACGGCGGCTGTTCCACGGGTGGCGCCGCCGCCAACGCCTTCGGACTTCCCCTCTTTGCGCTCGCGATTCTTCGTCGCCGCACGCTCGCCACCCTCCGCTCGGAGTAGGTTTCATGAAACTGGTTCACCTCGGCATCGCCTCTGCAGTCTCGATCGCGTCACTCGTCGCGCTTGCTCCCCGCGCGGAGGCCTGCGGCGGCTTCTTCTGCCAGAATGTACCGGTGGACCAGACGGGAGAGCAGATCCTTTTTGCGGTCGAGAATGGCCGTGTGGAGGCGCAGATCAAGGTGGACTACGCGGGCGCCGCGGAGGAGTTCTCCTGGGTGGTTCCCGTGCCGAGCCTGCCGGAGGTGGGCGTCTCGTCGAACCGGGTGTTCGGAGTGATGAAGGAGCGCGCCGGCATCCGATTCGAGCTCACCATGACCTATGACGGCAACTGCATGTATCCGCCGATGTCGGCCGAAAGTGGTGGAGTGCGCGGCGATCCGACGAGCAACGCAGACGACGGCGTGACGGTGGTTACGCAGTCGCAGGTTGGGCCCTACGACTATGCCATTCTGCAGGCGACCGACACGCTGGCGCTCTTCGATTGGCTGGCGGCGAACGACTATGTCATCCCTGCCACCGCAGCCCCGCTGGTGGAGTCCTATGTGCTGATGGGCGACCAGATGCACTTCGTCGCCTTCAAGCTGCAGAAGGACCGGACCGTGGGCGAGATTGCGCCGGTTGTGCTGAAGTATGACGACACGCAGCCGATGATCCCCATCCAGCTGACGGCCATCGCGACGCAGCCCGATCTGGGCGTGACGGTGGGGCTGCTCGGCGACGCCCGCGCGGTGCCGGAGAACTACCTGCATGTGCTCATCAACGAGGCGCGTATCGACTGGCTGTCGGGCGGCTCGAACTACGATGCGCTGATCAACGATGCGATGGATGAGGCGGGAGGCCAGGCCTTCACGACCGAGTTTGCGGGCGCGTCGGACCGCTTTGCCAACGCCTTCTTCACCGAGGGCCAGATGGAGACCTCGCAGCTCGCGCTGACGGGCGACCCGGTCTCCTTCTTCGGGCTGGTGCAGAGCGAGGGGTTTGCAGCCGACGCGCAGTTGCTGGAGATCATCGGTCGCTGCATCCCGATCCCGGCATCGCTGGTTGCGTCGGGCGTGGACCAGCGCACCTTCTTGAACAACCTGGAGGGCTACCGCAGCGAGCTGGCCGGGTTCGATTTCGACGAGGCGGCCTGCGCCAACGAGCTGGAGGCGGCCATCGTGGCGCCGCTGCGTCACGCGCAGGAGCTCTTCGACAGCCTGCCCTACTTCACCCGTCTGCACACTTCGCTGTCTGCGGAGGAGATGACCGTGGACCCGGTCTTTGCCTTCAACAGTGAGATGGGCGATGTGGACAACGTGCACCGCGCGACGGCGGTCATGATCTGCGCCAATGATGGCGACTACAATGCGGGGCCGATTGTGGTGACGCTGTCTGATGGCCGCGAGGTGCTGACCAGTTACAGCGGGTCGGGCCAGCTCGATGCGATGCCGGGCGCCGCGGTGCTCGAGCAGACGAACGCTACGGGCGCGCCTGTGGCGGTACCGCGGACCGATGGCCGGAGCCCGCTGGCAGAGCTCGCGGCCCACAACGTGGCGGCAGCGAAGGCCTTCCCCGACCGGTCGTTCGAACTCAACCCGGGCGACGGTGAGCGCCGCGTGGGTCGCGCCGCCTCTGACGGTGGCTGCTCGACGGGTGGCAACGCTGCGGGGCTGTTTGGCCTCGTCGGGCTCGGCCTGCTTGCGCTCCGCCGTCGGCGCGCTGCCTAGCTCTTGGGCCGGAAGGCCACGAGCCGTTCGGTGCGCGTCTCGAGGCGGGCGCCGCCGATGAGGTCGATGCAGTAGGGCACAGCGGGCATCACGGCATCGAGGCAGAGGGCGATGGCCTGCGGCTTGCCCGGAAGGTTGATGATGAGCGCGCTGCCGCGTGTGGCTGCGGTCTGGCGCGAGAGGATGGCGGTGGCCACCTGCTCGAGCGAGCGGAGGCGCATGAGCTCGCCGAAGCCGGGGAGCTCGCGGTCGGCGACGGCACGGGTGGCCTCGGGGGTCACATCGCGGGCTGCGGGGCCGGTGCCGCCGGTGGTGAGGACGAGGCTGCAGCCCTGCCGGTCGATGAGCTCGATGAGGGTGGCCTCGATGAGCGCGCGGTCGTCGGGGATGAGGCGGTAGCAGGTCTCGAAGGGCTGCTGCAGGACCTCGTCCAGATAGGCTGCGATGGCCGGCCCAGAGCGGTCTTCGTAGCTGCCGGAGGAGGCCCGATCGGAGAGGGTGAGGATGCCGATGCGGGGCGCGCTGCTCACGGTGCTGCCGGGTAGGCGAAGCCGCGGAGCGAGGCCACCCAGATGCCGAGCCCGATGGCGATGGTTCCCAGGATCGCGGCGGCCGCGAAGCTGAGTCGGACGATCGCGGTGAGCGAGGGGTGGCGCTGGTTCGCCGAGACAAAGGCGGCGTAGGCACCTGCAATCGAGAGGACGACGGCGAAGAAGGCGAAGTGCTCCTTGACCTCGAAGCCGAGCCCTGCGGCCTCGGAGTAGAGGTAGAGGTGGCGTTTCACCTCGATGCGGTAGTCGGGGTAGATGTACCAGCCGAGCGCGTTGCCCGCGAACATGAGCGAGGCGGCGAGGTAGGCGGTGAGCCGGGTGCCGAAGGCGGGCCGCGTGGCCTTGCGGAGGGCAACCCAGGGGTGGAAGCAGAGCGCCACCGCGAGGAGGAGGATGTGGCCGTGGATGTTGGCGAGGAGGAGGTTCATGCGAACACCGCCATGAGGATCGCGGAGAAGGCAATCACCCAGGGGGCTGCGCGGAAGAGCAGCGTTGCGGCGCGCTCCTCGCGGCCAGCGGCGATGCGGGGCCAGGCCAGCATGGCAAAGGTGCCGATGAAGGCCGAGAGGGCCATGCGCCAGAAGTAGTCGATGCGGGCCGTGGCGATGATGCTGACGGGGTCGAAGGGGGGACTGGTGATGTCGGCGTAGGCGCGGTCGAGCGCATAGAAGAGGACCGCCGCGAGCGCCCAGACAAGGAGCGACTCGGCGCGGAGAACGGCGGGCGTGCGTTGTTCAGACATGGGCAGGCAGGGTGATGGGGTTGGTCACAAACGGGCGGCCTTCGCGATGCGCGACCACGCGCGGGCACTCGGGATCGGGATGGAAGGGGTCACCGTGGTGGTAGAACTTGGAGACGGCCTTGCAGCCGCCCTTGCAGACCAGGCGGTAGGGGCAGGAGGCGCAGGGCTCGGGAGCGGTGGTGTGGAAGCTGCGCCAGCGCTCGAGGACGGGGTGGTCGTCCCAGCGCTCGGTGAGTGCGGCGACGGAGCCGAGCCGATCGTTGATGAAGGAGCAGGCGGTGGCGGCGCCCTCGGGGGAGACGGCGGCAAGCACATTTCCGGCTTCGCAGCCGACGACGCCGAGCGCGGCGAGGGTGTCGGGGTTGGGGCCGGTGGCGCAGAGGAGGGGGACGAAGGAGCAGTCGACCTTCATCTTCACCGTGGGGTACTGCTCGATGAGGGCGACGACGCGGGGGAGGAGCGAGGCGGCCTGCTCAGGGAGGAGCCGGTCGTGCGGGTAGCTGACGCCTGCGCGGCCGGTGGGCTTGAGGCGGAGGAGCTCGACCTCGTTGCCGCCGCGGCGTGCGATTTCGGCGGTGGTGGCCTCGAGGTCGCCGATGGTGTGGCGCGAGACGACGAAGTTGATGCCGGTGGGGACGCCAGCTGCGACGAGGAGGTCGAGGGCGTGGAGGGCGATGGCGGCGCCGTCGTAGCCGCGGCTGTTGCGGTAGGTTTCGCCGAGCCCGTCGAGCGAGAGGTTGACCTGTCCGAAGCGTCGGCACTCGGCCGCGAGTTCGGCGGTCATGCCGAGGCCGCTGGTGGTGAGGTTGGGTACGAGGCCTACGCTGCGTGCATGGTCGGCGATGGCGAAGAGGTCGTCGCGGAGCATGCTCTCGCCGCCGCCGAGCGCGACGTGGAAGACGCCCTGGGCGGCGAGTGCGGAGAGCCAGGCGAAGACCTCTTCGCGTGGCTGTTGGGCGCCGTCGGGCGTGGCGTTGACGTAGCAGCGGGGGCAGCCTGCGTCGCAGCGGCGGGTGAGGAGGAGGTGGACCTCGGTCGGAGCGGAGAGGTGGCCGCGGGGGTTGTCCCAGCGCTCCTGGTGGGGCAGTCCGAGCTCGGTGGCGAGGGCGCGATCGACGAAGAGCAGGGCGGGCGGATCGTCGGTGGCGACGATGGCGCCGAAGTCTTCGGGCCGGATCTTCATGCGGGGTCGGCCGGCGGCGGTTCGGTGGTAGGCGTGGCGGCCGTGCGGGGGAAGAGCAGCGCGGCGGTCTGGTAGACGGCGGTGGCGGCGACGGCACTCCAGAGCATGAACTGGACGACGCTGCCGACGGAGCTGGAGTTGGGGTTGAAGCCGGCCTGCAGGCGGAGGAGGCCTGGGTGGCCGTCGATGGCTGCGGCGAGTTCGTCGCGGCTGCGCTGTAGCGTCTGGTGAGCCATGGCGGTCAGAGTCCCATGAGGTGCTGCAGGTCGGCTGCGTAGAACACGAGGTAGAGTGCCGCAAGCATGGTTGCGATGTGCAGCATTGCTGCAGAAAAGCGCCACGGTCCGACGGGCGGTCGGCGGGCGTCGGCGATGCGCAGGAGCAGGAGCAGGAGCGTGACGGCGAGGCCACCGGCGACGAAGGGGAGCAGGCGGCCATGCTCCCACGACTCGGCGAAGAGACCTGCGCCCGTGAAGGCGTAGAGCGGGAAGAGGAGGCTGGGGCGCCAGAAGCCGGCGGGGAGTTTCGCGGTTCGGCGCATCAGTGCGGCCGCGACGTGGAGCGCAGCGAGGAGCAGGGTGAGGAAGGAGGCGTAGAGGGCCACGAGGCTGAAGAGGTGGTCGTTGGCCTCGTCGTGCAGGCGGGTCGCGACGGCCTCGTCGAACTGGTTGCCGCGGAGGGCGAGGGTGCCGTGGATGCGGGTGCGGGCATCGGCGCTGTCGCGGAAGGAGGTGCTGCCGCGGAGGAGGCCTGCGACGGTGGCGCGGGCCTGATCGGTTGTCAGGGTCTCGAGGTCGAGGAGGGCGTTGTAGGCGGCGCGTGCCTCAGCGGGGCGGCCGGCGCGGAGGGCTTCGTCGGCGAGCCAGAGCTGAAGGTCTTGCTGGAGCGCGGGCCCTTTGACGCGCTCTGCGAGTGAGCGGACGCGGGTGGTGGTTTCGGGCAGACCGAGGCGTGCGGCATTGGCTTTGGCCTCATCGAAGGCGGCGCGGAGGTCGGGCTCGGGTTCGCCTTGGAGGGCGCGGAGCTGGTTGCTCCGGAGGCGCGCGATGCGGGCGTTTCGGACGGAGGGGAAGCGGCTGGTGAGCTGTTCGTAGCGTTCGATGGCGCGGAGGCGGTCGCCCGCCTTGGCGGCGGCCTCGGCCTCGTCGAAGAGCCGTTTGGCCTCCTGCTCCGGCGGAAGCGCCGCTGCGACCGGTGCGCCGCTGCCGGAGGCCTCTGCGCTGCCGGCGGCGCCCGCAGGGGCTGCCAGCGCATGGCCCGCGGCGCACAACATTGCGGCTGCCAGCAGGAGTGTGGTCAGGAGGCGGCGCATGGCTGCTGGCGCGCGATTGGGCTGCAAGTCAGACCTCGGAGGGGGCAGGTGGGTGCGCTGCGTGGGGGCTGCGTAGTGGAGCGGCCGCGCTCGGGGCAACGGTTGTCTGTGGGGTGCCGCACGGGTGACATTCTGGCTGTGTCGGGAGCGCGTCGCGACTGTCTGGGAGGCAAGTGATTGCCATCACCCTGGGTGCGGTCGACACTCCGCCGCGCTGCGAGTAGGGAGAGGCTCCGGCGACAGGCGGCTGGTCGTATCTGGAGTGTGGCTGCGATGGGTTCTACGGCAAAGCGAACGCCCTCTCTGCTGGCGGCTGTGGATCTGGGATCCAACAGCTTCCACATGGTCATTGCACGCGAGGTGCGCGGCGAGCTGCAGGTGGTCGACCGGCTGAAAGAGCGGGTGCAGCTGGCAGCGGGTCTGACGGAGGCAGGGATGTTGGACGAGGCCTCGCAGGAGCGGGCCTTTGCAACGCTGGAGCGGTTCGGTCAGCGGCTTCGTGGCGTGGCGCCCGAGCGGATTCGGGCTGTTGGGACGAGCGCGCTGCGGCAGGCGCGCAACGCACGG
>CANMDT010000113.1 GCA_947496715.1 Myxococcales bacterium
CCTCTCCGAGTCGGGCGGCAAGGGCGCGGCTGCCAGCAAGGCGGAGCGGAGCAACGACATCGCCACCATCGACGCCATCAAGCGGGCTCGAACCCAGTCCGAAGCTGCCGGCAGCATCGCGCCCGAGGCCACCCCCGAGCCAGCCCACCCCGTCGAGCCTGCCCACCCCGTCGAGCCTGCCCACCCGGCCGAGCTTGCCCACCCCGTCGAGCCCGCCCACCCTGCCGAACTTCCGCCAGCCGCGGCCCAGCCCCCCGACCTGCTCGCGCCCCGACCCGCTCCTCAAGGCACCATCGCCTACAGCCCAGCCGGCAGCTCCGACACATCAGGTGAGGCATGACCGCCGAGCCCGCCCGCTCCATCCAGAGCTCGCTGCTTGAGCACCTCGTCGAGCTGCAAAAGCGGCTCAAGCATGGCCTGCTCGGTGCGGCTCTCTGCATCGGCGTCGCCTGGTTCTTCCACGAACAGCTCTTCGCCTGGATCATGCAGCCCTACGTCGACGCCACCGTCGCCCGCAAACTCGCCAACGCCGGCACGCTGGCCTACCGCGGCTTGGCCGAGGCCTTCGTCGTCTACTTCAAGGTTGCCCTGATCGTCGGCGGCCTGGCCTCCGTGCCCTGGCTCCTCTTCCAAGCCTGGCTCTTCATCGCGCCCGGCCTCTACAAGCGGGAGCGGCAGCTCGTCCTGCCCTTCATCCTCTCCACGATCCTCTGCTTCGGGGCGGGCATCCTCTTCGCCCGCTACGTGCTCCTCACCACCGCGGTGGAGATGCTGCTCGGCGTCGCTGCGAAGAACCTCGTTCCGATGATCATGATGGAGGAGTACTTCTCCTTCGCCGCCGCCTCGATGCTGCTCATGGGGCTGGTCTTCGAAACCCCCGTCTTCATCTCCTTCCTGGCCATGATCGGCCTGGTGAAGTTCGCTGCGCTCATCAAACACTGGCGGTACGCGGTGGTCGGCGCCTTCATCATTGGCGCACTCTTCCCCTCGCCCGACATCTTCACGCAGCTCCTCATCGCGGGACCGCTCGTCGTCCTCTACTTCCTCTCCGCAGGCGTGGTCTGGCTCATCGAGCGCTCCCGCCTCGCAAAGTTGGCAGAGGAGAGCTGATGCGCCTCTACCTTGTCGCCGCGCTTCTGCCCCTCTGCTGCGCCTGCGGCAGCGCCGCCCCGCTGGTCAAGCGGGCAGAGCCGCTCGTGGCGCCCGGCTGCATCCCCGCCGGCTGGGAGCGGCCGCCGGAGCGGGTCGGTGAGACGCCCGGACCGTCGCGCCAGGCGCCGGCCTCCGTCCTGCTCCCGTTCGAGGGCTCCGGCAGCGAGGGCTCGGGGCTCCGCTCCGACCTCGCTCCTGCACACGCCTGCCGCTGACTCAGTTCGGCGGACTGCAGCTACCGTCGATGCCCCGCACGTCCAGGCCGAAGAAGGGTTCGAAGCAGAGGTTCGTGCCGATCGTCGGCGCGAGCGTCAGCTCCGTCGAAAAGACCAGCGCCGGGTCGAGCACCCACTGCCCCGACTCGGCCAGTTCACGCGTGTGCGAAAGGATGAAGGGCATGTCGCCGAAACTCCCGCCTGCGTTGGCACTCGAGAGTGCGGTCGGAACGCTCGTCCCGTCCCCCGGCCGCGTCGTCGCGCCAACGGCAGGCGCAACATAGCTGTCGCGGCCTCCGAACAGACCGTCTGCCGCAATCGAGGCCCGTCGCGCCCAGAGCGCCTCCACAGCAGGTACCAGCGCATAGGTGAGCGCCGTCGGCGGCCCATCACCCAGCCGCTGACCGGTGGCGCCCGCGCGTGCAACCACCCCGGTCGTGCCCGCGCTGAAGGGCGCGGTCGCGCCCGATGCAGGCGAGCAGGCCGACGCAGACACGCCGGCATTCGGCAGGCAGACGCCGTGCCGCCCCGACTCCACAAACAGGCTCGGGCGCCGTCCACCATCCAGTGCGTTCAGCCGTCCGTCCACCGTCGATGCGCCGTTCGCCACGCTCGTACCAGCGGGGTAGAGCGAAGCCTCCGCAGCAAACAGCGAGTAAACCTCATGATAGATGGTCGACAGCGCCACGAAGTAGCCCAGCCGGTCGACGCTCTTGCCTACAATCACCTGCGCAAAGACCCAGTCGTGCTCCACCACCGCCGTGGGGTTGAGCTGCACGCGCGGATAGTAGAGCCAGTAGCCCACGAAGTAGTGGCTCCGCGACTCTGTGACCGTCCAGTACACCGCAGCCCGGTTGGTCCCGTTGCTGTTCACGAAGTTGTTCGCGGCGTTGGCGTCGCCATCAAAATCCACCGTGGTCGGCAGGTCGACCGCCGCCGTCTTGACCTCCTGGTAGAGCACCGGCGCATAGGCCTCTGCCAGCTCCGAATAGAAGGCCGACGGCGCCGCCGCAGTCGCAAACCCAAAGGTGCGCGGCGTCTCCAGCATCTGCCCGTCCAGCGCCTGCAACCTGTCCGAGAGCCGCACCTCGTAAGGAGTGCTCGGCTTGAACAGCGGCGCCGTCTCGGTCCCCGACAAGACCAGCGTATCCGTCGCCGCATCGTAGAAGAGCTGCCGCTCCAAAATAGCGCCTGCGTAGTCCGTCACCCGCACCGTCGTCGGCGTGAACCGGATCTCGTTCATCGGCTGGTTGAAGTCGATCAGCACCTGCGCATCGAGCGCCACACCTACCGCACCGTCGGCCGGCGTCGTCACGTAGTCGAGCGGGATGGGCGCGCCGCTGCCGCTGCCATCCTCCTCCGCTGTATCGGCTGCGCCTGAACCCGCGTCGCTCTCTGCCGTATCCGTCGCCGTGTCGGTGGCGTCCGCGCCGGTGTCACCGCTCGCCTCACCGCTGCCGCCGCCCGCAACACACTGGCCCGAAGCGCAGCTCGTACCTGTCGGACAGTCTCGATCCGTCTGGCAGGCCGTCTCCACACAGCCACCCTCCACGCAGACCTGCGGCGCCTCGCACTGCGCGGAACTCACGCATCCGCGCTCCGGCGAATCGGTGGTCGTAGAGGCGCATCCTGCCAACCAAAGCACCACCCCGAAGACTGCCCAACTGCTCCGATTCGGCATGCTCACCACCTGCGCTCCGGCGACCTGCGCTGCTCGATTGGAAACCGCCCCTCGATAGGCTAGCCTTACGCTCGCAGCTCGGCCGTTCCTAGCCGAGTTCAAGGCGCCGGTGCAACCGACGCGGGAGCTCTTCGTGTCCTACTTCCACCGCCTGATCGCGCTCCGGCATGTGCAATCCACGCGTGGCACCCTGCTCGCCGCACCCACCTGGCTCGCCATCGCCTCCGTCGCAGTCGGCCTCGCCGCCTTTGTCACGCTGCTCTCGGTCGGCGGGGGCTTCATCGAGGCCTTCCGCAGCAGCGTTCTGGGTGTCAATCCGCACGTCGTCGTCACCAAGTATGGCATGCTCTTCCCGGAGTATCGCCAGGTAGAGGAAGCCCTCCTCAAGGTCGAAGGCGTCGAGTCCGCCGCCCCCTTCGTGCTCCACGAGATGCTCGTCACCCGCGTCGGTAGCCGCGCCCGCCCCGGTGGCCTCATCAAGGGTATCGATGTCGACACCATCGCCCGCACGCCCCAGCTCGCCGCCATCTTCCGCACCGGCGCCGCAAAGGACCTCCTCCACCCCACAGCCGGCGCCATCGACCCTGCCACCGGCATGGTCACCGCGGGCGGCTCCGGCGAAATCCCGCTCGCTATCGGCTACGTCATGGCGGAGCGACTCAAGGTCGTCATCGGAGACTCCGTTACCCTCGTCAGCCCGCTGCGCGGCGTCGCAGCCATGGGCATGGAGGAGGCCGCGGCCATCCCCGCCAGCGTCCGCGGCCGCGTCGTCGGCATCCTCGACACAGGCTTCTACGACTACGACAACCGGCTTGTCCTCGCCGACTACCGCGCCATCCAGCCGCTCTTCGGCCGAGGCGATGTCGTCACCGGCGTCGATATCCGCCTGCAAGATCCCGAACTCGCAGCCGCACTCGTACCTGCCATCGAGGCCGTGCTGCCCACCGGCCGCTTCCGCGCCACCGACTGGCGCATGCTCAACAAGAACCTCTTCCAGTCACTCAACCAGCAGCGACTCTGGCTCTCGCTCGTCATGGGCATCGTGTTGCTCGTCGCAGCCTCCGTCATCCTTGTCGTCCTCGTCATGATCGTCCTCCGCAAGCGCACCCAGATCGGCATCCTCCGCTCCATGGGCGCCTCACGACGCGACATCCTCACCATCTTCCTCCTCGAAGGTGCCCTCATCGGCTCCATTGGTATCGGGATTGGACTGCTGCTCGGCCTGCTTGTCTGCGCGCTCGTCGCCCGTATCGACTTCGGCCTCGAGTATGAGGTCTACCGCATCAAAACCCTCCCCATCGCAGCCCACCCCATCGAGTTCGGGATCGCCGCGCTCGTCGCCATGGTCCTCACCCTCCTCGCCACGCTGCCCGCCGCCTGGCGCGCCTCCACCGTGCGGCCCGTCGATGCGCTGCGCGGCGTAGAGTAGGGCGATTTCTTGCCTCACAGCCGCCTCTGCCACCATCCTGTTCAGGTCTCACACCTCTTCCTCGGCTCGCGCATGCATCCCTCTCTCCGGCGCTCGGTTCGCCTCGCACTCGCAGCCCTTCTGCTCTTCGTTGCAGCCTGCGGTGGCCCAGCCGCCGAAGACACCGCCGAAGCCTCGCGGCAGAGCGACTTCCACTACCAACTCTCCCTCGGCCACTACCGCGCCAGAGAGGTCCCTCACGCCATCGAGGAGCTCTCCGAGGCCATCCGCCTCTACCCGCAGAACCCCGATGCCCACTTCATGCTCGGCTTCATCTTTCAGGGGCGCCAAGAGTATACCCGCGCCATCGTCGAGTATCGTCGCTCCCTCGAACTCCGCCCTGGCTGGTTCGAGGTTCGCAACAACCTAGGCAGCATCTACCTTGCCACTGCAGACTGGCAGCAGGCCGTCGACCTCTTCGGCCCCCTCACCGACGAGCCCACCTACCGCACCCCCGGAAACGCCCACAACAACCTTGGCTGGGCGCTCTACAAGATGCGGCGCTATGACGAGGCCGCCGAACACTTCCGCTCCGCCGTCCAGTTCCAACCCGAACTCTGCCAAGGCTACAACAACCAAGGCCTCACCTACGAGGCACTCGGGCAGCTCGCCGACGCCCGCAAAGCCTACGAGTCCTGCGTTGCTCGGCCCGGCTGCAAGCGCTACGCCGAACCCCGCTACCGCCTCGCCAACCTCATTCTCACGAGCGGCGACGTCGAAGGCGCCCTCGCACAGTTCAAGTCCTGCGCCGAGGCCGAGGTCGGCACCCAGTTCGCAGACAGCTGCCGCGAGTATCTCAAGGCAGCCGGCCGCTGAATCGAACCGACCGCCGATGGCTCAGCCCTGCCGCTCGCTCAGAATCCGGATGCAGCCCGTCAGCGCGCGGCAGACAGCAACATCCTTGCCAGCGCCCAGGTCGCCCACCGCAACCACGAAGAGCTGCTCTTCTTCGAGCGTGAAGGGGCGCACGCTCACCCGGTCCATCTGCAGCCCGGGAAGCTGGTCGGAGACACTGTCCAGCAGCCGCGCACGCGACACGGCATCGAGCGTTCGCGTCAGGAGCGGCGCGTAGGCGGCAAGCACCTCCGACATCTCGCTGTTCCCTGTCCCCACCACCACCAGCCCCTGCTCGTCGCACAGCGCAAGCGAGGCGAGGGCGTGGGTTGCCGCGATGCGCTCAAGCAGGTGGCTCGCAGCGGTGCGGGCCTGGCTGCTCCGGACTCTGCGGCGTTCTTCGACTTCGGTGCGCATCGGGGGCTCCTCGAGGGGTGAGACCCTCTCGCGCTAGCCGCCAGCCGCCAGCCAACCAAGAAAACGGCAGGCCCACGCCCTAGTGGCCGCCGCCACCCTGCTCGTAGGCAGAGTGATTCCCCGACACGCTCCGCTCCGCCGCTGTGATGTAGTCAGAGCCCACCACGCAGACTGCAACGCCGATGTTGTCGCCGCCGCCGCCCCGATTGGCGGCCGTCAGGATGTCGAGGCAGACCAGTTCGGGTGTTGGCTCGCGCGCCAGCAGCTGGGTGATGGCCGCCTCCGAAACGCTGTCCGTGTCGCCAAGGTAGTCGGTCACGCCGTCCGTGCAGAGCAGAAGCCTGTCGTCGAGCCGCAGATGCACAAGGTAGCTGTCGAGCACCAGCTGCGCCGGCACGAGGTGACCCTCCTCGTCGAGGTCGAAGGTCCCAACGCAGCGTGCCAGCGTGCCCCCCTGCGGCAGCGTTGCGGCCAGATGCGCCGGCATGCCATCGGCCACGCTCAGCGTCATCAGGTTGTGGTCGCGTCCGATGCGCTCTAGGAAACCATCGCGGAAGAGATAGCTCCGGCTGTCGCCAATCGAGACCACCAGCGCATCGCTGTTCAGCACAAAGGCCAGCACACAGGTCGCGGCCATCACCTCCTGCGGCTCTCCGCGGAAGGGCGAAAACCGCTCGTCCACATAGGCTACAACGTCGGCGTTCGCGGTCTGAACAGCCCGCTTGAGCTCCATCGCGATACGCGGCCAATCCCAGCCCGCCTCCTCCGCCTGATAGCGGCTCCAGACCTCGCGCGCCCGACGGACGACCATGGCCGATGCGATCTCGCCACTGCCGAAGCTCGAGGTCGAAACACCGTCCGAAACACAGAGCAGCACCGCACTCCGCGCCGTGTCTACCGCGCAAAACACAGCGTCCTGGTTTACGGGCTGCCGCAGCCGCTTGGTGATGCCGGGATGGGTCTCGCAGGCCGCCGTCAGACGGCAGAAATCCCTCGCGGGTTCCTCCATCGACACAGCTCGAACGCACTCCTCCAGCAGCTCCAGCGCCTCCTCCACCGAACGCGGACGGTCGGCAGGGTTGTAGGCTGCGCAGGCTGCAAAGAAACGACCGAGACCCAACGGGAAACCCGGTTCCGCGTCGCGAGGCCAGATCATCGGATAGTAGCCAGACTCTGCGCAAGACGGCGGAATCCGCCCCGTGATGACCTCGTAGGCCAGCATCGCAAATCCGTAGACATCCGACCTCGCCGACACGCGACGGTAGGCGCCATCCTCGTAGAGTTCCGGCGCGCTGTAGCCTGCCATCATCCAGGCAACCGCCGTCGGCTCGTAGAGCGGAGTCAGAAACCCGACACCGTCGAAGGCCACTTCGCCACTCTCTTCCAAGAACAACACCATCTCGCTCGATAGCCCCGACAGCGCATACCCAAAGGCATTCACCCGTGCCATCGCCAGCGCCACAGGACGCAGCCAGCGCAGCAGCAGCAGCGGCTCCACCTCGTCTGTCTCCGTCGAACGCCGCGACCGGAGCGTCTCGCCGCGCTGCTCACGGAAGACCGTCAACGCGTTGTCGCCATGGCGCGTCGACCCGACCGGCATCAGCACCACATCGCGCAGCTGGTACTCAAACGCACCCGCCCCCGCGCGCTCCTGCGTCACACGCTCCTCCACCCGATAGCGCTCGCCCTCCGGATCCAGACCGAGCCAGACCCGGCGACGCGGCTCCTGCAACAGCCGCTCTGAAAGCTGCACCGTCAGCGCCGACAGCGCAGGGCGCTCCTCCGTCCCGATCGGCATCGTCGACTGCTCCGGCGGCTTCACAACCGCCGCGTAGGCCGCTGTCACCGCCATCGGCGCGGTCTCCTCGAGCAGCTCGTCCAGTGCACGCAGGCTAGCACTCGAAAAACCTTGAAGCGTGGCACTTGGCGTCGCCTGCACCGAGCCGCTCGACCCCGTCATCAGCGTCGCGCTCGACCGGGGCTTCTGCGGCGATGCGTCGCCCAGGGTCACCACGAGTTGGTCGCCCCGAGACAGCCAGCGCGACTCGTCGGACTGCACCGACAGACAGGCCCCGCAACAGCGACAGCGATTCGCCGTCGCAGTCACCGCGCCACACTGAAAGCACCGCTGAGTCCCATGCGTCATGAGCGTCGCGTCTACCCCAATCAAGACCACCATGCCACCTCGAATCGCACCCGCCCATCTGGTCGCTCATGTGTCCTTTGCCTTGACACCCGTTTTGCCGATTCTGTACGCTCTTTGGTGGCGCCCTAACCAACTGGTCTTGGCCCATCGTCTACTCGCTGTCACGGAAGGGAGCCCATGAGCCGAATCATTCATCCCGTCCAGGCTCCCGTCAGGCTGGCGGCCACGAGGGCAGGGCTCTCTTGGTGCAGCCTCGCACTCCTGCTGCTGGTCCTCGGCGGCTGCGGCCCCATCGCCTCCACGGGCCCCATGCTTCAAGCGCGCGACCTCGTCGACGACGCAAAGGCAGCCGGCTCCGAGCGATTCGCCATGTATGAGTTCACCATGGCCCGTGAGTATCTCGCCAAGGCCCGCGAGGAGTGGGCCTACTCCGACTTCCAGAAGGCGCGTGAATACTCCGACCTTGCTGCCGATTTTGCGAAGCGCGCCATGGCGCGCACCAAGCGCGATGCGGTCACCACACCTACGACGGAGCCTGTCCGTGCTCTGCCTTAATCGCCTGCATCACTTCCTGCGCACCGTAGCGGCTGCGCTCCTCCTCCTCTCTGCCACCTCCTGCGCCACCAGCGATGAGCTCCGCCGCTTCAGCGAGGTCGGCACCAGCGAGGCCCGCCGCCTCCACGAGCCCGCACTCCGCTGCCGCATTGAGGAGCCGCTCGCCAAGTTCGAGACCCACCTCGCCTTCACCAAGCATGAGATGCAGCGCGGAAAGGTGCTCGATGCCGAGCGCCATATGGCCATCGCCAAGGAGAGCCTGAGCGAACTGCAGGAGGCCCTCGACCCGCGCCCTGAGTGCTTCAATCCCTACAAGGACTCCGACGGCGATGGCATCAACGACAATGTCGACAACTGCCCCACCTTACCCAACCCCGACCAGCGTGACCTCGACGCCGACAAGTTTGGCGACGCCTGCGACCCCGACATGGACGGCGACGGCATCCCCAACCAGCCCGACAACTGCCCCGCGGTCGCCAACAACGACCAGCGCGACACCGACCTCAATGGCATCGGCGACGCCTGCTCCGACGACCGCGATGGCGATGGCATCAAAGACGCCGTCGACCGCTGCCCCGACCAGCCCGAAGACATCGACACCTTCGAAGATACCGACGGCTGCCCCGACCTCGACAACGACCAGGATGGCGTCACCGACCAGGCCGACCGCTGCCCCATGGTCCCCGAAGACACCGACGGCTTCGAAGACTTCGACGGCTGCCCCGAACTCGACAACGACCAGGACACCATCCCCGACGCCTCTGACGCCTGCATGGATGAGCCCGAGGACTTCGACGGCGACGAAGACGCCGACGGCTGCCCCGAGGAGTCCAAGGCCCTCGTCCGCGTCACCGCCGAGCAGATCGAGATCAAGCAGCAGATCAACTTCGAGACCGACTCCGCCCGCCTCAAGGGCGCCATCTCCTTCCAGGTGCTCGACGCCGTCGCCGGCATCTTGGTCCGCTACCCCGAGATGCAGATCCGCATCGAAGGCCACACCGACGACCGCGGCAGCGACACCCACAACCTCCAACTCAGCCAGTCGCGCGCCGAGTCGGTCCGCGCCTACCTCGTGCAGGCCGGTGTCGAGCTCTCACGCTTCGCCGCGCAGGGCTTTGGCGAGACCAACCCGCTCCAAGACAACGCGACCGCCGATGGCAGAACTGCCAATCGCCGCGTCGAATTCCACATCCTCAAGCGCTAGTCGCACGAAGCAGGTTCCACGACGATGACCAAACTCCGACTCTCCGTCGCTCTCTTGGCCCTGGGACTCTGTTGCGCTGCGGTGGCTCCCGCACGCGCCCAGCAGCTCCCCCCTGCAGCGCTCGCCGCCGCAGACGGCCAGGTGATGCAGATCCTCAACGCCGCCGCGGCCGCCTACGACAACTTCGACTTCAACGCATCCATCGGGCTCCTGCAGCAGGGCGTCGCCATCATCCGGCAGACCAACCTCCGCTCCCGCGCCGCCGCCGACCTCTACCTCCTCGATGGCGTGGTTCGATACGCAGCCTCCGGCGCAGAGGGTGACGCGGTCAACGCCTTTGTCCAGGCCATGCTGGTCGACCCCAACGCGCGCCTCCACCCCAACTACGCCACACCCGCGCTCGAGACGCTCCTGCAGCGCGCCCGAGGCCTCGCCAACCCCGCCGCCACCCGCCCTGCGCCGGTCGCCCCGCCCACGCCCACGCCAACCCTAGCCCCCAAAGCCCCGCCTGCACCCGCCGGTACGCTCCCCTCGCTCAGCGCAATGGGCGTCGGCGGTTACACC
>CANMDT010000114.1 GCA_947496715.1 Myxococcales bacterium
TTGTTGCTGTCGCCTGATGCGTCCCACTCCTGCTCTTCGAAGGCCTCGCGCGGGCTGCCGTCGGCCTTGAATACTGCGACTCGCTCGACCTTGGCGGTCTGCTCGCCCGGGTCGTAGCCAAAGTCGAAGGCCGACCACTGCTCGGCTGCCTCTCGCGAGCGGACCCAGATGGCATCGCGGTGGTAGGTCGCTGCCAGACCGTTGGGAAAGACCTCGATGACCCGCTGCCGCAGCAGGGTCGTCGAGGAGAAGTCGGGGTCGGGGGTCGAGGCTGCCTTGAGGGCGAGGATTTCGGCGTCGGGGACGACCTGGCTGCGCCAGAAGGCAGCCTCATCAAGCGCGAGATGCTCGCGGAGTCGGACCAGTTCGGGCCGCTGCGGCGCGCGCACGATGGCCTCGCCGAGGAGCGTGACCGCCCTCTCGCGGAGTCCGAGTTCGGAGAGCCAACGGGCCTTGGCCGCGCGGGGTTCGGGGCAGTCGCGGCAGAGTTCGAGTGCGCGGTCGAGGAGGGCGCCGTAGTGTTCGGAGGGCGCGCGCTCGGAGCTCTCCACCGCACGCTGCAGACGCGCCCTTCCGAGCCAGGTGGCGGGGTCGCGCGGGAAGCGCTCGGCGATGACGTCCGCCATCTGGAGGACCTCGTCGGAGGGGAGCAGCGTGAGGAGCGAGGCAAGGTAGTTCTCGGCCGCACCCCAAGAGGAGAGCGATAGCGCGAGCAGCTGTTCGTAGCGGGCCGCGGCCTCGTCGAGGCGCAGGAGCTTTTCGCTGTCGGAGATGGCGGCCCGCAACAGCGCGGGCACCTCGGGGGCCTCTTGCAGGAGCCGGTCGCGCTCCTCTGCGGCCCAACGGTCGAAGCCCTCTTCACTGAGCAGCGATGCGTAGATGAGCCGCGGCGGCAGCCAGTCTGGGTAGGCCGCGGTTAGGGCCTCGATGCCCTTGCGGTGGGCCGCGGCGGCCTCGGCAGACGGGTCTTCGCGGAGCGTCTCGAGCCTGCGGAGTTCGATGGCGGGGTCGCGAGCGACAGCGACGGCTCGGTCGAAACCCTCCATCGCCATCCAGCGCTCCGGCCTGGCCTCGGCGGCGAGCCACTCGTCCGTGGCGCTGCAGTCTGTGCGCGTCTGCTGCTCGGCGAAGGCCGAGCTCCAAGGCTGCGTGACATCGTTGGGCCTGAGCATGCGGTCGATGATGATGGAAGCAACAAGCGCGCGGCAGGAGGCGAGAGGCTTCGCGGAGCCACCGATGAAGGCCGGCACGGGCCACTTCGCGGCCGTTGCGGTGATGGCGACGGTCGCCGGCTGCACGAACTCCGGCGCCAATGCCGAGCCATCCGGCCGATAGAGTCGCAGATGGAAGCCGAGCGGTCCGTCGGCCGAGGCGAGTTTGATCATGATCGTGTGGCGGCCGCGGGAGAGCGGGAGTTCGACGAAGTCGCGCGCGAAGAAGCCCCCCCAGTCCTTGCCGCGCTCGGCGACGGGCTTGCCGTCGACCCAGAGGCGGTAGCCTCCGTCAGCGGCAATGCCGATGCGCACGGTCTCGGCCTTGAGCAGTTTGAAGCCGGTGGCCGCAAAGGCGACGGCGCTCTCCGAAGGTACAAGGCGCTGGCCGAGGTCGATGTAGCCCGTCTCGGCGTCGCCACCGAGCTCTTGCCAGCCGACGGGGACGACGGCGCCCGGATAGATGGCGTCGGCACGGAAGCCCTCTTCGGGGGGAGCAGGACGGGCCAGACCATCGTCGCCTGAGTTGGGGAAGGGGCCGATGGCCCAGAAGCGGGTAACGAACCCAAGCGCAGCCATTTGACCCTGGACCCGCTCGCCCATCTCGAAGCGGAGCCGGAGTTCGGCGTAGCGGGCGAAGTCTGCGACGGCTCCGAAGCGGGTTGTAGCTGCGATTGCGGCATACTGCTTGGCGGCCTGCCGCGGCGAGGCGTAGGGGAGCCAGGTTGCCGCGCTCAGGAGGTCTGCGAGCGCCTCCTGTTCCGAAGGAGCTGCCTGCGCCCTTCCGAGTGCGTCGCCGAAGGGGTCGGGCGCAGCAGACCAGGCCGTCGCCGTCAGCGGCAGCGCGAGGAGGAGCGAGAGCATTGCCCACGCCAGAGACCGGAGGGTCGCCATCAGTTGCCTCGTTACGGGTACGGACGGGGCACTAGATGCGCACGGTTCGCAGGGCAACGGCAAGGCTGCGATTGACACCGCGCGGGCATGCAACCTACCAACCCGCTAGACTGAACTTCCGATACCCTCCGCAGAGCCACCGCATGCGTCTCCATCACATCTGGGCCCTTTTCCTGCTGCTCTGTCTCCCGCTGGCTGTCGGCTGCACGGACATCACCAAGGCTGGCCAGCCGAGCATCCGGCTCCAGTCCGATGTGCTGGCCTTCCGCGTCGCGGTCATCGGTCAGTCGCAGACCAAGAACATCGTGCTGCAGAACGAGGGTACCGCCGACCTCAAGCTGAACTCGGTCTCGACGGGCGTGGACGCCGCCGTCCTGCAGCTCGGGGCCCCGGGTGCCACGGTGCTCGCGCCCGGCGAGCAGACGCAGATTGTGGTCACCTACACGCCGCGTGACTACGCGCCGCTTTCGGGCGTCGTGACCATCCGCTCGAACGACCCAACCGAAGGGGTGGTTCAGGTTGCTGTGAACGCGCCGGCTTCGCTCCCGCTGCTTCTCGCTACGCCCGACCCGGTCGACTTCGGCGTGCAGGAGCTCGGCGCCCATGCGACCCAGACGGTCACGATCACCAACAACGGATATGGCCCCGCCAACATCTGCGAGATTGTCCTGACGGGCGATGCAGAGGTGACAGCCGACATCGCCGCGCAGCTCGCGGCAGCTGGCATCGGACCAGGAGAGACGCTGGTGCTTGCGCCCAAGAATGACCCCTCCGCGGCAGCAGGCGCCGGCGACATCGCCTTCACCGTGAGTTACGACCCGCAGGTGCCCGGCGACACACTGGCCGCCATCCTGGTCCGAACCGACGACAAGGACTATGGCGCGGGCGGATGCAAGGCGAGCAACGGCGATATCGAAGCCGAGCGTGCGAGCTGGAACACCCAGACAATCCCGGTGCTCGGCCGCGCCGAGGATGCGCTCCTCGACGTCTCGCCACAGCCTGTCGACTTCGGCGAGAGCCCGATCGAAGGCACGAAGCGTATGTCTGTGACCATCCGCAACATCGGTGGCGTAGACCTCCGCCTGAACGAGGTGAGCGTGGACGCCTCGCTCTTCCCCGAGTTCGGTGTCGACGCCGACTCGCTCCCCTCCCTGCCCCGCACCCTCTTGCCCGATGAGTCGCTGACAGTCATCGCCACCTTCCGCGCCCGACTTCTCGGCGTCCCGTCGGCCGGCTACCTCCATGTAGGCTACGAGAAGGCGGTGTCCGGCGAGCGTGCCGATCCGATCGATGTCGCGATGACGGGCGTCGGCGCTGCGGTCCTCTGCCCCATCGCCGTCGCCAAAGCCTCGGTCGAAGGTGACCCCGAGTTCCGGCGGGCCGCAGAGGTAGACTGGGCGCAGCCTCTCGATCTGCTCCACCTCGACGGCAGCGAGTCCTACGACCCCGACGGCGGCGGCGCACCGCTGTCGGCCTATCGCTGGAGCATCGTACAGCGGCCAGACGACGCGGTGAACGGGCTGCAACCCGACCCGATCGACCCGCTCAACCCTGCGCTGCAGACCTTCACCATCTACTTCGCGGGCGAGTACCGCTTCAGGCTCGAGGTCGCCGACGGACAGAACATCGCCAGCTGCGAGACGGCCGACGTCATCGTCCGCGCCTTCCCCAACCAGGCGCTGGCCATCGAGGTTGCATGGCACAACCCCAACGACCCCGACGAGAGCGACACCGAGGGTGCCGACCTCGACAGCCACTTTGTGAAGATGTCGGCCCCCTGGTTCGACGCCACCTATGACACCTACTTCGAGAACAAGGAGCCGCTCTGGAGTCCGGAGTCTCCGAGCCTCGACATCGACGACACCGACGGCATCGGCCCCGAGACCACGACCTTGGGGAACCCTTCCGATTGCCAGTGGTATGCTGTCGGCGTGCACTACTTCCGCGAAGCCTACGGGACGGCCTATGCCACCGTGCGCATCTACGTGAACGGCGAGGTGCAGGCGGAGTATATCAACCGGCCGCTCCGCGCCTCCGACGACTTCTGGGACGTTGCCCGCATCCACTGGAACGGCAGCACCGCCACCATCTTCGATATCGACGAGATTACGCCCGACTTCGACCCGACCAGCCAGACCACCCCGATCTCGACGCCCGACATGCTGGCCTCGGGACTCTGCGGCGGCCTTTGAGCCTCACCTAGGAGACCGCCATGTTCACGCAGGCCGAACTTGACCAAGCAGGGCGCCTCGCACGCGCCATGGCCTCCGACATCGCCATCTATAACCAGGAGAAGATCCGGAAGGGGCTCGAAACCGACCGGCTCTTCGAGGAGCTCGAGGACGACCTCCGCGAGGCCTTCAAACTCTGGGAGTCGAAGATTCACCCGGAGATCGTGAAGAGCACGAACCTGCTCCAGGCCGCCATCATCGACCAGATTTTTGCTCCGCACGGCTCCGTCCACACGCCCATCTTCTGACCGTGCTCGAACGCTGGAAATTGACGGTCTCGCCTGAGCAGGCCGGGAGCCGCCTCGACGCCTTCTGCGCCGCCGAGACGGGTGTTTCGCGCGCGCGGATCGCCGATTGGGTTTCGTCGGCTCAGGTCTGGCGGCAGGACCGCAAGCCGGTGAAGCCCTCGTTCCGGGTCACCGAGGGTGAGGTCTGGATGGTGGAGGCTCCCGAGCCCGCACCTCTCGATACGGTTGCGGAGTCGATGCCACTCGATATCGTCTTTGAGGACGATCAGGTTGTGGTGGTGAACAAGCCGAGCGGCCTGGTTGTTCACCCTGCACCGGGCCACGCCACGGGCACGCTGGTGAACGGCCTGCTGGCCCACTGCGACGACCTCGACGGTGTGGGTGATGTGCTCCGGCCGGGCATCGTGCATCGCATCGACAAGGAGACCTCCGGCCTCATCGTCGTGACCAAGACCAACGGCGCCCATGCCACCCTCTCGGAGCAGTTCGCGCAGCACACGGTTCGGCGCAACTACCTGATGCTCTGCACGCGCGTCAGCGGTCAGGGGCTCGAAGACCGAGGCACCATCGAGACGACTCACGCCCGGCACCCGGTGGACCGGAAGCGGTTCACAGGTCGGCTCCCAGAGGGCAAGCGGGCGGTCACACACTACGAGGTGCTCGAACGGTTTCGGGATGGTGCGCTGCTGGTCGCCTGCCGGCTGGAGACCGGTCGCACCCATCAGATCCGCATGCACCTATCGGAGGCGGGCTGCCCGATGCTGGGAGACGAGATGTATGGCGGCAGGTCGGTCGCTGAGACCGCGCTCATCGGCCGCGTTGCGCTGCACGCTGCGACGCTCGGATTCTGCCACCCCGACGGGCGCGAGCTCGACTTTGAGGCGCCTCTACCCGAGGACTTCACAGCCGCACTTGCCGCGCTTCGGGCCGGACGAACCTGGCGGAAGTCGCGCTAGCTTCGGCTCGGCATCACCTGGCAGAGGAAGTCCCAGGACTGCAGCGGTCGCTGCGTCTGCCAGGTCACCATGGCGTGGAGCAGCGCGGCGCACCGAGCTGCCGTCTCGAGCGCCCTGCCCGACGGCATGCGGGCCTGCTCGAGCAGCGCAAAGAACTCCACCATCTGCTCGCTGACAGGGATGGCACTGGGCTCGCGGCCCATCTGGCTCCGCTCCACCCAACCGCGCGGCGACAGCCCTGCCACCACCTCGTCGTCGAGACGCCCCGACTCATCGCTGCCCATCCCCTCCACGCCCGGCCAGACGCCGGCATCATCGAGCAGCAGCAGCAGGTAGCGGCAGAGCCCCACCCAGAGCAGCGCGTCAGGCCGTTCTGCAGCAACCAGCCAGATGAAGAGCCGCTCGGTCCGCTCAAACAGCGAGGCGTCACCCTGATGATCCGCCAGCATCCACGACGCCGCCTCGGCCGCGACCGAGGCAACGCCGAAGACGCGCAGGTCTTTGCCCAGGATGGAGGCGTCATGCTCAACCTCCGACTCCATGAGCCGGTCGAGCTCGGAGCCAAGGCGTGGCTTGAGATGAACCACCGCGAGAGAGAGCGGTCGGAGCCCACCGCGGAGCTTCTTGTTGGCGGTTCGGGCGCGCGCGGCAAAGGCGCTCCGCTTGCCGAACTGCTCTGTGAGCAGGCTCACCACAAGGTCGGACTCGCCGAAGGGAGAGGTGCGGAGGACGATGGCGCGGGTGCTGAGGAGTTCTGCCACTGTCAGAGGTGGAAGAAGGCGCGACCAACCACAAAGTAGATGGTAACGCCGACCAGATCGGTGGTGGTAGTGACGATGGGGTTGGTTGCGACAGCGGGGTCGATCCCAATCTTTGCGAAGAAGAGCGGTACGGCGCCACCGAGCGTGGCTGCGATGGTCATGGAGCAGGCGACGGAGATGGAGACGGTGCCGGCGAGCTGCCAGGCGCTCCAGCCCTCACCGGCATTTCCGCCACGGAACACGGCGGCAGCGAAGAGTCCGAGGAGCAGGCCATAGGTGGCGCCGGCGATGAGGCCAACGAGCACCTCGCGACCGAGCACCCGCATAAACTGGCTGGTCTGGACACGGCCAAGTGCCAGCCCGCGGGTGACGATGGTGGCAGCCTGTGTGCCTACATTCCCGCCCATGCCGAGGGTGATAGGGATGAAGGCCGCGAGTACCGCGATCTGCGAGAGCACCGACTCGAAGGAGTTGATGACAAACATGGAGCCGATGCCGGCGATGAAGGAGGCCGCGAGCCAGGGCATGCGTCGCCGCGCAGAGTCGAAGGGGGTGAGCTGCTCGTCGAGGTCGATACCGCCAGCGCCGGCCATGGAGAGCAGGTCTTCGGTATGCTTGGCCTGGATGACGTCGATGACGTCGTCGACCGTGACGAGACCGACGAGCTTGTTGGACTCATCGACAACCGGGAGCGCGAGGAAATTGTACTTGGCGACGAGCCGCGCAACCTCGCCCTGGTCGGTTCCGGTGCGGACGCTTACGACCTCGGAGATCATGATGGACTCGAGCGAACGGCCCGGGTCGCTGACCACAAGCTGCCGCAGATTGCAGATGCCGATGAGCTGCCCGTGCTCGTTCACAACATAGAGATAGAAGGCCATCTCGATGTCTTCGTGGCTCGCTTGGAGCGTCTCGATCGCCTCGCGGCAGGTGGTGGGCCCGGAGAGTGCGAAGACGTGGGGCGACATGATGCCGCCGGCGGTGTCTTCGTCGTAGGCCAGCAGGGTGTCTACCTCGTTGGCGTCGTCGCCCTTCCAGTTTTCGAGCAGGGCCGCTGAGCGCTCGTCGGGCAGCAGCGCGATGATGTCTGCCGCATCGTCGGCGGAGAGCGACTTAACGATCTCGAGGAGTTCGTCGTCGCGGAGGGCGCCGAGGATGTTTCTCTGCGACTCCGGGTCGGCCTCGGAGAGCGTCTGTCCCTGCAGTTCGATGTCGGGGATGATACGGAAGAGCCGGATCGCATCGGTCGGGCTGAGCTGCACAAAGGCGGCTGCGATATCGGCCGCATGGACGCGCCGAAGCATCCTCGCGAGGTGCTTGTCTGCGTTTCGCCGAAGCAGCCGGAGGATGCTCTCCACGAGGATTTTTCCGGCCGTTCCCGACATGCGCTTCACACCCGCGAGGACCGACGCTCAGGGGTCGCCGGTTCGCTGCCTACCGCGGACGGTGGGCCCTAATTCTCACGAACCGTGCGCCAGTCCGACGCGGTGTTTCCGGCAGGACGCCAGGCGTCGGCGTTCGGAACGGGCGCGAAGCTGGCCTCGGCGCCGGAGTCGTCGCCGCTGAACATGACAACGGTCACAGCAAGCGCGATGAGAAAGACCGAGATGACGACAGCGTAGGCCACCGTGCTCATGCGCGACGGGTCGGGCATGCGGAAACGGGGCGCTGCGGTCTCGCGTACGGCGGGGGCCGAGAAGGTCACGACCGCGTCACGGGTTGCGGTCGGCTGATCGAGACCCGTCTGGGTAAGGTAGTGGCCGATGATGTCCTGATCATCCATGCCCAACTGGCGCGCATAATTGCGGAGAAAGCCGCGGGCGATGACCTCTGCGGGGAACTCGCTGAAGCGGTCCTGCTCGAGCAACGCAAGGAGGTGAGACTGGATGCTGGTCTCGGCAGAGATGTCACGCAGCGACAGGCCCGAAGCTTCACGCGCCTCTACGAGGCGCTCACCGACGGTACCGATGAGGACGGCTTCCGACTCGGTGGCTTCAAAGTGATTATCGAGTTCCATGTGGCTTCCTTTTAAGGGAGAGCTGGCAGCGTGGAGGCTGCCCGAAAGATGCGAAGGTGGTGTAGGGCCATCAGCCGCGCCACAACCCAAAACGAACGCGACGTCTATAGCCACCCCGTAGGCCTGCCTGTCAAGGCGAAAAGTTGACAAGCTGCAGGGAGCTGTTCCGCAATTGCGGCGTTTCCCTCCACAGCAGCCGCCCAATCGCCTCACGAGGCCTCCCTCCTTGACACGGACGATCTTCGCTCGATAAGCGGCGCGCCCGCGAGCGGCCGATGCGCCCGTTGGACCAAACCATTTCTGAACTGCTCCACAAGGGAGATATCCATGTCGCGTTCCTTTGTTTTCACCTCTGAGTCCGTGTCCGAAGGCCATCCCGACAAAATGGCAGATCAGGTCAGCGATGCTGTCCTCGATGCCATTCTCGCGGTTGACCCCAAGGCGCGCGTCGCCTGCGAGTCGCTCCTCAAGACGGGCTACGTCATGCTGGCCGGAGAGATCACGCTGACCAAAGATGTGAAGATCAACTACCCGGCCATCGTCCGCGAGGCGGTCCGCTCCATCGGCTACACCAGCTCCGAGATCGGCTTCGACGCCGACACCTGCGGCGTCCTGCTCGCGGTGGAGGAGCAGTCCAAGGATATCAACCAGGGTGTCGACCGCGACGACCCGAACAAGCAGGGCGCCGGCGATCAGGGCATGATGTTCGGCTACGCCTGCACCGAAACCGACGTGCTGATGCCGATGCCCATCACGTTCGCCCACGCGCTCACCAAAAAGCTGGCTGAGCTCCGCAAGACCGACCCTGCCTTCGCTTGGCTCCGTCCCGACGCGAAGTCGCAGGTCAGCGTCCGCTACGAGAACGACAAGCCCGTCGCCGTAGAGACCGTCGTCGTCTCGACCCAGCACCACCCCGATGCCCAAGAGGACGACATCAAGGCGCAGGTCATCGAGAGCGTCATCAAGTCGGTCATCCCAGCCTCGCTCCTTTCGACCAAGGTTAGATACTTCGTCAACCCGACCGGTCGCTTCGTAACCGGCGGACCCGTGGGCGACTGCGGCCTGACGGGCCGCAAGATCATCGTCGACACCTACGGTGGCATGGGCCGTCACGGCGGCGGCGCCTTCTCGGGCAAGGACCCGTCCAAGGTTGACCGCTCGGCTGCCTACATGGCCCGCTACGTCGCAAAGAACATCGTGGCTGCCGGCCTCGCCGACCGCTGCGAGATCCAGGTCGCCTACGCCATCGGATACCACGAGCCCGTCTCGGTCCTCGCCAACACCTTTGGCACCGCGAAGGTCTCCGAGGAGCTCATCGAGAAGCTGGTCCGAGACCACTTCGACCTCACCCCCTTCGCCATCACCAAGGCCCTCGACCTCGAGCGCGCGATCTACCGCAACACCGCGAGCTACGGCCACTTCGGCCGCAGCGCTTCGGAGTTCAGCAACTGGACGCAGGGCGAAGGCTTCACCTGGGAGCGCACCGACAAGGCTGCCCTGCTCCGCGACGCCGCCGGCCTCTAGGCTTCAGCCGTCACGAAGCCCCGTGAGCAGGTCGCGCCGCGCCCTGCCCTCGGAGGCACCGGCGCCCAGCGCGGCCAGATCGAGGGTCGCAGGCCCGCTTGCGCCTGAGGTGAGCGCCAGCAGGTCGTCATACCAGGCCAGCAGCCGGCCCGTGACCGCGCTCGGCTCGAGGTGGCGCGCGGCATAGACCGCGGCCCGCTCTCCGCTGCTGCGGACTGCTTGGCGGTCCGCGCAGAGGGAGGCGATTCTCTCGCCGAACTCGGCCGGAGCGCAGGCCACGCCTCCGCGGCAGCGCGCCACCCAGTCCCACTCCGGCA
>CANMDT010000115.1 GCA_947496715.1 Myxococcales bacterium
GCTGGCGGTGCTACCAACCCTAACCAGGGTGAGGGAGGCCCCGCCGGATGGGATGACCCCGGCGACCCAGGCTGCCATCCCGCCGCGGCCTGCGGTTCCGACGCCGACTGCCCATCCAACTGGATTTGTTTTGAGGTCGATTACATCTGCGGTGGGGTGGCCCGCAACATCTGCGTCCAGCAGGGATAAAACTCGCGGATGACCCGCATTCTTCCTGCCCCGCGGAATCTAGCCCGCCGGCTCGATGCGGGCGTTGATCCACTTCACCGCCCGCCGATAGTCCTCGGCGCCGCGTGAGTCGGGGTCGTAGTCGAAGATGGACTTCTTGTGCGACGGCGCCTCTTTCAAGCGGGTGTTGACCCGGATGGGGTCGAGCACGCGGCCCTCGAAGTGGAGACGGAGCGACTGCACCGCCTCGTCCGAGATCTTGTTGCGGGTGTCGTAGAAGGTGGGGAGCACGCCGAGGATTTTGACGGGGTGACCGAGCCGCTCGTTGACGCCCTGGATGGTCTTGAGGATCTGCCGCACGCCGACGAGCGAGAGGTAGTCGCAGGAGACCGGCACGAGCACGGCGTCCACGTAGGTGAGGATGTTGAGGTTGAGGAGCGAGAGGCTCGGGCCGCAGTCCACCATGATGATGTCGTAGCCGGCGAGGGCCGCCATGCGCTCTTTGAGGAGGCGGTCGCGCCCCTCGTTCATCCGGGCGAGGAAGATGTCGGCGCTGGCGAGCCGCTCGTCGCCGCAGAGCACATCGAGGTTTTCGCGGGCGCGAACGGCGCAGGCTGCCGGGTCGGCGCCCTCGACGACCACATGGTAGAGGCCCTTTTCGGCGCTCACGCCGAGGCTGATGCCAACATGGCCCTGCGAGTCGGCATCGATGAGGAGAACCCGCTTGCCGGCGGCGGCCATGCCGGCGGCGATGTTGACCGAGGAGGTGGTCTTACCGGTGCCTCCCTTCTGGTTGAGGATGGCGAGCTTGTAGACCGGCTTGGCGGAAGGGCCCTTCAGCGAGGCGCTGAACTGCGCGCGGCAACCCTCCGAACAGACCCAGCGCACGGCGCTGCCCATGGCGATGCGCTGGTAGGCGTAGGCGGGCGCGAAGGAGGCGCCACAGGCGGCGCAGGTTTGAGCAGGCAGAGACATTCAACCACCGAGACGACAGAGCCGGGGTGGAGATAGCACGCCTGCAGGGTGCGCGGTCAACTTTGATTCGGGCGCTAGTCGTCGCCGACAGGTTTGCCGAGGTGGCGCATGGGGTCGCGCGCTTCGCGTCCGCGTCCGATCTGGAAGTGGAGGTGGGGGCCGGTCGAGCGGCCGGTCGAACCGAGCCCGCCGACCCGCTGCCCCTGGCCTACCTGTGCGCCTGCTGCGACATCGACACGGGAGAGGTGGAAGTACTGGCTCTTCCAGCCGTCGCCATGGTCGATGACGACGCAGTTGCCGGTGCCGCGGCTGCACCAGCCGGCCAGCACGACCGTGCCGCTCGCGGTCGCGAGGACCGGGGTCCCCATGGGGGCTGCGAAGTCGATGCCGCGGTGCATGCGGCCTGGCTGGCGTGTGATGGGGTCGATGCGCGGCCCGAAACGGCTGGTGAGGCGGGCACCGCGGATCGGGTCAGCCCACCGCTCCTTGCCGCTACGGCGCGGTGCAGCGCCACCCCGTGAACCCTCGCCCGGCGCATGAACGAGCTCCCGCGCGACGATGGCGCGGGCGCGCTGGTAGACGACACGACGCTCCACCATCGCCGGGCCCCCGCGGGCGAGCCTGCGCGAGGCGGGCGGGTGCGGCTCGTGGGCCTCGCCCTGATCGAAGAGGGTCTCCTCAATGGAGGCGAGCGCGAGCTGTGCCTCGATACCAACCACGCTCTGCTGCACCGCCGGTTCGTCCAGCAGGGCCGACAGCTTCGCGGCCGTGCGCTCCATGGCGCGGTTGGTGACGATAGGGCCCGCTTCTCCCGCCGCCGCCTCGGCCAGCGCAGTCGCCACGATGGTTTCGGCCAGCCGGAACGGCAGCGCGCCACGATCGGCAGCGCGGGCCTGTCCGGGGAGTGCTACGACCGTAAGCAGGAGGAGGAATCCGAGCAGCCGAAGCATCATCATGCCTCCTGCACAGGCAGGTAGCGGCGGCGGAAGCGAGCCAGCGCGACCAGACCCACCGCGACACCGAACCAGAGTGTGGCGAAGCGGATGAGGTAGGTGATGGCGGCGGCCTCCGCAGCGCCGCTCGCGAGGCCGAGCCGGGTGAGCATGAGGCCGAGCGCGAGCTCCGTGACGCCAAGTCCGCCGGGGAGGAAGCTGACGGCGCCGAGCAGCGTGGTGGAGCCATAAACGAAGAGGGCTGCGCCGAAGGGGGGCGCCTGGTGGCCGAAGCCGTGTAGCAGCGTCCAGAGCGCAACGCCTTCGAGGCCCCAGCCGACGATCGCAAGCAGCATGGCGACGGCCATCACACGGGGGCGGAGGAGCGCCGCCATGCCGGCCTGGGTGTCGCGCAGCAGCGGCACGAGGGCGCCCAGACGGGGGAGCCGTTCGAGAGCAGCGAAGAGCGGAGCGCTCCAGCGGGGCTGCGCGAGCAGCGGAACGAAGGCGACGGAGGCGAGGCAGACGGTGATGAGCAGGTTGACAGCGCCCTGCCCGACCACAGCCGCAAGCGGGGTGTAGAACTGGCCGAGCCCGAAGGCGACCACGACGACCAGCCCGAGCACGTCGGTGAGCCGCTCGGCGATGACGATGGCACCTACCGAGGCGGCGGGCAGCCCGTCGGAGCGGCCGAAGAGATAGGCCTTGAGGAGCTCACCGAGCTTGCCGGGGGTAACGGTCATGGCGAAGCCGGCGAGGAAGCCGGTGAGGGAGCGGTCGACGGGCAGCCGGAGGTCGAGCGCCGTGAGGTAGCGCTGCCAGCGGACAAAGCGGAGCACATAGTTGATGGCCACCAGCAGCAAGGCGACGGCGAGTGCGCGGAGGTCGAAGGCATGCAGCGCGTCGAGCAGCGGCAGGCCGCCCACCAGGGTCGCATAGCCGAGGTAGAGCGCGACGGCGGCGATGAGGCCTGGGAGCAGTTTGGACTCGAGTCCCTTCATCGGTCACGCGGCGCAGGAGAGGCGCTCGCCCTGCCCGATTGAGGCATGACGAAGCAGCCAAGGTTTGCTACCGCTCGGGGCCTGCACTTTCAAGAAACGGGACGATGGCTGCAAGGTTCAGACAGGTCTGCTGCGGGGTCGCGATGGTTGCGCTGGTTGCGCCGCTTTCGCAGGCCGTTGCGTCGCCAGCGCCCGACCTCGCGTTGGCCGTATCGCTCGGGGCCTCTTTGCCCTTCGATGCCGCCATCAACTACGATGTGCGGCTGGCCGGACTGACCGGGGCTGCAGACGGCACGAATGGACGCCCCGTGATTGTGGATCACTTCGCCGCGAACGGGGTTCGAATCGGCGTCGCGCTTCAGATTCAGCAGTGGTCGGTGGAGTATGCGCTGCGGCGTTACAGCTGGTCGGAGACGCGCGGAACCTGCGAAGGCGAAGGAGGAGCGAGCGTGCTCTCGAACGGCCGCATCGACGACATCGGCGTGAAGTATGATTGCGAGGGCGCGAGCAGCGACTTCCGCATCGACGGCGCGACCTCGTCGAATCTGACCGAGCAGTCGCTGGTGCTGATGGTTCGCCAGCCGCTCTTCGACCTCGACTGGTTGGCTGGCTACGCGCTCTACGGCGGCGGCCCCGCGGCACGCGTCAGTGCCATCGCAACGACGCAGTCCAGTTTTGAGCTGGGTGCGGTTGCCGAGGTCGGAGGTTCGCTCGCCTTGCCTCTCGATGAGCGGTTTGCGCTGCAGCTCGACGGGCGGCTTGGCGGCGGGATCTTTGTCGCCTCGGGCGGTGCCGGGCGTGCAGCACGGGCACGGGCCATGGGCGCAACGAGCTACGGCGCGCTGCTAGACGACCTCTTCCGGGCCGACCTCTCGGCGGCGCTCCGGTACACGCTCGAATGAGCCGCCTGGAGCCGGCCGTCGGGAGTTTCAGGGGGCGAGTGTGGGAGATTGTCCGCGCCATCCCGGCGGGGCGCGTCTTGGCCTATGGCGATGTCGCGATGCTGGCGGGAGATCGGAAGGCGGCGCGGGCCGTGGGTGGCGCGCTGCGGGCCTTCGCAGGCGACCACGACGGGCTGCCCTGGCACCGGGTCATCAACAGCCAGGGGAGCATCAGCTTTCGCGGCGACCTGCAGCGGGCCACGCTTCAGCGTCTGCTGCTGGCGCGCGAGGGCGTGGTCATATCGGAGCAAGGCAGGCTTGAGATGGGGCGGTTCCGCGCCAACCTCCGCGCCCTCCCCTGCTACGGCGCCTTGGACGAGGGCGCGGGCTTCTGAGTGGATTTTCCTGCCGGCATGGGCGGCCGGTTGAGCGGCGGACGGAGCGAAGGCCCCGTCTTCTGGAAGCCGGTGCGACCCGATGCCGCCTTGGCGGCTGGAGCTGGCGTGGCGCGCGGCGTCGGCACCCAGACGAGCAGCTGGACCTCGTCGGCCTTGATGGTCCGTGCCTGTCCGGCAGCGATGGCCCGCTGGGCGTCACGGAGGTGGGGGAGCCGCTCGGGGAGCGCATCTTCGAAGGGGACGAGCACGCCGTCGGCCTCTCCGATCGGCGAGACGCGAGAGCCGCGGGGCAGCCATCCGCGTCGGATGTAGCCCTCGACCAGCGGCCGATACTCCCACTCGTTGGCTGCGAGGCCGATGCGGCAAGGGCCATCGCCCACCTGATCTGCCAGCCATTCGATGGGCAGCGGCCCGTGGGCGTAGCGGCTGTAGCCGTCGCGGACGAGGCCAGCCGTTCCGCCCTTCCAGCCAACGCCATAGGCCTCCGGAACACTCCAAGCCCGCGTGACATCGAGCGACGCAAGGCCAAGCAGCCCGACCAGGATGGCGGCCGTCCAGGGTTCGAGGGCGGCGATACGCCGCGCTGCGAGGTCGACGGCGGCGGTGAGGCCGAGCCCCGCCAGCAGCGCGAGCAGCGGGAGGAGATAGACCAGCAACTCTTGGCCACCGTGATAGGCGGAGCGGAAGACCACAGGCATGAGGAGGAGGAAGGCGAGCGCGCCGAACCAGCGGCGGAGGACGGGGCAGAGTGCCGCCCGCCCAGACGCATCGCGCCCCGCCATCAGGAAGCCCGCTGTGGCCAGCAGCCCCGGCCAGAAGAGCGGCGGGAGCGTCCGGAGCAGCAGCGCGCAGACCGCACCGACAGAGAGCCGCTCTCTTCCGAAGAGTTCGCCGGCCACCAGCATCGGCTCGGCGCCGGCGTCCAGCCAGATGCGGAACATCGCGCCCCAGCCCTTCGGCGTGCGGAGGGGTGGCGGCACGAGCAGCGCGATCGCGACAAAGAGCAGAACCGTGAGGAGGCGCGGCCATGCACCCTCGCGGAGCTGAAGCAGACCAGCCGGCGCCGTGGACTGCGGGTCTACCAGCAGCAGGTAGAGGCCGAGCGGCAAGAGCCACCAGCCGGGCAGTCCGCAGAGCAGTCCGACTGCAAGGAGAGCCAAGGCGCCGACCCATGCCGCACGGCCCTTCCACAGCGTGAGGAGCAGGATGACCGCCGTTGCGAGCGCGGTCCCAAGGAGGGTGGAGGGGTAGAGCTCCGCGGCCGTCCAGAGGCGCGGCGCACCGGCAAAGAGCGCGGTTGCCACAAGCCCTGCGACGGGGCCGCGGTAGCGGTTGGCTGCCAGAAAGAGCATCGCCGCGATGGCTGCGCCGCTCACCACCCCAATGGTGTGGAGCGCGTCTGCATGGCCCGAAGAGGGCGAGGCGGCAGCCGCGAGCCAGCCCGTGAGCGGGAAGAGACGAGGCGCCTGCTCAAAGGCTGCACGTCCGGCCTCGGCGCCGCCACCGTTGAGCCAGCGCTCGAACCGCTCGGTCGCGTCGACCTGCCAGGCGAACCAGAGGTTCCAGCCGCGCACAGGGCGGGCGGCCAGTATCGCTGCGACGGCGACGAAGATGGCGAGCGCGGCGAGTGCCGCCTGGCGGGCAGCGAGCCTCACGGGCGCACCGCAGGTTTGGCGGGAGGCGCTGGCGGCTTGGCCGACGGCTTGGAAGGCTTGGCCGATGGCTTGGCCACGGATTTTGCAGAGAGCGCGGAGGGCTTGGCCGATGGCTTCGCCACGGATTTTGACGAAAACGCCGATGGCTTGGCAGGCAGGGTGGGCGGCACGGTCGGCGGAGTGAGCGCTTTGGAGAGCGGGGAGCGGGGCCGCAGGTCGCCATCGAAGCAGAAGTGTGCCGCGGCGGTGCCTCCCTCGATGTCGAAGAGGATGCGGCCCGCACTGGAGCGGTCCGGGAGTTCACCGCGCAGGGTAGCGAAGCCTTGGACCCGCTGGCGTTTGAGTTCGAGGACCGGTTCGCCCGCGACGGTCACCCGCAGGCTCACCTCGCCTTCGCGCCCTGGTCCGACAGCGGAGTCTGCGAAGCCCGCGCGGCCCGTCAGCAGGCCCGGCGCGGCCGGGAGCGGGAAGGAGATGCGGATGATGCTGTCGGCGATGGGGTGGGCCCAGATGCAGCTCTCTGTTCGGCCGCCAACCTTGAGCTGCTCCACGCCCACATACTCCCACGGCTGCTTGCCGCAGTTGGCTCGGCCGAAGATGACGGGGCCGCAGCGCTGCTCTTCGCCGGAGGGGCCGATGACCGAGATGCGGGCGTCGGCGAGGTGGTCGGCGAGGTGGGTGGAGACCGCGGTCGAGCCGGCCGCGGTGGCCTTGGATGCCGCCGTCTTGCGCCAGCGTTCGAGCCGGCTGTCGCCATCCGCAAGAGCCATCCGGAGTTCGTAGCCTGCGGGGCGCTGCGGCATCGCCGAAGCCGGCCTCGCGACAACATCGAGCTCGTCGGGCAGCGCAGGGAGCGAGGCGCCGAGCACAAGGAGCGTGACGCGGCTGCGGGGCCAGCCCTCGACCCACTGCTCGGGGGCCGAGGCGTAGACCAGCGCGGGGACTTCGTCTCCGAGCGTCCACGGGATCTGCGGACCAAGGGGATGCGGCAGCGGATAGGCGCTCACAACGGAGGCGAGCAGGGCCACCGCGACGACCAACATCGCCACAGGACCGCGCTCCCTATTGACCCAATGTGCAAATCTGTTGAACAAGGTGGCAACTCTCGCGTCGAGGCCGAGCGGCGTGGTATTCGGATGGCCGCTCGCGGTCAACGCCGGCACCTGCCGCGATGGCCAACGACCCGATAGAACGTCTGCATTCCACCGCCACGGAGTCGTCCCATGAAAGCACCGCTCCTCCTGCTTGCCGCCGCGGCCATCGCTCTCGCAACAGGCTGCGCTTCGCCCCAGCTGCACGCCACCCGCGAAGCCGGCGCCGCTACCTCGGTAAGCAGCCCCGAGGGGCTTGTCTTCGGCGCCTCACCGGGTGTCTGGCCCGACGGTGTCGCGACCGAATCGGGCGTTGTCGTCTTCCGCGTCGAGGTCTCCAACGGCAGCTCAAGGACGGTCGACCTTCGCCGCGACGACTTCGAACTGGTCACCCCGAGCGGCGCAACCGTCCGTCCCATCCCGCCGATGCAGCTCTTCGGTGAGCGTTCGGCCCCGGAAGGAGGACTGCAGCTCGCATGGGTAGAAGAGATCGCAGAGCGCGACGAGGCCTCGGGCGCGCTGGTGGTCTCGGCTGGTCACCGTCGCACCACGCGCCGTAGCAGCACGACTGTCTGGCGTTCGCCCTCCTACCCGCGCTGGTCGTCGCCCTACTACAGCCCCTACAGTTCGAACTACGGCTACCGCCCCGGCCTCTACTACGGCCCCACCTTCGGCCCGCGCACCTACACCGCACCCTATGGCAGCTACGGCCGCTCCGGCTCTACGCGCACGGATTCTCCCCGACCGGTGGCGCCGGTCTTCGGCGAAGGCGCAGTCTCCGGCCTTGCCATGACCTCCAGCCCCGCCTTTGCCTCGGTGATGCGCGACACCATGCTCCGGCCGCAGTCGGCGCTTGTCGGTACCGTCTACTTCGCCGCGCCGAGCGATCAGGCGGGCACCTACCGCCTCCGCTGGATGCCGCGCCACCAGATGAGCGCAGAGGCCGAGACGACGATGGAACTTCAGTTCGTCGGCGCAGAGTAGTCGCGGCGGAGCGGCCCGAGCGACCGCTCCGATGCGGGCTCTTCCCTACTGCGGACCTTCAGCGGCGGTGACGACCTTGCTGGCGAGCAGGCTGTCGACCTCTGCCGCATCAACGCCGAGGTCGCGGAGAATGGCGCGCGTCTGCTGGCCGAGGCGAGGGGCAACGCGTTCCGACCAGCCCGTGCCGGGCGAGGTGGGGGGCCGAATCGCAACGAGGCCGTCTGGGCCCTTCGCGATGGCGCCGCGCGCCCGGAAGTGGGCATCCTCCACCAGCTCATGGAGTTCGCGAATCGGCTCGACGCAGGCGTCGATGGGGGCGAAGATGGCTGACCACTCGGCCAGCGTCTTGGCCGCAAAGACCGCCTCGAGGTCGGCGTGGATGCGGGCACCCCGCTCGCCAGAAGCGTAGCCGTCGGTGACCAGGTCGGGGCGGCCGATGGCGTCGCAGACCTGGCTCCAGAACTTGGCCTCGAGCGCGCCGACCGAGAGGTAGCGGCCGTCGGCTGTGGCATAGTTGCGGTAGCAGGGGATGCCGCCGGTGAGCATCTCCCCGCCGCGCACGGGCCGATGGCCCTCGGCCTCGCTCATGGCAACCATCGGCCCGAGGAGCGAGAGCACCCCTTCGGTCATGGAGATGTCGATGTGGGTGCCGGCGAAGTGGCGGCTGCGGTGAAACAGGGCCGCGGCGATGCTGAAGGCCGCATAGATGGCACCTCCGGCGAGGTCGGCGACCTGAACCGGGATGACGGCGGGCGGATGCCCTGCCGGTCCAGCGAGCGACAGTACGCCGGCGAGAGCCACATAGTTGAGGTCGTGGCCGGCGCGCAGCGCGAGCGGGCCATCCTGCCCGTAGCCGGAGATGCTACAGACGATGAGCTGCGGATTGAGGGCGCGGAGCGCATCGATGCCAAGCCCAAGCCGCTCGAGGACGCCGGGCCGGAAGCTCTCGACCAAGACGTCGGCCCGCATGAGGAGCTTGCGAAGGATCTCCAGCCCTTCGGCCGTCTTGAGGTCGAGTCCGAGGCTCTCTTTGCCGCGATTGACCGAGGCAAAGAAGGCGCCGTAGCCAGCGGCGTGGTCGTCGGTCCGCGGCGGATACCAGCGTGCGTAATCTCCGCCGTCGGGGCCCTCAATCTTGATGACCCGAGCGCCGAGGTCGGCGAGAAGCATGGTGCAGAAGGGGCCTGGGAGCAGGCGAGAGAGGTCGACGACAGTGATGCCGCGGAAGGTGTCTGCGGGGAGGCCGGAGAGCATGTGCGAGGTCCTGCGAGGAGGGGCAAAAACGACGACGCCCGCACCGGAAGCGGAGCGGGCGTGGCAGACGAGGTCTGGCTTAGCCCTTGGCGAGCGCCAGAACGTTCTGGAGCTTCATGGCAAGACCCATGTCGCCCTTGACCTTGATCTTGCCCATCATGAAGGCCTGCATGGGGTTGCTGGCGCCGGAGATGATGCCGGTCCAGTCAGCAGTGGCCATGGAGATGGTGACGTTGACGTCGTCGGAGAGGCCGTCGACGAGGAAGCCGCTGGTCGTGCCCTGCTTGAGGTTGAGGGTCCACTGGCCGCCACCGTCGCCGGTGATGTCGAAGCCGAAGACAGCGTTCGCGCTGGTGGCCTTCTCGACGTTGTTGCCAATGTTGTTTCCGATGGTGGCGAAGATCTCGGCGGGGGTCGACATGACAGCTCCAGAGTGAAGGCGGGCGTGACGCATCTCGTCATGCCGCGTGAAGTTGGGACGGGCCTTTACTAGCGCAGGGCAGCGAGGTCAACGGCTAGAAGGTGTTGGGGTCGTTCGGTACGACAGCAGGCTGGCCCGTGGGCAGGCGCGGCTGCAAGGGTGCGGGACCGCGCGGCTGCGGAGCCGGCGCGAGCGGTGAGCCGGTTCCGGGGAGGTTGGGCTGGGTGCCGCCCGTCGACGAGGGCGGAAGCTCG
>CANMDT010000116.1 GCA_947496715.1 Myxococcales bacterium
GACATCCACATGGCGGTCGAGCGGCGGCTGACCGACCTGGTCGGCGAGCCGGGCAAGCGGCTCCACACGGCGCGGAGCCGGAACGACCAGGTGGCGACCGACACGCGGCTCTATGTGAAGCGGGCAGCGTCGGCGCTCGTGGCGCAGCTCACACGCCTCATCGTGATGCTGGCGGAGCGGGCCGAGGCGGAGGCGGAGACGCTGCTGCCGGCCTACACCCACCTGCAGCGGGGGATGCCGAGCACGCTTGGCCACCACCTGCTGGCCTATGCAGAGATGCTGGCGCGTGATGTGGTGCGCATCGAGGCCGCGGCCGCATCGGCAGATGTCTCGCCGCTCGGCAGCGGCGCCTGCGCGGGCACGAGCCTTCCGATCGACCGGGAGATGACCGCGCGGGAGCTCGGGTTTTCCGCCATCAGCGCCAACAGCCTCGACGCGGTCTCGGACCGGGACTTCGTGGCCGACTTCCTCTACGCGGGCGCCATGCTGATGCTCCACCTGAGCCGGTGGGGCGAGGAGTGGGTGCTCTGGTCGACAGCGGAGTTCGGCTTCTTGGAGCTGGACGACAGGGTGACCACGGGTTCGTCGATGATGCCCAACAAGAAGAACCCCGACGGCGCCGAGCTGCTGCGGGGCAAGGCGGGGCGGACGGTGGGCAACCTGGCCGGCTTCCTGACCACGCTCAAGGGGCTACCCTTCGCCTACAACAAGGACCTGCAAGAGGACAAAGAGCCGCTGTTCGATACGCACCGGACGCTCACGGTATCGCTCGAGGTTGCGGCGGTGATGCTCGATTCTGCGACCTTCCGGCGCGACCGGATGGCGGCGGCCTGCACGGGCCAGATCGATGCGACCGACCTCTGCGAGCGGCTGGTGCTCGCGGGAGAGCCGTTGCGCACAGCACACCACCAGACGGGCCGGCTGGTGCGCATGGCGCTGGAGCTGGGCTGCGAGCTGCGCGACCTTCCGCTCGAGGCGGCGCGGGAACACTGCCCGAAGATTGCGCCCGAAACCCTTGCGGGGCTAAGCATGGTGGGGCTAGTCAACGCCCGCGATGTGGTGGGTGGCCCGGCACCCCGCCGTGTCCGTGAGGCGAGTCGGCTGCTGCTTCAGCGCTGGCAGCTGCGCTTGAACGAATCGACCTAGGAGAATGAACATGCGAACCATCGCCTTCCTGCTCGCGACCGTCGCCGTCGCAAGCACCGCCGCAGCCGCCGCAGCCGCCGAAGACACTGGCGCCGCCGCTAAATCGATCAGCGGCTTCGAAGTACGCTCCTTCCATGCCGTGGGCTCGCAGTCCGACAGCGGCATGATGGTCGACAACGCCCGACCGCTCGGCCACCTCTCCTACACGGCAGGCATCGGCTTCGACTGGGCCAGCAAGCCGCTCGTCGAGACGAACGGCACCGACGAGACGCAGGCGCTCATTGCGACACAGGGCACGGCCTCGCTGCTCGCCGGCATCGGCCTCTGGGAGCGCCTCGAGCTCTCCATGGAGCTGCCGGTGGTGCTCGTGCAGACGACCAACCCACCGCGCAAGGCCGCCGATCTAGGATTTGCGGGTATTGCAGAGACCGGTGGACTCGGAGACATCCGGGTCACGCCCAAGGTGCTGCTCTTCGGGCCCAAGAAGGCGGCGGAGCCGGGCTTCGCTATGTCGTTCGCTTCGGAGATTATCATCCCCACGGGAGCTGGCTCAGAGGCTCCGAACATGAAGTTCCAGGGTGGCGCCTTCCGCGTTGCTCCGCGGCTTCTGGGCGACTGGGTCTTCAAGCCCGGCTTCTGGATTGCAGGCAACGCCGGCGTGCAGCTCCTCGAGAATGTGAAGCTCGGCAACTACGAGCAGGGTACCGCGCTGGTCTGGGGCGGCGCAGCCCGCATCCCGCTGACGAAGTGGCTCGGACTTACCGCGGAGGCAACCGGCACGCGGACCTTTGCGGGCGACGAGGAGAATGCGCTTGAACTGCGCCGGCTCGGCCTTGTGGGGCTCGAGGCGACCTTTGCAAAGAACTGGAGCGTGAAGCTGGCCGGCGGTAGCCGCCTGGCCACGGGCGTCGGCAACCCCGAGTTCCAGGGCGGCCTGACCGTTTCCTACACCATGGACTACGACCCCGATGCCGACCGCGACACCATCGTGGGAAGCCTCGACCGCTGCCCCGACGCAGCCGAGGACTTCGACGCCTTCGAAGACAGCGACGGCTGCCCCGAGCGCGACAACGACAAGGATGGCGTCGACGACCTGCTCGACAAGTGCGAAGGCCAGCTCGAGGACAACGACGGCTACGAGGACAGCGACGGTTGCCCCGAGCTCGACAACGACAAAGACGGCTTCAACGACGATGCCGACAAGTGCCCCATCGCCCCCGAAGACATGGATGGCTTTGAGGACAACGACGGCTGCCCCGAAGAGGACAACGACCAAGACGGCGTCATCGACGGTCTCGACAAGTGCCCGAAGGACAAAGAGGACGTTGACGGCTTCGAAGACAAGGATGGCTGCCCCGAAGAGGACAACGACCAGGACGGCGTGCTCGACGGCGCCGACAAGTGTGCCGACCAGATCGAGACGCTCAATGGCGTCGACGACGCGGACGGCTGCGCCGACGAGGGCCTCTTCGAGGTCAACCTGGCGCAGGGCACGGTAAAGTTCGCCACACCCATCCGGTTCGCCGGCACGACGGCCACGCTCGACGAGGGCTCCAAGGCCACCGTCGCCGCGCTCACCGCGCTGCTCAAGCAGAGCGAGGGGCTCCGGCTCCGGCTCGTCGTTCACACGGGCGATGCCGGCTTCGAGGCCGCCAACCTGTCGCTGTCGGAGGAGCGGTCGAAGGCGCTTGCTGCCCTCATCGCCATCGACGGCGTGGCGATTGATCGCATCGTAACGGCTGCCTATGCGTTGGCCGCCACCGACACCGACGCAGGCGCCCACCGCGTCGAAGTGCGCGTGGAGCGCTAACTCTCTCAACGCTTTGAACAGAACCAGAGGATCTCAGATGAGCAAAGACAACCTGCCCAACGTCAGCCCCGAAGAAGAGCGCTACTTCAGCAAGAAGGAGTTCGACCGCCGCGAGTTTATGCGGCAGCGGCTCGAGCGCGATGTGAAGCACCTCCGCGAGCTGCGCCACATCGGCGAGGCCGTGGGCGAGAGCTCGACGGAGATCGCCGAGCGCATCCGCAAGCTCGGCTTCGACGGCGAGACCGCCGTGCTCTTCAACATCCTGCCGTTGGTCATCGTCGCCTGGGCTGACGGCAAGGTGAGCGGCAAGGAGCGGACCGTTATCTTCAAGTGGCTTGAGTCACGTGGCATCGCCGAAGGGAGCGACGCCTGGACGATGATGGGCACGCTGCTCGAAAAGCGTCCGGACGACGAGGTACTGGAGGAGGGCTTGCGCCTCCTCGCGCTGGTCTCTTCGCACAAAGAGGGTCAGGCGAAGACGCTGGTCGACCTCTGCTTCGGCCTCGCGGAGGCGCACGGCGGCTTCCTCGGGCTTGGCAAGAAGATGTCGGACGAGGAGCGCGCGCTCATCCACCACATCGCCGAGGTCCTGGGACCGGAGGCTGTGGCCGAGGCCCAGCTGCTGCTCAAGGCGAAGGGCGCAATCGGCTAGTCCGACGGCCAGCGCCTAGGGCGTGGTCGTGAGGTTCAAGCCGCCGGGGTAGCCGTAGCTCACCGCATTGTCGTAGCCGTAGCCGTAGAGGCCGAAGGGCTGCGCAGCGGAGAGCTGGTAGGTTCCCGCGCCGCGGTTGAGGTGGGCGAAGGCCCAGCTCCGCGTTCCAAACGGGGTGAACTCCGACTCGGCCACCGCAACGCCGTTCACGCGGAGCTCGACGCCGACCGGCTTCACGACAGTGAGGTAGTCCTGCGCGTAACCGGCAGGAACCTGGATGACATAGTCGGTGCGGAACTGGTCGGAGGGGACCATCAGGGTGAGCGAAGGGTCGCCGCCGTAGCGGCTCACACCGACCGCCTGCTGGCTGACCATGTACTGTCCTACGAGCACGGGTGCGGTGGCGGAGAGTTCGAAGGAGATGGGGGTCTGCACCTCGACGAACTGGCCGGCGTTGAGGGTGACGCCGTCGAGGCCGGAGATGGGGGGCTGGGTGGTGATGCGGGTGCCGTTGGTGTCGGCGACCACGCGCCACCAGTCGCTCTCGGTGCCGCGGGGCGGCGTGTGGATGCAGAGGAAGGAGGAGCGCCAGGTCTCGACCGGGAAGAGCTGCTCCTGCAGGTGGTCGGCGCAGCAGTTGCCCGACTCGCTCTCGTCGCCGATGACCGCCTCTTCGTGGCCTGAGAAGACCACGATGGGGCGGTCGGCCTCGACCAGCGAGCCGGTGGGGTCGGCCTCGACGGGCGGGAAGGAGAAGACCGAGGAGAAGGCGAAGTTGAGCACCTGTCCGGTCTCGAGTGTGAAGGTGTGGGGCACGCCGGCGGTGAGGCCGGTGAGGCCGCCGCCGTTGTCGGCAGCGGCGCTGAGCGTGACGGTCACGTTGGTGCGGGGCTGCGTTGCGACGACGGTGAACCAGGCGCGCTGCGCGGGGAAGCCGAGGGCCGCGATGCCGCCGGTCAGGCTCATCACCCGGTAGCGGCGGCCGAGGGCGTTGGCGGGGAGCATGAGCGAGGCGTCGTTGGAGAAGACGCCCAGGTCGTTGAGCGGGCTGAACTGGTAGGCGACGACGGGCTCGGTGGTGGTCACCTTGAAGGAGCGCGAGGTGATGCCGGTGTCGGCGATGCTGGCGACGGGGAAGGTGAGAACGCCCGTCGAGCGGGGCGCGACGGTGATGCCGGCCGGCGCGATAAAGGTGCGGTCGGTCGAGATGACGGCGATGTCGGCGGGGAAGTCGCCGACGTTGGCGATGACCACCGAGTGAGGGACCTCGTCGGGGTGAGGTGTTGTGAGATCGTGGTACTGTGGCAGGTCGACCGACCAGTACTCGCAGCCGATGTAGGAGGGGTCTTTGACCGCGGCGATGCAGCCGGAGACACACTCACCGTTCTCGCAGACGCGGAGGCTCCGGCGGTCGCAGGTCTCGGTGAAGTTCCAGCTTGTGCCGTCGGTGCTGCAGGTGGAGATGGTGAAGTCGTCGTCGCAGCGGGTGTCGCCGGGGTTGCACTGCTGGGTGCCACAGAGGCCGTCGAGGCAGAACTCACCGGTGGCGCAGTCGTCGGCGATGAAGCCGGTGCCGGCCTCGTTGCAGAGGTTGCGCTGGGTGGAGGAGATGCAGCCGCGCACCTGGCCGGGGGTGCAGCTCTCGCCGGGGACGCAGCGGCCGAGCCGGCAGACCTCGGTGGGCTGGCAGGCTGTGCCCTCCACCCAGGTGCCGCCGGTGCAGGTCTCGGGCAGCCCGGAGGCGCTGCAGTCGATGGCGCCCTCCGCGCAGAGCGCCGTGTCGGGCGTGGTGTCTGCGACCGTGTCGGCTTCGGTGTCGGCGGCAGCGCCCGTGTCCACAGCGCCGCTGTCTACAGCAGCGCCCGTGTCGGTGGCACTGCCCGTGTCGCGGACCTCGCCGCAGTTGGCGCCGCGGCAGACGCTGACGCCCGAGGAGGCGCTGTCGTCGCCGCATGCAGCGAAGAGGAGCGCGGCGGCGAAGGCGAGGACCGTGAGATGGCGCATGTGCAGGGGCCTCACAGGGAGCGGAGCCGGCGGCGCCGCATCAGCAGGAGCGCTGCAAGCGGGAAGAGGAGCCAGGCGGTGCCGCCACCGGCTGCGCTGCAGCCGTCGTCGCTCTTGGCGGAGGGCTGCGCGGGGGTGGTGTCGGGTTGGACGTCGGCCGCATCGGCGGAGCTGTCGAGGGCGGTGTCGTCGGCCGCGTCGGCGGAGGTGTCGAGGGCCGTGTCATCGGCGCTGCTGTCGACTTCGGTATCGGCCGTCGTATCTGTGTCGCCGGTATCGCCCGTCGTGTCTTCGACGACGCCCGTGTCGGTCTCTGTCGAGGCCGCACGAAAGCGGAAGGTGAAGGGGACGAAGGGGGCCTCGAGATCATCTGTCTCGAAGAGCAGGCGGGCCTCGTAGTCGCCCGCTTCGGGGGTGACCGACCAGGCCAGTTCGGTGGAGCCCCAGAAGAGCTGCTCGGTGGTGGTCACGTTGACCAGCTCCCAGGCGACGACCGAGGAGGGATCGGCGATGGCCACACCATCTTTGGAGAGGGTCAGCGAGGCCTCCGCAATGGCGTAGGTGCGGAGCAGCGCGCCGCCGAGCAGCTCGGTCTCGAGGCGGGGAAGCTCGGTTGTGGAGCCGACGGGGAAGGAGCCGTAGTCCATGGGGCTCTCACGCGAGAAGCCGAGCCGCGGCGCGACACCGCTGGCGACGACGGCGACGGTTCCGACCTGCTCGTTGTCGCGGGCCAAGACGGTCCAGACGAGGCCGTTGCTGCCCGGCTGGATGGGGGTGAAGCGGAAGCGGACGATGGCAGAGGCGCCAGCAGCAATGGGCAGGGTGACACTGTCGGTCGGCGCGCCGGTCGTGGGGTCGAGGAGCTGCAGACGAGCAGTGTCTCCCGCGCCATCGCCGACCGTAACGACCTCGTCTTCGGTGCCGGAGTTCTCGATCTCGACGCCGCCGTCGCGGTAGGCGCCGACGGCGGTGGCAGCCAGATCGACCCGCTCGCGGAAGAAGAGCGAGGGGGGCGGCACGATGCGTGGGATGAGGGTGATGGCGTCGATGAGCGTGACCTCGCCGTGCGGCCCTGCGAGCGTGACCGAGGCGAGGCCGGGGGAGGCCGTCGGAGCGACCGTGACCGTCACCGCTGCGTTGGTGGGGTCGGCGGCGCGGAAGTCGGTGGCGCCGACGGCCGAGCCTGCGTCGAAGGTGTCGAGGCCATCGAGGTTGAGCCCTTCGACGGCGACGACGGTCTGCAGGCCAATCGCGGGCCGGCCGGGCCGGGGCCGATAGACGGTGAGCGGGCCGGGCTCGACCCTCAGCGCAGCCGTGAAGGTGGTGAAGAGGCCGCCTGTGCCCAGCGCGAGGTCGCGGCTGCCGAGCGGGGCGTCGTCGCGGACGGTGGCGTCGAAGCGGAGCTCGGTGGGGTTGATGAGCTGCAGGTTGGCGGCGGTGACCCGTCCGCTGATGAGCAGCTCTTCGACCAGATCGAGGTTCTCGCCCGAGAGCGTGACGGTGGTGGTGGTACCCCGCACCAGCGTGGAGGGTGCGGCGGAGATGAACAGCGCAGCGGCGCCGGCAACCGAGAAGAGGTCGGGGACCGCGAGCCGCTCGATGCCGCGGCGCAGGATGACGGGGCGGGGGCCGGCGAGCGCGACCGCGCCGACCGTGGCGGTGAAGGTGGCCCGCGTGGGCGAGGTGGCCGTGAAGTCGACGATGTCGATCCCTGCGCCGAGGTCGAAGCCTGTGAGCGTGTCGAGGTTACGGCCGCCGAGCGTGACGAGGGCGGTCTCGCCGCGGGCGAGCAGGGGCGGGTCGACGAAGAGGGCGGCCGGCGCCCCGGCGACGACGCCGAGCGAGGCGCTGGCCGAGGCGCCGTCCGCCTCCGAGAAGGTGAGCAGCCGGTCGCCCAGTGCGGCGGTCTCGCCGACCGTGACGGTGAAGGCGATGCGGTTGCGGTTGGAGGCCCAGGCGGAGGTAACCGCGACTCCGCCGGGGGCCACCGAGGCCTCCACGAGCGCCTCGAGGTCGTCGCCCTCCAGCACCGCGGTAGAGCGGGCACCGCGGGGCAGCTCCGATGGGGTGATGGAGGCGAAGCGGGGACGGCGCACGACCGAAAAGAGCGAAGGCGCCGTGAGCGGCCCCTCGTCGGCATCCACCTCGACGGTATAGGCGCCGAGCGGCGTGTCCGAGGGCACATCGAGCTGCACGATGACCTCGCCGGAGCCGTCCACAGTCCGGTCTTCAAAGCTGACGACGAAGTCGGCGATGCGGACATCGCGGATGAGGGTCACGCCACTCACCTGCAGCACCGCTGCGAGCGATTCGCCCCGCACGGCGTCGGCCGGCGTGAGTGTGTCGAGCGACTGCGCGAGGAGCCGCCCCGGCAGCGCCAGAAGCAGGAGGAAGAGGAGGGCGGCGGTTCGCATCAGCGGCATGGCGGTTCCTGCGCGGCGGCACCGGTTGAGGAGCCTCGTCGGGGGCGACGGCTACAGCATTACCCTGCTTGCCCCGAAGGGAGCAACCTTCGACGGAACCTAGTGCGCGCCGACGTCGATGCCCCACTTCTTGGTGAGGAAGCCCTTGCGGCCCGAGAGAGCCCGGTAGGTGGTGTAGTTGAGCACATGGGTCTTGTAGTAATCTTGGTGATAGTCCTCTGCGACCCAGAAGGTGCTCGCCTGTTCCACGGGGACGACGATGGGCTCCTCGAACCGCTTCGCCGCCTCGAGCTCCGCGCGTGAGGCCTCCGCCGTGGACCGCTCCTCGGCCGTGGAGACGAAGATAGCGGGCCGGTACTGCGGGCCGCGGTCGGCGAACTGGCCACCGGCGTCGGTGGGGTTCATGGTGCGCCAGTAGACCTCGACGAGGTGCTTGTAGGTGACCTGCTTGGGGTCGTAGCGAACGAGCACCGCTTCGGTGTGGCCGGTCGAGCCGCCGCCCACCTGTTGGTAGGTTGGGTGCAGCTCGGGGCCTCCGGTGTAGCCCGAGAGCACCTCGCTGACGCCGGTGAGGGCCTCGAAGGGGCCCTCCATGCACCAGAAGCAGCCGCCCGCGAAGATGGCGATGGCCTCGCCGGGCGCGGCAGGGGCGGCGGCGACGGTTCCCTCGACAGCAGCGGAGCCGTTGCCTTCACCGGGTGCGGCAGAGGCGCCGCAGGCGGCAAGGAGAATGAGCAGGATCGTGAAGAGTGTGGCTGACTTCATGGCGTCGCCTCCTTCGCCGCTGGCGGCGCCTGTGCGGCCGGCTCAAAGACGAGCGAGGCCGAGTTGATGCAGTAGCGGAGACCGGTGGGGGCTGGCCCATCTTCGAAGAGGTGGCCGAGGTGGCCGCCGCAGGCGTCGCAATGGACCTCGGTGCGGTCCATGCCGAAGCTGCGATCAGTGGTCTCGCCGACCCGGCCAAGCTCGATGGGGCGGGTGTAAGAGGGCCAGCCTGTGCCGCTGTTGAACTTGTCTTCGGAGGAGAAGAGCGGTGCGCCGCATCCGGCGCAGCGGTAGACGCCCTCCTCGTGGTGGTCCCAGAGGGCGCCGGAGAAGGCCCGCTCCGTGCCATGCTCGCGGAGCACCTCGAAGCGGCTCGCAGAGAGCTGCTGGCGCCAGGCCTCGGGCGACTTCACAATGTGCTCGCCGACACGTGGGATGTTGGAAAAGCCCAGGCCGCTGCCATCCGCGGTGGCGGGCAGGCCGCGGGTCTCGAGGCCTGCTCCGACGGGCTGCGAGCTCCCGGCGGTGCAGGCGGCAGCGACGAGCAGGCCGATGATGGCGGAAAAGACTGTCTGGGGGCCGGGGAGGCGCATCTTCAACTCCGTGAGAGCGTAGAAGGTTGGATGCAGACCGCGCGCGGGGGGTGCGGTCAGGCGCACCGGCTGCGCGACCCTGATGGTGGGGATGCAACGGGAGCACCAGCCACGGCCATTCCCGGCCTCGCGCAGGTCCCGTTCCGCCTTTGAGGTTGGCAGCCGATGGTGTAGCGTTCCGCCCAGTTCCATCACCTCCGACGAGTTGAACCCATGCGCCTCTCCCGTCTCGCCTGTCTGCTCCTGCTCGGCGTCATGTCTGGTTGCGCATCGGCCGACGTCATCGCGATTGGAGATGGCAGCGGCAGCGGTGCGGAGGGCGACACCGGCGGGGGCGGCGACGGGAGCACCACCGAGGACACAGGTTCGGATGACACCGAGCCCACAGACACGGGCAATGACACCGCAGCCGATACCCTCGAAGACACAGCCGTCGACACGGCCCTAGAC
>CANMDT010000117.1 GCA_947496715.1 Myxococcales bacterium
GCGAAGTCTCCGGCCGCGTGCTCGGCTCCCAGCGGGTCGACGCCATGCTCCGCCTCACCCTCGCCGAGCGCGAAGCACGACGCTGCCGCACCGAACTCATGTTCGAAGAGTACGAAGACTAACGCCGCGCCAGCTCCACGAAGTCGCGCAGCCCTTCGTCAAAACCGAACAGCGCAGCGCCGTCGGCAACACCGCCCCGCACGCTCACCACCAGGTGAAGCACCCCGGGGTTCCGCTCCATGACCAGGCCCTCGTCGTCGGTGAAGAGCGCCATCGCCCGGTCCGACTTCGAGAAATAGGCACCCACATCCGGGTGCGAGTGGAAGATGACCCGCGCCGTCCAGCCCGCCCGCTCCGCCCGAAGCCAGGGCCGCATGTCGGGCTCGAACCAGTCGGCAGCCGTCCGCACCCCACCATCCACATCCAGGCCGCCGCGCCCCTTTGCGAGGTTATCGGCCGGCAGCACGCGGAGCGCACCCTGCTCGTCTTCGAAGACAAACCCGCATCCCTCGCTCGGATAGGCGGGCGCAACAGCCGCATAGACCTCCTCGAGCAGCGGGCCGCTGAGCCGCTCCCAGAGCGTAGAGTTCACAACATCCTTAGACATGCGCCCCCGCTACGGTGCCCCGCTGCAGCTTCCGCGGGTCGAAGTAGCGGTCGCCATGGTCGCAGCAGATGCAGACAATCACCCCCTCGGTGAGCCCCTGCGCCACCCGCAGCGCAGCCTCCACCGAGGCGCCGCTCGAGTGGCCGACAACCAGACCCTCCTCACGTCCGAGCCGCTCACGCATCGCCCAGCCCGCCTCGGTCCCCATCCAGACGGTCTCGTCGTGGCCCGAGGCCTCATAAATGGCAGGAACAATGCTGCTCTCCAGGTGCTTGAGCCCCTCCAAGCCGTGGAAGGCCGCGTCGGGCTGCACCGCCACGATGCGCGCCGCCGGAGCCAGCCGACGAAGCGCCCTGCCCGTTCCCATCACCGTCCCTGTCGTGCCCAGGCCGGCCACAAAGTGGGTCACCCGCCCCTCGGTATCACGCACAACCTCGGGCCCCGTCGTCAGCTCGTGCGCCCGCGGATTGGCCGGGTTGGAGTACTGGTCCGGGTAGAAGTATCGGCCCGTCCGGTCGTCGGCGATGACCTTGTGGGCTAACTCGATGGCCCCGTCGGAGCCCTCGAGCGGATCGCTGAAGATGATGGTCGCGCCGTAGGCTGCGATGAGCTCCTTGCGGGGCTGCGACACATTCGATGGCATCACCAGGTGGGCCTCAATGCCCAGCGCCGCGCAGAACATGGCGTAGGCAACGCCGGTGTTGCCGCTGGTGGAGTCGATGAGGACCGTGTCGGTGCTCAGCCGACCGTCTGCCAGCGCCTCGAGAATCATCTGGCGGGCAGCACGGTCTTTCACTGAGCCGCCCGGGTTGAAGTACTCCAGCTTCGCGTAGACCTCGACCCGCTCCGGCAGACCGGCCGTCACGCCACGCAGGCGCACCATCGGCGTGTTCCCGACAAGGTCGAGCACCGAGGCAGACACCTGCTCCGACACGGCTAGCCGCCCGCGATCGCGGGGACGATGGAGAGGTCGTCGCCCGACTTCAGCGGCGTGTCGAGCCCGTTCAGCTCCTTGATGCTGTCTTCGTTCGCATAGAGGTTGACGAAGGAGCGGAGGTTGCCCGCCTCGTCGAGCAGCTGCGCCGCCAGAGCCGGGTGCGAGACGCCCAGCGCAGCAATCACCTCACGCACCGTGCCTGCATCTGCCGACACCTTGTCGAGACCGCCCGCAAGCTTGCGAAGCGCCGTTGGAATCCGAATCGTTATCGCCATCGCTCACTCCTACCGTTGCTCACCACCAACCAAGGTGGCGCTGCCCGCCTTCGGGCACCAAAACAATCACCTGCGTCGCGCCCTGCACGGCAGCCGCAACGCCCGCATCGACCAGCTCTGCGCCCAGCGGAGAGAGCAGCAGCCCCTCGCGGTGTGCTACCTGCGTCCGACGACAGGCAGCATTCTCGGAGAGTGTCCGCCGACGCTCGAAATCATCCTCGACCCAGACCACCGAGAGCCCCGGAGCGAGCGCATCGACCGCCTCTACAAGCCCGGCGAAGGCAGGGAGCACCAGAACCGACGGCTCCGATGGAAACTCCGCCAGCCACCCTGCGAAGGCGCGGCGATGCGCCTCTTCATCGTCCCGCTCGAGCAGCACCGCCCCTGCTGGAAGCTCCTCGACCACCGGCAAACCATAGCTCCCGAGCAGCGACTCGAGGCGGGGCTCGTCTACCGTCTCTGCCAGCATGAAGGCCTGGCGACCGGTCGCACGGGCGTAGGCAGCAACCGCAACGGAGTGCCCGTGGCGACCCGAAAAGCCGACAGCCTCATCAGCAGCCAGCCGACCAAACTGCGCCGCAACCAGCCGATCCCAATAGCTGCCCGACGCCTGCCGGCCCTCGAGCTTCAGCAGCACCCGCCCATCGCCCGACTGCCGCAGACGCAGCAGCGGTGTGCCGCCGACCAGCGCTGCCCAGCTCGTGCCGCTGCTCGTCCGGTGGGGCCGTTCAGATGGTGTAGGTGAGGCCAGCATCGCTATCCCGTGTCAGGCGCAGGGCCTCGCCGCGCAGCGCCAATTCGCTCAGCGTAACGGCATCCATGATGGCGTTAAGTTGCACGGAGATGTCGCGCCAGACCGACGCGGTCACACATTTCGCCGACACCTTACACTTCTCACGCACCTCCGCGTCGCTCCCGAAGCAGCAGTGGTGCTCCACGCCCCCCTCCATCGCCCGGACAACCTCGCCGATGGTGATGGTTTCCGGGCTCCGAAGGAGGAAATAGCCGCCATTCGGACCACGCTTGCTGCCCACAATCTGCGCCGCCTTCAGGTCCTGAAAAATCTGCTCCAGAAAGCGCGGCGGAACATTCTCCCGCGCGGCGATGGCATCAATTTTCGTCGCCTTTCCATGACTATGGAAGGTGATGTCGAAGAGGGCGCGCAGCGCATACATCGTCTTGGATGACAGTCTCATGTACGGGGAATCCTTCCGTGAAGCCGTTCTAATCTTGACCTTTCCAGTCAAGATTAGCGGAGGACCATCAAAAGGCAAGGAACAAGCCCCAACAATTCTTCCCCCGCCCCCAGCGACAGCTACCCGCGGATAACCCCGAAGACCCGCTTCGGCGAGAGCATCCCCGTCTCACTCCGCCAGGTCGCCAGCGCGAGCAGGCCACCCGACTCGTTCGCGATCCGCACCATCTCGCCGTCGCCCGCCTCACAAGCCGCGGGCACCGCCTGACCGAGCAGCAACCGACGACGCCCGTCCGCGTCGACCACCGCCTCCGGCATCAGGCAGACCGCCTCCCACATGCTGAGCACCGCCCCCTCCACACCCGACTCCGTCAGCGCTGCGATGGTCGCGGATTGCGCCTCCACAAACCGGCCAACCCGCGTCCGGCGCAGCGCCGTCAGGTGACCGAAACAGCCCAGTTCACGACCCACATCACGACCCAGGGAGCGGATGTAGGTCCCCTTGGAGACCTCTGCAGCAAACGAGACGGCGCTCCCATCCCGGCCGGTAACATGGAAGACCGGCACCTCCACATTCCGCTCCGGCAGCACAAACTCCCTGCCGGCCCGCGCCATCGCGTGTGCCCGCTCGCCATCAATGCGGATGGCCGAGAACTGCGGCGGAACCTGGGTCTTGCGGAGCCGGATCCGCTCAAAGGCCGCAGCGATATCGCCATCCGACAGCGCAGAGGCATCGCCCTCATGCACCACCCTCCCCTCCACATCATCGGTGTCTGTCTCGGCACCAAACTGTAGAACGCCCGTGTAACCCTTGTCGGTCTCGGTCAGGTAGGGAACCAGCCGCGTTGCAGCGCCAAAGCAGACAGGCAGCAGCCCTGTCGCCATGGGGTCGAGCGTGCCAGTATGGCCTACCTCACGCGTGCGGAGCAACTTGCGCACCGCGCCCACGACGTCGTGCGAGGTAGGCCCGCGGCTCTTGTCGATGAGGAGCAGCCCTGCCGGCTTCTCCGTCACAGATGCTCCGTAAGTGCCACAAGGCGCGTCCGAATCTCGGCCGACTTCTCTTCCAGGAAGCAGCCAGCAGCATGCTTGTGACCGCCTCCACCGAGCCCCTGCGCCAACGCCGAGACATCGACGCGGCCGCGCGAACGGAAGCTCACCTTGTAACCCCGCGACTCGCTGCCCGTTAGCATCGCAGCAACCTCAACCCCCTCGATGGAGCGGGCATGATTGATGAAGCCATCGGCAAGCGATGCGTCGCACCCGAGCTCTTCCAGCAGCGCATCTGTCAGCGTCAGCACCGCGAGACGACCGCTTGGAGCGACCCAGAGCGTATCGAGCACCCGCGCCAGCAGCCGCGTCCGCTCGATGGCCTGCGACTCGTAGATGTGGCTGCTCACCTCCCAGACATCCATCTGCGTCGCGAGCAGCCGCATGCCCAGCTCCATCGCCTCCGCAGAGGTCGACTGGTAGCGGAACGAGCCCGTGTCGGTGGCAATGCCAACCCAGAGCCCGCGCGCGAGCTCGGGCGTGAGTTCAACGCCAAGCGCCGACACAATGCGATAGACCAGCTCGGCGGTCGCCGGCGCTATCGGATCATGCACAAAGACCTTTGCGAAGTCGGGGTCGAAGGTCACGTGATGGTCCACGACCAAAAGCCGCTCGCTCCAGCCCTGCGCGGGAAACTGCTTGCCCACCCGGTGGCGCTCCGAGCAGTCGAGGACCACTGTCAGATCGAAGCGGGCGTCGTCAGGCAGCGTCCGCACATACCGACCGTCCGGGTCCATGAAGCGGAGGTTTGCCGGCAACGGGTCGACATTGAAGTAGGTCACCGATAGCCCCACGGCCTCGAGCGCGAGTCCCATCGCGAGACTTGAACCGATGGCATCGCCGTCGGGCGACTCGTGGCTCACAACGATTGCCGTGCGGGAGCCCGCGATGAGCGCCTTGGCCTGCTCAATCGCCTCATCCACGCCAGGGTGCGTCCAGGAGAGTGCGGGGGCCGGTGCGTTCCGGGGCGTCCGCGCGTGACTGCCGCCACCACCCATCGCTACTCCTCAGGCGCCGGCTTCGGGAGCTTGGCGAGGATCGTCTCCATCTGCCGGCCCGATTCCACCGATTCATCGAAGGCGAAGGTCAGCGTAGGGACCGACCGAAGCCGGAGGTTCTTCGCCATGTTGCTGCGAAGGAAGCCAGCTGCAACCGCGAGCGCCTTGGCCGTACGGTCACGGACCGCCTTGTTGGGCGGCTCGCTGGCGACCATCACCCAATAGACCTTGGCAACGGTCAGGTCCGGGCTGACCCGAACACCGGTCACCTCAACCTGCTGCAACCGCTCGTCACGGGACTCGAGCAAGAGCGCGCTGGCAATCACGCTCTTGATCTCGTCCCCGACTCTGTCTGCCCGACTGTTCTCCCGCATCTCGGCTCCTGACGACGCCTAGAGCGTCGCGGCGATTTCCTTCACGCGGTAGGCCTCGATGATGTCTCCAGCCTTCACATCGTTGAAGCGATCGATGGAGATACCGCACTCGAAGCCGGTCTTGACCTCCTTCTCGTCCTTCTCGAAGTGACGGAGCGACGAGATCGTCGACTCGTAGACGACGCGACCATCGCGAACGACGCGGGCCTTCGCATTCCGAAGCAGCACGCCGTCGGTGACCATGCAACCGGCAACCATGCCAACCTTGCTGACCTGGAAGACCTTGCGGACCTCCGCGCGACCGATGTGCTCCTCTTCGAGCACCGGCGAGAGCAGGCCGGCCATGAGCCCCTTCACCTGGTCGAGCAGCTCGTAGATGATGGAGTGCGACATAATCTTGATGCCGTTCTGCTCGGCCATCGAGGCCGCACGCGGCTCGGGGCGAACGTTGAAGCCAAGCAGGACAACGCCGGCATCGCCGACGGAGGCTGCAAGGTTGATGTCGGATTCCGTGATGGAGCCGACTGCAGAGTGGAGCACGCGCACCGAGACTTCCTTGGTACCGAGCTTCTTAAGCGACTCGCAGATGGCCTCGACCGAGCCTTGGACGTCGCCCTTGACGATGACCTTGAGCTCCTTGAGCTCACCCGCCTTCATCATTGCGGCGATGCGGTCGAGCGTGTTGCCAGCGCCCGCTGCAACAGCCTGGTTGTTGCCGGAGACGGTGACGTCGGCGCGGCGGTTCATGGCAGTGTAGTGTTCGACGATGGCACGAGCGTCGCGCTCGTCCTTCACCACGTAGAAGCCCTCACCGGAGTCGGGCACGCCCGAGAGACCGGTGATTTCCACGGGGTGAGCGGGGAGCGACGAGGCGCGCTGGTGGCCGCGGTCGTCGGTCATCGTACGGACCTTGCCCGAATGACGCCCGATAACAACGATGTCGCCCGTCTTGAGCGTGCCGCGCTGCACGAGCACCGACGCGACAGGGCCGCGGCCCTGGTCGAGGCGAGACTCGATGACGAGGCCCTCGGCGGGGCGCGTAACGCTCGCCTTCAGTTCGAGGATTTCCGACTGAACCTGAATCATCTCGAGGAGACGATCCACGCCCTGACCCGTCTTGGCAGAGACCTCTACGAAGATGGTCTCGCCACCCCAGGTCTCGTCTACGAGACCGTACTGGGTAAGCGACTGCCGAACCGATTCCGGGTTTGCGGAGGGCTTATCAATCTTGTTCATCGCCACGATGATGGGCACGTTGGCTGCCTTCGCGTGGTTGATGGCCTCGATGGTCTGGGGCATGACGCCATCATCCGCCGCGACCACGAGCACGACGACGTCGGTCGCCTTGGCACCACGGGCACGCAGGGCGGTGAAGGCCTCGTGACCAGGTGTGTCGAGGAAGCAGACTTCGCCGCCAGGCACACGCACCATGTAGGCGCCGATGTGCTGGGTGATGCCGCCGGCCTCTCCCGCAGTGACCTTCGCCTTGCGGATGTAGTCGAGGAGCGAGGTCTTACCATGGTCAACGTGACCCATGACCGTGACCACCGGAGGACGGGGCAGGAGCTTGTCCTTCTCCTCGTCAATCTTCGGCAGGTACTCGGTGATATCGAAGCCGAGCTGCTCCACCTTGAAGCCGTAGAGATCGGCGATGAGGGTAGCGGAGTCGAAGTCGATGGAGGTGTTGATGTTGGCGCCACGGACGCCAAGCTCGAACATGAGCTTCATCGCGATCTCGCCGGCCTTGACGCTCATCTGGTGAGCGAGCTCGGAGACGGGGATGGACTCGCGCATCTTGACGACGCGCTTGTGCTCCGCCGTCGCGCCGGCTGCCTTCTGGCCCATGCCCTGCGACATGGGGATGATGGGGCCGCTACCGCGCTTCTTGCTTCCGCCGAGCAGCTTCTTGGCCTTGTCTTTGTCGTAAAGGTCGCGGCTCTGCACAACGCGCTTGGTCGCGGTGGCATCGGCGGGCGCCGGACCGCCGGGACGGAAACCGGGGCGATTGCCGGGCCCACGGCTCGCATCTACACGCTGGTTGAGCAGCTCGGCGCTCATCGTACCGACAACGCGGGCACCGCCTGGGCGGCGCGCCTGGGAGGCCGCATCGGCCTCACGACGGGCGAGGGCGGCAAGTTCCATCGGATTGGGCTGACCGGGAGAGACCGAAACCTCTCCTTCCACACGGGTCACCACCGTCGCAAAGCGGCTCCGGCGAACCTCCGGCTCCGCTGTGGACGCGGCTGCGGCTGGCTCAGCTTCATTCGCCTCTCCAAAGACCTCTTCGCTCTCGACGGCTTGTGTGCTGCGGGTCACCACGGTCGCAAAGCGGCTGCGACGGGGTTCATCGGCCTCCAGAGGCTCCGACTGGCTCTGAGCGGGGGCCGACACAGCGGCCTCCGGCTCTGGATCCGGCGTCGCCAGCTGGCGCGTCTGCACCGTCGCAAAGGTGCGGCGCTTCACAGCGCCTGCAGCCTCAACAGGCGATGCGGGCAGCGTCGCCGAGGGCGACGGCTCGAACGCAGCGGGAGCCTGCTCCTCTGCCTCAACCACCGGGGCAACTTCAAATGCAGGGTCGGCCTTCTTCGCGGTGACCCGACGCTTCGGGCGCTCCAGCGCCTCGGGCTCCTCGTCCCTATCATCGCCATGATCGGCTTCGGCCTCCGCCTCAACCTTGGCTTTCTTCTTCACCGCAGGCGCTGGTGCGGCCACAGGGGCCACCACTTGGGCCAGTTCAGGCTCGGCATCAGCCTTCGCCTTCTTCTTCACCACAGGCGCAGTTGCCGGGGCAGCAGCCTTTTCGGCAGCAGCAGGAGCAACAATCTTGCGGCGAACCGCAGGCTTGTCGGCGGCCGCGGCCGGAGCGTCGTTGTCCAGCAGCGCCATGATGCGGTCCACATGGTCGTCGCTGAGGATGCTGTACTGAGGACGAGCCTTGTCCAGCGGAATCTTCAACTTCTTGCAGGCTTCGATCAGCTCCAGCTGGTCTTTGCCATACTCTTCTACGACCTCGGTGAGCCGTCTCGACATGGGTGCTCTCAACTCGTGACAAAGCCTATGCGCAAATCGCGCTATGCGCCGAAACTCCTAGTCCCATCCTGCAAGAATCGGCAAGGGAATTGGCTACGATTCAAGAGATACCTGAGAAAAGTCCGAGCCCGGAAAGGCTGCGAGCATTTTCGAGCAGCGCACAAGCTCGGCCCCGAATGGACCGCGACGAATCGCGATGGAACCAACGAAGGCCCTGCCAAGCGCCTGGCCGATGCGCGCCCCGCCGCCCGCGTAGGAGATGTGCTCCACGAGGTAGGCGCGCGCCACCGACGCCTCCTTCTTCAACACTGCCGGACCAAGGTCACCCGCAGTCAGGAGCATCGCCAGCTTCTTGCGGCCGAGCACATCTCCCACCGCCTCTGACCCAACCGAAACCTTTGCTGCTCGGAGAGCCAGACCGAGGCGCTGAAAAAAGTGCTCCTCGCCCAACGCCACGAAGCTGGCCAGCGCCTCCTCTTCCGTCGGGACGATGACCCGCTCCTTGAAGACGCGGGCCAGAACGCCCGGCTTGGCCAGCGCCGCAACACAGGCCGGCGATGCGTGGACCGAGGCCCCTCGACCGCTCACACGCTCCGCCCGTCCGCTCCAATCGGCGCGGGGACGGTGATCCAGCTGGAGGAACCAGTGAACCAGCAGCCCCTCACCGGCCGGCTCGCCGCAAGCTGTGCAGCATCGCTGCTCGGCCGGTGCCCGGGGTGCCAAGGGTCAGGACTCCGTGTCGGCGTCAGCAGCGTCGGCAGCGTCGGCGCCTCCGGCATCTGCCTCAGGCAGACCGTGGGCCTCGACGTGCGAGTCGTAACGCGACTGGTTGAGCGCGAGCCACGACGCCCGAATCTCTTCGTGCTCGGTCGCCTCCTCCTCGGAGACGCCCCGCTGCGCGAGCCACTTCTTGGCGGCGGCCACAATCTGCTTCGCCTTCTTGCTGTCGAGGCTGGTGAGGGCCGCGAAGCGGTTGGCATCGTCTTCGAGCGCCACCTGCACAGGGGTCAGGTAACCGCCAGCGTGAATCTGCGCCGCGACCTTGTCGCCGATGCCGCGAATCTCCATCAGCTGCTCGCGCTCGAGCTCCACTTCGGACAGCGCCTCGCCGCTCCGCTTGGGCTTGGAAACGACGGCCTGCGCCGCCGCAATCGTGAGCGCAGCGGTGTTCTCGGTGAACCCGGGGAGCAGGCAAATCTCGGCGATGTCTGCGGTGGAGATATCCTCCACCTTGTTGAAGCCGAGCGTGAACAGCGTGTCGATCATCGACTCGGTCAC
>CANMDT010000118.1 GCA_947496715.1 Myxococcales bacterium
AACTCGGGGAGGAGGGAGCGCCCGGAGAGGGCGAGCGAGCCGATCGCCGCGATCAGCAGTGCTACCGAGATCGCCGCAACAAGGCGCCAGCGAGTGAGGGCTGCGTCGAGCATCGGGAGGTATCGCCGCTTGAGCCAGACGGCCAAGCGGGGCTCGTGGTCCTGCGTGACAGCCTTCGAACGGGGCAGCAGGAAGGAGCAGAGCACGGGGGTCACCGTGACCGCAACAAACAGCGACGCCGCGAGCGAGACGACATAGGCGATGCCGAGCGGCGCAAGCAGGCGCCCCTCGACGCCGGAGAGGAAAAAGAGGGGGAGGAAGACGAGCACCACGACGAGGGTCGCGAAGACGATGCTGGACCGGATTTCCTGACTTGCAGCGAGCACGACCTCGAGCGACGGTCGCCGCTCCTCCTCGGGAAGCGCCGCGTTCATGCGCAGCCGCCGGAGCACGTTCTCGACGTCGATGACCGCATCGTCGACGAGCTCGCCGACTGCGATTGCCATGCCACCTAGGGTCATCGTGTTGAGCGTCGCGCCGAAGGCCGAGAGCACGAGCACGGCGGTCACGAGCGAGAGTGGGATGGCAACGATGGTGACCGCGCTTGCACGTCCGCTGGCGAGGAAGAGCAGGACGATGAGGAGTACGAGGATGACGCCATCGCGCAGCACCGCCTGCACGTTCCGCACCGCGACCTCGATGAAGTCGGCCTGCCGGAAGACGTTGCGCTGCACCGACAGCCCGCGCGGGAGCGAGCGCGACATCTCATCCAGTTCGCGGTCGATCCGCTTTGTGAGTTCAAGGGTGTTTGCATCGGGCTGCTTCTGCACGCCGACGACGACCGCAGACTTGGCGGCAAAGGAGCCCTCGCCTCTGCGGAGCGCTGCGCCGATGCGGACCTCGCCCAGCTGCTTCACCAGTACAGGCTGACCATCGCGATGGACGACGAGCGTCTCTCCGACCTCCTCGGGCGTGCGGACCCGCCCGACGCCGTGGACCAGGTACTCCTGCCCGCCCTCGTTGATGAAGCCGGCGGAGACGTTGGTGTTGGTCTGCTCCAGGGCCTCGACAACCTGTCCGACTGTAAGTCCGTGCGCAGCCAATCGCTCGGGCAGCAGTGCCACTTCGAATTGACGACGCTCGCCTCCGGTCACGATGACCTGCGCGACACCCGGGATGGCGAGCAGCCGTCGGCGCATCGTGAAGTCGGCGTAGGTCCGAGCATCCATGGCCGTCGCCCCCTCGCCCGCGGTGACGGCAAGAAAGAGCACTTCGCCCATGATAGAGGAGATGGGGGCGAGCACCGGAGGCTCGACATCGTCCGGCAGCGAATCACGCACGAGCTGGAGCTTCTCGCTCACGATCTGGCGGGCGCGAAACACCTCTGTTCCCCACTCGAACTCGGCGTAGATGACCGAGATTCCCACGCCGGTGCTGGAGCGAACGCGGCGAACGCCGGGCGCACCGTTCAGGGAGGATTCGATGGGCAGTGTGACGCGCGTCTCGAGCTCCTCCGGCGCCATGCCGTGGGCCTCGGTGATGACCGTCACCGTGGGAGCCGTGAGATCGGGGAAGACATCTACCGGCATGCGGGATGCGGTGTAGCTGCCCCAGAGGAGCATCGCAGCCGCGAGCACCAGGACCGCAACGCGATGCGAGAGAGACCAGCGAAGAATGGCGTCGATCACGCTGGCTCCTTTAGTGTGCGTGGCCGTGGGCCGGGATGGAACCGCTCGACGCGGCGAGTTTCACCGACCAGGCGCCGCGCGTCACAACGTGTTCGCCCGCCTTCAGACCGCTCATAATCTCGACCTGCCCCTGCTCGCGCAGGCCTGTTCGAACCACGCGGCGCTCGAAGGCCTCGCCGTCAATCTGCACGAACACCACAGACATCCCGCTGTCGTCGATGATGGCCGCCGCGGGGACGGTCAGCGCCGTCCGCGGCTCGCCGGTGATGAGTTCCACACGGAGCGCTGCCCCGATCGGCAGGCGGACTTCGGCATTCTCCAGCGCGAAGGTCACCGGCAGGGTCGCGGTGCGCTGATCGACGTGGGTTCCGGCAGAAACCAGCGACTCCGCTGCCAGCACAATTGGCTCCTCTCTGCCCTCCACAAGGAGCAGTGCGCCCTGCACCGTCCCCAGTCTGCCGGCATCCACCGAGGGCACATGGGCCTGCACCCAGATTTGTGTGAGGTCGGTGACGCGGAAGAGGGGCGTACCGGCCTCCACAAAGGCGCCCGGCGCCACGAGAATCTCGGTTACGGTGCCCGAGAGCGGAGCACGCAGTTGGACAGCGCCCTCCCCCCTGCCTGCGGGTTGCTGCACGCTCCGGAACTGGGAGAGCCTGCGGCGGGCCGAGGCGAGCGATCCGCGCGCCGAATCCGCGCCATCCACGGCCTCTTGCGCGCGACGCTCAGAAACGGCGCCGTCGGCCTTCAGGCCGGAGAGTCGCTCGCGTTCGCGCTCGGCCGAACGGAGCTCCAGCTCGGCGCTGGCGACCGCCAGATCGAGGGAGGCGAGGTCGGCGGCCTCCAGTCGCGGCGCAAGAACCGCAAGCAGGTCATTGGCAGTCACCCTCGCACCGAGTTTTGGAAAGTTTCCCGATGCAGATGCGACGCGGCCCGCGACGGGCGATGCGACAACGACCTCGCCGTCGGGGCGGGCCATCGTGGTCCCGGTCGCCCGGAGCGTGGGTCGAAGCGGACGCTCCGCAACAAGCGCTGTCCCGAAGGCGATGGGCCACTGCTGCTCCTTGAGGAAGGGGATGCGACCGGGCGCCTCTTCCGGCTCAACGATGGCCTGGCTCGCCGCGTCGGCGCTCTCAAAGACCGTGACCTCGCCGAGGTCGTGATCGGCAGAGAACCCCTTCGCACGGACTTCGATGACCAGGCGGCGCTTGCCCGACCCGGCCGGCTTTGCGACGGGCCGGAAGATGCCTGGTACCGAGGGCGCGCGGCTCTCGAACCGCTCCTCACCCGCGTCGCCACGCAGCACCACGGTCACGCTCCCCTCTGCCAGCGCAGCAAAGTCGCTGAGGCGGGTCACGTGCGCCGCGCAGGGAGACTCGAGCCCGCGCACCAGCGCAGGCAACTCCACAAACAGCTCGCTGTTGTCGGTCCAGTGGGTGAAGACGAGCGCGGGGCGCTCCTCCTCTGCCGCGTGGTCCGCCGCATGACCCTGCTCAGGGCCGTGCGCGCCGCCATGGTCATCGCCGACATCGTGCGGGTGGGCCTGGCAGGCGGCAAGGAGGAGGAGAAGCAATCCTGTGATACATCGTTTCATGGCAGTCCCGATCCAGAGAGTCGATCCAGTTCAATGCGTGCGGTCCTTGCAGCGAGCGCCAGTTCGAGCGCACGCAGCGCGTCGTCGGTGGCGCCCCGGTAGGCATCCAGGAGTTCCAGCAGGGTGAACTCCCCGCCGGCATGTCCGAGCGTGGCCATCCGGACGAGGTCCGACGAAGCAGCGCCGCTCTGCTCCCCGAAGCGGGTGGCGACCTCGTGCAGTCGCTCGGCCTCTGCGTGAAGTCCGGCGAGTTCTGCACGGAGTTCGGATTCGAGCAGGGCACGCTGGCCTCGTGCCGCTTGCGACGCGCCCGCTGCGACACGAGCCATCGCTGAGGCCTGATCCCAGAGCGGGAGTTCGAACGCGGCGCCCACGAGGACCCCATCGGCGCGTCCTTGATTGCCGGAGTCAGCGGTCTTCCAGCCCGCCTCGAGCCGCAGGTCGGGTATCCACCATCGTGCGGCAGCGCGACCTTCGAGGTCGGCAGCCTCGAGCTCAAAGCCGAGCGCCAGTAGGTCGGGTCGCGAGGCGGTTGCGGCCTGCAACGCCTCCAGCCCCATCGGCTTGCTCTCCGGCAGCAGCGAGCCCGAAGCGCGGGTGCTCGCACCCGAACCGCCTCCATCGAGCAGCGCCTCCAGCCGTGCGCCGGCGCGCTCAAGACCCGCCTGCTCGGAGGCCAGCCACGTATCAGCGACTACCCGTTCGCGGTCGATACGACGCAACTCGTAGGCTGCGGCATCGCCACGCTGTTCGCGACGCAGCACCATCTCGCGCGCTTGCTGCACCCGCTCAATCCACTCGGCGAGCGCCGCGACGCGGCCCTGACGGAAGATGACCTCGTAGAACCGCTCGCGGGCCTCGGCTGCCACGGCCAGACGCGCGGCCTCGTCCTGTCGACGAACGCCACTGACCCGGGCCTGCCCTGCCTCCTCGCGCAGCCCGCGCCTGTTGCCCAGGTCGAATCGCTGCGAGACAGACAGCGTCTCCTCGACGGTCGCCGAGACCCCCGACAGCTCTTCACGTACGTAGGCCAGCTCGGGGTTGTCGTAGGTACCCGCAGCGTTGGCTTGGCCCTCCGCAACCGAAAGGCCGCCCTTCGAGATGTCGGCGAGTGAGGCTCTGGAGAGCGCCAGACGTACAGCGCTCTCCTCGGTCAGCGGAGATGCGTCAGGCGCAGCGAAGGCAGGGACGGCGTTCAAACAGAGGCAAAGCAGCAGCAAAAGCCGAGCGGCAATCGGTTTTTCAGGCAAAGCCAGGGTGCGACGCAAAAGAATCATGACGCCTCAGTGCGCAATGAGAGAGAGAATCAACTCGGACAGGTGATGGAGTTCATCCGAGAAGAGGAACGCAGCCATTCCCATTCCAGCCAACAGCAAGAGGGGGAGACGGAGCGAGCGAGCCGGCGCCGGCGAACCGAGGAGAGACTCCACCCTGCGTTCAACCGCCGTCGCGCCAAAGGCCATGGCCACGGGTGCCAGCGCACCCGCGTTGAACGCGCGGGTGGCACGTTCGACCTTCAAAATGGTTGCGGCCACGTGCACCCGATCGCCACTCGCGACCGCGGCCTCCTCGTCGCAGGCCTGCTCGGCCGCCACGTCGAGCTCCTTCCGCAGCCAAGCGGAGACACCAGGCAGATGGAGCGCTGTCAACGCACGCACCATCGCTCGCGTGAGGGCATCGCGCCGGTGGATGTGGGCACGCTCGTGTGCGATCACAACGCCGCGCTCCTCTGGCGTCAGCAGTCCGAAGAGTCCGCGCGACATGAGGATACGAGGGCGGAAGAGGCCCGCTGCGACACAGAGCGGCTGCGTCGAATGCAACAGGATGAGGCCGGGCACCTCCGAGGGCTCGCCCGAGCGCTCCAGTCCCACAACGACCCGCGCCGCTCGCGCGAAACCGACGCCCGCTCGCGTCAGGCGAACCAACCCACGCGCGAAGAGATAGGCAAGCGCGGCGAGGAGGCCGAGCCGGATGCCAACCTCAGGAAGATGGACGAAGCAGAGATGTGCGTGGTACCCGGCGTGCACGATACAGTGGTCGAGCCAGGGCGCTGCAAGCGCGAGCATGGAGGGAAGGCTCGCTGCGAGGAGCAGCACCAGCGCGCTGCCGGCCGGCACGCTCGCAAGCAGCAGGAGCACCCGGTGTCTCGCGACAGGCTCCCAGCGCTGCAACGTGGAGCGGAGCCACGGCAGTGAGACCGACACAGCCATCGCGCCAAGCGCAGCGTAGAGGGCTGCGGCAAGGGCGAAGAGCTGGAAGCCGGGCAGGAGGTCGGTCACGCGCCGCCTCCACCGCGTTGGCGCAGCCGTTCGGCGACGAGCGCCTCGAGCCGTTCGAGTTGCTCGACGCCGGCGCGCTCGGTCAGGTCGACAAAGGCTGAGACGAGGGCGTCGGCCTGCCCGTTCACCATCTGGCCTACGAGTTTGCCGATGAGCCCGTGGTGAAAGGCCTCACGGCTCACGCGCGGCTCGTAGACATAGGCGTGGCTGACCTTGTGGCGCGCCAGGAGCCCCTTTTCGTAGAGCCGCTTGAGCGTCGACTGGACGGTATTGACGGTGATGCCGCGAGGCGCACCGAGCGCGGCATGCACGGCCTTCGCCTCGCCCTCCCCTGTGGCCCAGACATGGTTCATGACGGCGGATTCGAGTTCGCCGAGGGGAGAGAGATGGAGCGGTTCTGGTCTCATGAGGGGAGTCTAGTGACAAAAGACCGAGAGTCAATCGGTTTTCTGCGGAAGCCGAAGCGGGCGACCGCAGCGCGGTCTTCAGCCTCATCGCGGTTGCCGCCCCGCCATCACCTCCGCCGCGTGAACTCCGTGGGGAGCTGCTTGCCGCGGGTGGCGAGCGTGCGGAGCACCTGCAGGTCGAAGAGGCGTTGGATGGCGGCGCCTACCTCCGGGCCCTCGAGGACGGCGAAGGCGCGGGCGATCGCCTCGCCCGTGCCGAGCCCGCCTGAGACATGCTCGTGGCGGAGGTGGTAGCGGGTGGGGCCTGCGTCGGGCGGCAAGACGGCCTCGGCGCGGGCCAGCACCTCTTCGCGGCGGGAACAGCGACGCGTCTGCGCCCAGGTGCCGTCGGGGACGGCCAGCGTGATGGGGCGCGGGTCGGCGGCGATGAGTTCGGGTGTGAGCAGACGCGCATCTTCGCGCGGGAAGAGCAGGAGGAGCCGACGCTCGGGGTCGTTGAGCGCAGAGAGGTCGGCGGGCGCATCTTCGGTGCCTCGGACGAAGCTCACTGCGTTCCGCAGCGCGAGCAGGCCGATGCGGCCGGTGTTGGTGGGCTTGTCGACCTCTCGGTGGTGGAGGATGAGCGCGAGGCGGGTGCGGGTCTCCATGGGCACGATTTCCGCACAGAGGCAGTGCTCCTCATGCATCCTGCAGCGTGCGCATCGCTCCGCACGGCTGATTCTGTTTCCCATAGGCCTGCTCCCTCGACGGAAAGCGCTCCCCTTTCACGCCCGCAACGGCGAGGCAACTTTGCGGGTGGCGCAGGGGCGCCCTAGGCGCCCTTCTCAGCGACGGCGCGCGCTGGGCCGCCGTGCCCCTGTTACGGCCGGCCTTACTGCTCCGCCCCCATCGTCACATCGACCCAGACGAGGTGGTGGTCGGAGACCCCGGCGAGTTCGGCAAACGGAGCGCCAGGCGCAGGCCAGAAGACGCCGGAGGCGCGGACCGTGAGGTTGGCGGACGGCAGCGCGTAGTCAACGCGGAGGTTGCCCACCGAGCCATCACTGAAGTCTGCGGTGTCTCGTCGCGCGTCACCGCGATGCGTCGCATTCGCTCTGCCGTCTGCGCCGGCAGCAAAGGCTCCGCCGTCACTCTCGGGTCGCGGATCCTGAAGGCGCGGATGCGCGAGCAGCGAGACGAGCGCCTCGCGGCGGCTGTCGCCGTCGACCGGGTCGCTGTTCAGGTCGCCGAGGATCACGAAGGCGGCATCGGGGGCAAGACCGCCACGGAGGTCGTTGTCGTCGCGGAGCCAGCCCGCGACCTCGTCTCCGCCGTTGAGGTAGTCCGACCAGAAACGAATCTCGTCATGATTTCGGCGCCCGTTCCGGTCTTCCGGTCCGTCAAAGCTGGGCGGTGTGGGGTGGCTCACCAGCAGGTGCAGCAGGCGCCCGTTCACCTCGATGGGAAGGTCGGCATGGTTCTTCGACGAGAGGCGCATCAGGGCGACCGCTTCGGCGCCATACCAGTCGACCGGCTGCAGGTTCTGGGGCAGCTCCGACCAGCGCAGGGTCTGGAAGGTGCGGACCTGGCCGAGCGCGACGGGATACCGGGAGAAGACCACCATGCCATACTGCCCGGGGAAGAGCCCGTAGCCCAACGCATCGTTGCCGTAGGCAGGGGTTCCTGGGTTTAGATCAACCACCCCATCGCGGTTGAGGTCGATGCCGGAGTGGGTGCCGGTGTTGGTGTTCGGCACATACCGGTAGCCGAAGGCGAGCGGCTCGGCGCCGTTCTGCGATACCGCGAGGTAGTCCTCGGCGAAGGTCCTTGCCGCGAGGCCCTCGGCATCCCAGTCGAACTCGTTGAGGAGGACGATGTCGGGGCGGACGCGCTGGAGGGTCTCTGCGACGGCGCGCGCCTGGGCGTCGTTGCCGCCGGCCAGGTCGCGTACGAGTTGGCCGGCGCTGCCGCGAAACAACGATGTGTTGAAGGTGGCAACCCGCAGCGCGACCGGCGGAGACGGTGCGTCTGCGGCGGTGTCGAGGACGGGCTGCTCGGCGGCATCACTGCCCTCTGCGGCCTCGGTGTCTGCGGGGAGAGCGGCCAACGAGGTGGCCCGCGGCTCGGAGCAGGCGGAGAACATCGCGAGGGCGACGAGCGCCTGAATCAGAGGGGACATCTGTAACCTGAGGCAGCCGCGCGGCTGCGTGTGGACCATCAACGCCGAGGAGTCTCAGCCGGTGCCGAGTTGGCCTTAGAGCATGCGCGGGGGAAGCGGTATGGGGCGGCGCGAGAGCGGCTCGCGCGCTTGGCGCAGCAATGGTCGCTCAGCGCCGGCGCCTGACGGGCTGCGATGGCGTTCTTCCGGCGGGCAGGAAGAGCGCAAGAACCTTGTCGCTCAACGCACGGAGCGCTTGCTCTTCGGCAGGACCGAAGAAGCCCCGGAGCGCGAGTTCGGCAAAGCCGTGCACCAGGGACCAGGCGGCGGCCGCGGCAGCCTCCTGCTCTCCCTGCAGAATGAGGCCGGCGCGGGCGCACTCCTGCAGCGCCTCCTGCAGCAAACTCCAGGCAGAGGGTTCAAAGTCGGGGACGGAGCACTCCATCCACGCGGAGCGGAAGAGGTTGGGCGACTGGAGTGCAAAGCGGATGTAGCCGCGTCCCACGGCGGAGAGCTGCTCTTTGGCGCGCGCTGCTTCGGTTCGGCGTCGCGGACGCGCATCGAGCTCCGCCTGCATGGCGTCGCGGAGATGCGCTCGAGCGCGCGCAGCAACCTCGCCGCGGAGATGGTTAAGGTCTTCGAAGTGGCGATAGGCTGCGTTGGCCGCGACCCCTGCGCGACGGGCGGCCTCTCGGATGGAGATGGCCTCGGGCCCGCCCTCTTCGGCGAGCTGCAGGCTCACCGAGATGAGCGCCTCTCGAAGCTGACCGTGATGGTAGGGGCGTGCGACCTCGTCGCTCTCGTCAGGTCTCTCAGACATGACTTGATTGGTAGAGCCTCATGTTGACGCTGTCCACATTGCACCGCTATGTGTACGGCGTACACACACCGGTGCAAGGCGGAGGAGAGCGATGACGAAGAGGCAGACAGCAAAGGTCGAGGAGCCCGTGGTGGCGTTTCTGATCGGGATGCGGGTCAACGCCCTGCTGCGGTTCTGGGAGTGGCTCCCGGTCGCGGCCGCGATGCCGAGGATGCTGCGCGAGCTCGGTGCCCATCCGGAACTGGGCATGCTTGGCGCTCGGACCTTTGTGTCCGGTCGGGTGATTCTGGTGGTGCAGTACTGGCGCTCCTTCGAGCAGCTGGAGCACTATGCGCGGGCGGGTGAGCATGCCCACCTTCCAGCGTGGAAGGCCTTCAACCAGCGGATGCGGAGCGGTTCGGGTTCGACCGGCATCTTTCACGAGACCTATCTGGTCGGCCCCGGTCAGGTGGAGTCGGTCTATGTCGACATGCCAAGCGACTTCGGTCTGGCGGGCGCGGTTGGCGCCATCGATGTGCGCGCTGGCAAGCAGGCCGCGCGGGAGCGGCTCGCGGTGAAGGACGCGTCGGAGGCGTGAGGGCCGCCCCGGTTGGCAGCGGGCATTCAGCGCAACATTGCACATGGCCGGAATGGCTGTCACAAGGAGCGCAACCATTGCGGGAGGGGAAGATGATGAAGCAACGCCATGCGGCGCGTGTAGGTAACGTGCGGGCTCTGGGGCTGCTGCTCCTCGTGATGAACAGTTGCGGCGCGCAGCAGTGCCAAGGCAGTG
>CANMDT010000119.1 GCA_947496715.1 Myxococcales bacterium
CTTCCGAGGCGCCGGCGACGACGGCCCAGCGTCCATAGGTTTCGACGGAGGACTTGCTCATGGAGATGCCGCGTTGTGCGAGGTCGCACCAGTGCGCCGGAGAGGCGAATAGGCTGCTGCTGCTGCTGTTGCAAGCGCGCTGGAGGTTGGGGGCGCGCGGTCAGGGTTGTGGCGCGTTGGGGCTGCGGTCGCGTGTGGGATCGGGGCGATCGCAGCGGCGGCTATCGCGCTGGAACTGCGTCGCTATGCTCTTGAAGCGCGAGCAATTCCGAGACGGTCACGAACCGGTACCCGTCTGAGAGAAGCCCATCGATGATGGCAGGGAGCGCAGCGCGCGTTTCGCCTCCTGATTTGGTCATCGGATGAAGGATGATGATGGAGCCCGGCCGGACATGCTCGCGGGTGTAGGCGACGAGGTCTGAGGCGGCCTGGACGTAGGACTCGGGGTCGACATCCCACATGATGGTCGTTCGCTGCGTGGAGGCGAGGTACCAGGGGAGGCCCAACAGTTTGCGCCCGAATGGGGGGCGGAAGAGGATGGGTCCGCGAAAGCCGACGCGCCGCAGGATTGCGTCGGTGCTCTCGACCTCTCGGGCGATATCATCCTGCGACAGCCAGAGCATCGGTCGGTGCGAATAGGAGTGGTTGCCGAGTTCATGGCCATCGCCGAGTAGACGGGCTCCCAGGTCGGGGTTGCGCTCAAGTGTGCGGCCAATCAGGAAGAAGGTGGCGGGTATGGCGCGCGCCTTGAGTACGGGAAGCACTGCATCCAGACCTCGCTCCGACGGACCGTCGTCGAAGGTCAGCGCGACGACCCTCTCTGTGGTCTCCACGCGAGAGACCAGCTCGCCGCACCACTGCCAGTCCGGCGCTCGCGTGATGCGGGTGAAGGCAACGGGTGTGCCGATCGCGCAGAGCGCCAAGACGAGCGCGTAGGGCATGACACGCTTCATCTGTGCACCCGTGGTGTGGCGATTCGGTCAGTTTTGGTCATCAAGGAGACTGGCGTCAGGCGAAGCCCTCCCGCTGCTACTGGCCCGAGCCCGACGCGGGCGGCGCGAGCTCGAAGCTGGCGACCGTCTCGTTGGCGCCGGCGAGCCACTCCGCCTCGGTCGTCGCGTTGACCTTGACGATGAAGTAGGGCGCGAGCGGCAGGTCGCCGTTGGCGTCGAAGTTCAGCGTGCCGGTAAGGCCGGTGTAGGTGAGGGCGCGGATGGCGGTCGCCACCTCGCTCCGGGTCGGCAGGCGGCCTGCGGCGGTCGCGGCGGCCTCGATGCCAGCAAGGCAGATGCCCATCGCGTCGTAGCCCTGCGCGGCAAAGGTCTCGGGCGCGTTGCCGAAGGCAGTCTCGTAGGCCGCGATGAAGTCGGCGGCGCCTGGGTAGCTGTCGGCCGGCGCAACGATGCTGGTGAAGGCCATGCCACCTTCGGCTGCAAGGGCCGGACCGGCGGCGCCGACCAGCCCCGAGGCATCCAAGCCGTCGGTGCCGAGGAAGGTGCCAGTGTAGCCGGCCTCGCGGGCCTGTTTGAAGAAGACGCCGGCCTGGTTGTAGATGCCGCCGAAGAAGACGACGTCGGCATCTGCCGCAAGCAGCGTGGCGATGAGCGTGCTGAAGTCGGCTGCCTCCGTCGTGCCTTCGAAGCCGACGATGGTCATCGCGTCCTCGTCGGCTGCGCCTCGGAAGTACTCTGCGACGCCGAGGCCAGCGACGGAGGTGTCGTGGATGACGAAGGCGGAGCGGGCGCCGAGCGTGGTGAAGGCATACTCCTCGGCGGCCGGGCCTTGTACGTCGTCGCGGCCGACGATGCGGCTCACCTCGAGGTAGCCCCGCGTCGTCACGGTCGGGTTGGTTGCGCCCGGCGAGACGAAGGCGAGGCCGGCAGTGTGATACTTCTCCGACGAGGGGATGAAGACGCCCGAGTTGTAGTGGCCAACGCCGCAGAGGATGGTCGGGTCTGCGATGATGGTGTCTGCGTTGGCCGTTCCGACGGCCGGCGTGGCCTCGTCGTCGTAGGGGGCGAGTTCGACGCGGTAGCCGAGGGTCTTGAGACCGTCGCCGAGCCTTTGAAGGCCGAGTTCTGCGCCCTGCTTGATGGGGAGGCCGATGCCGCTCTGACCGCCCGTGAGCGGAGACTGGGTGGCGATGCGGATGACGGTGGGCTCGTCGGTCGTCGATTCGCTGCAGCCGGCGAGGAGGAGGAGGAGCGAAGCGGAGCGGGGAAGAGTGAGCATAAAAATAAGCCTAGGGTAGCAACCGCGTCACGCTGACGCGGCGTTTCGGAGGTCGCAGAAGAGCCGCCGGCCTGCAACTTTGCGGCGGTCGGGGGCGCAGCTCCAGCCCGGACTGCGTCGGAGGCAGAGGCGCTTGAAGGCGGGGCAGGTCGGAGGTGAGCGTGCCCTCCGCTGCGGTCCGCGCGCTCGACGGGTGCTGCCTGTTGGGCGCTACTGCGGTTGGCAGACCGTGTCGTCTCGGACGAGGCCGAGGTCGTCGCGCGTCCGGTTCTCCAAGGCGATGACGAGCTCGTTGCCACGGCAGTTCTCGCGCTCGATGCAGCTTTCGCGACAGCTCGTGCAGAGCTCGGGCGTACCGCGGAAGGCCACCTGTACGGGGCCGCCGGCGGCGAAGGATGGGTCGATGCGACGCTCGAAGTAGGTGGGCGGCTCCCACCGCCCGGGCAGCTGGCAGTCGGATTCTGCGCCCGGCTGCCACCGCTCGAGCAGAACGCCGTTGATGTAGATGTCGAACGCAGCGCCCGGGACCGAGACAGCCGCACGGCCGCCGAACCTGAGCCAGAGCTCGCCGGTCACAGGTCCCGGCGGGTCGAAGAGGTAGTCGTGGCTGTATGCGCAGCGGTCGCCGTCGGAGTAGTCGGCGATGAGCAGCTCGGAGGTGAGCTTCCACGGATTCCCCTGTTCAGGGCAGTCACCGGAGCCCTCGATTCGGTCCCGCGTTCCGTCCTCGTTCACACAGACGCGGCACATGCCGCAGCTGCCGTCGCTGCGGCAGGGCGAGAGGCAGGAGCTACCGAGGCCAACGCAGCTCTGCGCGGGCGTAGAACACCAGCGCGGGTCGAGTGGCGCGGCCGCTCCATCCGGGGCAAAGCAGCTGTCGGGTTCAAGCTCTGAGGCGGGCGTGCAGCTGCCCTCAATGCAGTAGACGGCCTTCGTGAAATCGTAGCGGCCGCCGAATCCCCCACCTTGGGTTCCGCGCTCAAGGGTGAAGGCGTCGGGCTGTGCGCAGGCAAACCCGAGGTGTCCGCGGGCGGCAAAGTTCGGCGCCTGCCCGATGTCGGCGCAGGGTTCGCCGGGCGCGGGCGGCTTCACGCACCTGTTGTTCCTGCAGATGAGCTTCGAGAGGCGGATGGCGGGGTAGCGGTCAAAGGCAGGGTTCGTGAAGGGGTAGAGATGGGCGCCGGTATAGAAGTCGTTGCCCCAGGCGGGTCTGTTGTCGAACTCACCGGTTTCTTCCCATGCATGCTCCGGGTGGTAACTCCACGCGTAGCCCGACCCGGCCGTCTCGGCGTAGTCATCACAGTCGGGCTTCAGGGCGGCATTGCAGAAGGCTCCCTCGGTGGTTGGGAGTGGCCGGCAGAGGCGCGGGCCCGGAGTGCTGTCGCTGCCCTCGGGATCAGCCGAGTAGCAGAAGGTGTAGGCGTCGGCGCACATCCCCCAGAGGAGCTCTGTGGGAAGCTCGTCGCAGGCGCTGCCCGTTGGGAGGAGGGGCTGGCAGCCGCGCGAAGGATGACAGTAGGTGCCCGGGATGCAGCGGAGTCCGCCCAGATGGGTGAGGCCGCCGTTCTCTGCGCCATAGCCCGGGCCGTCTGGTGCTTCCGCCCAGCACTGCTGGCCCTGATAGAGCCAGTCTGCGCCGCCACAGTCGAAGTTATCGCCGAAGAGGTCTTGGCCGATACAGGCGTCGTCTGAGCCGCGAGAGCAGGCAGCGCTCCACCAGGCGGCGGACGCGAGGAGGAGGGCGAGGGCGAGGGAACTGCGAGCCATTCTGGGACTGCTCCGGCGGGTGACGTCGGCTGACCGTTTGGTCGAGCATCCCGCAGGACGGTCGGTAGCGTCAACGATTCTGCAATCCGTCGGAGCCGCGTTCCACCAGACGAGCGCCGCGCCACTGCCGTTACGGTCGACGCTCAGGTGGCGCGTGACAGGTCGGTGGAGGCGGGGTAGCAAATCTGCTCGGTCGCTCACGTCCCGCGCCGCGCCACCCAGAGGGCATCATGTCTGCGTCACGCTCCGCTCCGCTCCTGTCGTCCCTGCTGCTCCTGTCAGCCCTCGTTTCGGGCGCCGGCACGGCACAGGCCGCCGAACCTGCTCCGACATTCGCCCGCCACTTCGCCACCTTCGACCTCCGTGGGCGAAGCCAGCCGACGGGCCTCGTGGCCGACAGTTCGCTCATCCTCCGGAAGACCCGTAGCGCGCCGGGCTCGTTGCTCCTCGACCAGACCTACCGCGAGATCGGCCTCGACGCGTCGGTGTCGCCGGCGCTGGCAGAAGCGGGTCTTCACGCGGAGTGGCTGCCGCTCCGCATTCTCAAGCTCCGCGCGGAGGCCCACGCCCTCTCGTCGTTCGGCCTGCTCGGCTACACGCTCTCCTTCCCATCGCCCGCGTCGGCCTTTGGCGACCGTGAGGTCGAGGCGCGCGAGGGCGACGAGGAGGCAGGTCTCGCGCTCCGCCTCTCGCTTCAGCCCACGCTGCAGGTGAAGGTCGGGCGGCTCGTGGCGCGGCACACCGCGGCCTTCTACTGGCACGACTTCAGCGGCTATCGCGGCCCCGTGGTCAGGGAGCGGCTCTTCGACCAGCTGCAGGCCACCGACGGCGACGGGATGCAGGCCCACACCTCGCTGGTGGCCTGGGAGGTATGGGACGGCCCCGGCGATGCGCTGGCAATCGTCGGCGGCTTCCACGAGTGGGTGGAGAGCTTCGAGGCCGAGACAAGCCGGCAGCGTGCTGGGCTCGTGGCGGTGCTGATCCCGGCGCCGGAGTATGCAGGGTTCCGCCGCCCGCGGCTCTACCTGCAGGCGGGCAGCAACCTGGCCGACAGGAACCGCGAGGGCGCAGTCTTCGTGCAGGGCGGGCTCGGCGTCGACCTCTGGCTGGCCGAGCAGCCCTGAGGCGCGTCGGTTAGAGGCAGAGACCCAGGAAGACGGGGACCACGTCGGGGTTCAGCGTGCCCACATTGCAGGTGGTGCCGGGGTCGTTGGCGCAATCGTTGAAGCCCTCGCGGCAGGCGAGGACGCAGGTGGCGCCAGCGCCGGTGTCGAGGCAGAGGGTGCCGGGCGCCTCGCAGGGTGTGCCCTCCGCAGTGCAGCGGCCTCCGATGGCGCCGGCGCTGAACTCCTGGGTGCAGATGCCGAAGCCAAGGTTGCCCGTGAGCGGGAAGATGGCGCTGCAGGTGGCGCCGCGGCCGCAGACGGCGCCCTGCTCGAAGGGGGCGCAGAGCGCGTTGCAGTTCGGGTTAACGGCGCCATCGTCCGAGAAGTCGAGGCAGACGGCGAAGTCCGCGCACTCGCCAATTGTGCCGTCTTCAGCGCAGGGTTGGAAGGGCCCGATTGTGCCGTCGTTGGCGTCGCAGATGCCGACCGGAGCGGACGCGGCATCCTCGGTCAGAACGACGGGGAAGCAGCGCTCACCCGCGGTCGAGCAGCCGTAGTTGGAGCCGGGGATGCGCGGGAAGGGCTGGCAAGACTCTTGGCAGAAGCCGATGCCGGCGACGGCGCTGCGGGCGCAGATCTCGGGGTTAGAGAACGAGGCGCAGGGGCGATCGCCCGCGAGCTCGGCCTCGGTGTCACAGAGTTGGGTGCAGCGGTTGATGGTGTTGCCGCCGGCATCGGTCTCGGCGCCGATGCAGAGGTAACCCTCTTGGCAGGAACCGGTCTCATCGCAGATCTCGTCGGGGCCGAAGGTGGTGTTGCCCGTGGAGGCAACGCAGGCCCAGATGTTCACGCCGGCGCGGCCCAAGAAGGGCTGGCAGGCCTCGTCCGCGGGGCACTGGCCAACCGAGAAGGCGGTGCAGGCTGTGCCGCAGAGGCCCGGACGGTTCCGCGGCGTGAAGTCGAAGGCCGCAAGGCAGGCGTCGCCACCGGTGCAGTCGGCGTTGCCGTTCGTGCGGTCGCAGGGTGCAACGCAGATGCTGTTCGAGCAGAGCAGGCCGGGCGCGCAGACGTCCGTGTCAGGCGGCGTCGTCGAGGTGTCGAGGCCGCAGGCATCGCCCTCGATGGCCGTACCGGCGCCGATGCAGAAGCTGGCGCCGTGACCGACAGGGTAGCAGGTGCCCACGCCGTTGCAGGCGGTTGCGTCGAAGATGTTCGTCGTGCAGTCGCCCGGGGTGCAGGCGCCCGTCAGGCCGCTCGCGCTCGTGGCGCCAACATCGAAGCAGTAGGTGTTCAGCGGGCAGTCCGCAGAGCCCGTGTCATCGGCGGTGTCGGCGTTGCAGAGCTGACGGCAGACAGCCGTCGCGCCAGCGGTATCCGATACGCAGACGAACGCGTCGGTCTCCTGCGCCGCGGGATCCGTGCACTCCTGACCGTCTGCAACGCAGGGGTCGGGGAGCAGCTGCTCCACGCAGACGCCGTTGTCACAGATGAAGCCAGCGCCGAACTGCGACGTGCAGTCGACGGTCCGAGTGCAGGAAACCCCGGTGTCGATGGTTCCGGTGTCGCCGGTTTCCTGACCCGTATCTCTGCCGGTATCGACGGTGCCGGTATCTTCGGGGGTGGTATCGGGGTCGGTATCGGCCGTCGACGTGTCGTCCACGTTGCCGGTATCTTGGCTGCTGCCGGTGTCTTGGCTGCTGCCGGTGTCGCGGATGGAGCCGGAGCCGGAGCCGCCACTACGGCGGGCAGCCTCCTCGCTGCATGCTACGAGCGAGGTGGCGGTCAGGAGGAGGGTGACAATGATAAGATGGCGAGACATCGCGGAGGCTCCAGTCGAAGAGAGAGTCGTTAGTATGCGGAGGTGGTTCGGAAGTCCCAGCTGCCGGTGGTCACGGAGCTCAGCGGCGCTACGCTGCAGGAGACGACGCCCGACGAATTGCTCACAACGGTGACATCGGCGACCCGCCAGGAGTGGCCTGCGCAGGTGGCGGCGCCGGGGGTGGTCATGGGGACGGTGTCGGGTGCTTCGCCGTAGAGCGCGAGCCGCTGGCCGCCGCACCAGATCTCGACCTTGGCGACGTTGCCGGCCGTTGGCGCGGTATCGTACTGGTGTGCCATGACCCGGTAGGTCTCGCCGGCGCGCGGGCTGTCGTGGATAATCCACTCGGGGTCGGGGTCGTTGATGTTGTCAGTGACAAGGCGGGGGTTGGTGCAGGCGCTGAATCCATCTGCAGCGTTGGCAGCTTCGCAGTCGACGGCGGGGGTGTTGCTGTATCCCCAGTTTGTCCCGACGCCGCCGAACGAAGAGGGAGGTCTGCAGTTAACGTAGTAGCAGTCGTTCGCGTCGACACAGAAGGCGCCTGTGTTGGTGGGTGCGGCCCGATGGAGATGCAGATCCATGTCGGTTGTGCCCATCGTGCTCCACGAGAGGAAGACGTTAAGGCCGGCGCCGGGGAAGACCTCGAGCGGGTAGTTGCAGGTGCCGCTCCGGCCGTCCGAATAGGTAACAGCGCCCGAGACCGTGTAGCGGCCCGGCGCCCGAAGCACGGCCGTGCCCGTCAGTCCGGCGACGGCGGTGGCCGCTCCGAACGGAGATGTGACGGTCCAGTTTCCGGCGCTCAGTGTGCCCAGCGCAGCGAAGGCGAGTGAGGGCTGGTAGAGGTCGATGAGGCTGGCGGTATCCACGTCGGGGCAGAGCGGCGTGGTCGGGCAGAAGAGGCCGTCGTCGGCGCAGCCGTTGCAGTCGTTGTCGCGGCCGTCACAGAGCTCGGTGGTGTTGGAGACGCTGCGGTTGCATGTGCCCCACTGCGGTGCGAGCCGGTTGGTGCAGACCTGAACGCCATCGATGCAGCTGCCGATGCCGCGCCGCTCGGAGCCTCCCGCGTAGCAGGGCTGCGTGGCGCCAAAGGTGCAGCGGCAGCCCTCGTCCACGGAGCCGTCGCGGTCGTTGTCGATGCTGTCGCAGACCTCGGTGCGCACTGGAGCGGGCGTAGGCGTGATGCACTCGCCGCCAGAGAAAACGCAGCCTGAGGTCGGGTCGCAGATTTCGCCGGCGCCGCAGAGGGCGTCGTCGGGGGTCGAGGTGCTTGAGGTGCCGCTGCAGCCCTCGATGGTGCAGGCGATGCCGTCGTCGAGGGTGTCGGTGTTGTCGGTGAGCACGATGACGGCACCGGAGGAGCAGGCGGAGCGGCGGCAGTCGCCGTTGACGGGGTCGCCGAGCGCGATGTCGGAGGCCGGGTTGGAGCAGACGCCCGCCGTGCACCGGTCGAGGGTGCATGGTTTGGCGTCGTCGCAGTCGAGCCCAGTGACGCACTCAGGCGGGATGGTGTCCGCGGTGGTGTCCGAGGTGGTGTCTGCGGTGGTGTCCGCGGTGGTGTCTGCGGTGGTGTCCGCGCTGGTGTCCGCGCTGGTGTCGTCGATCGAGGTGTCGGTGGTATCGTCGAGCGTGGTGTCAGTGGTGTCGACGGAGGTGTCGTCGACCGTGGTATCGGCGCCGGAACCGTCCGTATCGGTCGTGTCTGCGGAGCCGTCGGTGTCGGTCGAGGTGTCTGCGCCGGAGCCGTCGGTATCGATGGTGCCTGTGTCACTCACTCCACCCCCGCCGCCCCCGCCGCTGCCGCCCCGTCCGCCGCGAGCAGCCACCTCCGTGGTGCAGGCCGCCAGCGCTACGAGCGCAAGCGCGCAGACAATTCGAAGGGTGGAGCGTTGGAGCATAGAGCCTCGCGTGATGGGGGTTGAGTGGGAACGGTCTGGCAGCGCGTCAGAGGACGGTCGCGAGCCAGTCAAAGTTGATTGCGTCGAGCTGCAGCGAACCAGCGAACTGTCGAACGGGACCGACGAAGGTCACGCACTGGCCGATGGCGGCCGCGGTCGAAGCGGTGCGCAGCGTGACAGTATTGCCAGATGCGTAACTGAGGTCAAAGCACTTCGAAGTCCCGCCGCAGGCTGCGCCGCCGCCGCTGATGATGCCCTCCACCCGGACCAGCTCAGAGAGGTCGGCGAAGGCGACGGTGCTGTTCGAGCGCTCCAGCAGGTGGACGCCCGCGCCGCTGCTCACGAGCGTCCAGTTGCTGGCGGCCTGGATCTGCCCCATGCCTTGGTAGCTGTTGACGGCCGAGACCGTGAAGTTGAGCCGCTGGCCAACCTGGATGGGGAAGGGCGGAACGTTTGCAGCGTTGGTGAAGTCGAGCCGCACCTCGATGCTGCCGAACCGGTCCGAGACCCAGAAGTTGGACTGCGACGCGGGAACGGCGCCAGCGGAGAGATAGGAGGTCGCAACGACCACCGCGCCGATCACGGAGATCGGCGCGTCGAGCGTCGCGATGACTCCGTCCACGACGGGGAACTGCAACGCCACGTTGCTCAGGTTCGCGTTGCCGTAGGTGAAGGCAGAGCGGGAGAGGACGGGCAGCGGGGTGCCGCCGGCGGGCG
>CANMDT010000120.1 GCA_947496715.1 Myxococcales bacterium
CGGTGCTGCTCGGTCAGCGCAGGGTCGCGGGCCCCCCAGACAATCTCCATCGGCAATGCGGCGAGCCGTTCGCGCGCGCCCCAGAGCGCCGCATACTCCGCGTCGCCCCCCTTGAGTGCGAGCGCCATCGCATAGGTTCCCGCCCGCGCCGGCGCTGAGTCGAGCGGCCCGTGGTAGTGAGCCTTGACCGCCGGCGTCATCCGTCGCTTGTCAGCGAAGGCGGCCGGCAGGATGAACCGCGCCGAGAAGCCGAGCCGCAGGTAGAGGAAGCGTCCAACCGGGCTCCGCACCAACCAATCAATGCGGGCAATCGTCCGGTCGCCATCGCTCGGCCACATCCAGGAGTTGAGTACCAGCAGCCGCGAGATGCGGCTCTCGGCCTCGAGCGCCAGCGGCAGCGCGATGGGGCCACCAAAGTCATGCACCACCAGCGTCACCTCCCGCAGCTCCAGCGCCTCCATCAGCGCCGCTAGGCGGGCCCGGTGCTGCGCCAGCGTGAGCGCGTCACGCGAAGGCTTGTCGGAGAGCCCGAAGCCGAGGTGGTCAGGGACGATGACCCGGTGGTCCTTTGCCAGCTCCCGCACCACCTCGCGGAACTCAAACGACCAGCTCGGCGTGCCGTGCACCAGCAGCACGACGGGGCCACGCCCTTCGTCGAGGTAGGAGAGCGTTCCCTCCATTGTCTCGAACTGCTTCGGCGCGAAGGGGTAGAGCCGCCGGTCGAGCCAGGCGGGCGGTGCAGCCCCCGCCGAGACGAGCGAACCGCTCATGGCTGCTCCTTGGTCTGGGCTGCCTGCGCCGCAAGCAGATCTTTGACCGTGCTGCTCCCTCCATCCGGCGCCCAGCCCGGCGGGTGAAACAGCACCGACAGCGCGGTGGTTGGACGCGCTGCGATGTCGCGCGCGATGGCCCACCACTCATGCATGGCGATGACCCACGGGTTGTGGCTCTCGAGGTTGTGGATGAGGCCATACTCGACGGGCTCCTCCTCACGCTCAAAGGTGCCGAAGAGGCGGTCCCAGATGATGAAGATGCCGCCGTAGTTCTTGTCGAGGTAGTGCAGGTTGCGGCCGTGGTGGACGCGGTGGTGCGAGGGCGTGTTCATTACCCACTCGAGCGGCCCCATGCGGCCAATCAGCTCGGTGTGAATCCAGTACTGGTAGAGGAGGCTGATGCCCTTCTGCAGCAGCACGGCCTCGACGGGGAAGCCAACCAGCAGGAGCGGCAGCCAGAAGACCCAACCGGTGAACGGGGTCGTCCACGACTGCCGCAAAGCCGTGGAGAGGTTGTAGTGCTGCGACGAGTGGTGGTTCACATGGCTGGCCCAGAAGAGGCGCACCTCGTGCCCTGCCCGGTGGTACCAGTAGTAACAAAAATCCTCGGCCACGATGAGCGCCGGCCACATCCACCAGGTTCCGCTGAGGTCGGCCACGGCGAACTGGGCGAAGTACTGGTAGAGACGGACGGTCAGGAGGGCTGCGGCCGCTGCGATGACGAGGTAGCCGACGCCCATCGAGAGGCTCGCCGCCGTGTCGATGGGGGTGTAGCCACGCGCGCTCCGGCGCTCACGCAGCAGCTGCCACTCGCCGAGCATCGTGAGCACGAAGAAGGGAATGGCGTAGAGGACGACAGGGTTCATGGAGCCGCTCGGGGCTGCGGTGGAGCGGCAGTTCTAAGTCACGCCGCGCGGGAGGGCAATCGCACCGCCCGTGCGATTCGTCTCGCTGTTGCAAAGCAGTTGCGTTAGTGAGTTTCAATTGCAATGCTATTGCAGCAATGTCGCCACGCCGCCAACTCGGACCTCTCATGAAGCCAACGCTCCTTCTGCTCGCCGCAGCCAGCCTCGCGCCATCGCTCGCCTTCGCACAGACCAGTGACGAAGAAGCCGCCCTCGCCGCAGCGCTCGCCGCCGACACAGCAGAGGCCGCAGCACCGGCACCCGCATCGAACGATGCATCGGCCGGCGTGAAGCTCGATCAGGCCTTCATCCTCGATGTGTCGGCAGCGGCCTTCGACGGGGAGCGCACGGAGGGCGGCGGCCACGACCCGGCGGGCAACGGCTTCACGCTCCAAGGCCTGGAGTGGGCCGTTGGCTCCAACATCGACTCCTTCTTCCGCATCGACGCCAACATCGTCTTCACGCTGGAAGCCATCGAATTCGAAGAGGGCTACGCCACAACGACTGCGCTCCCGCTCGGACTGCAGGCCCGCGCCGGTCAGTTTCTGAGCCGCTTCGGGCGCGCCAACCCCACCCATCCGCATTCGTGGAGCTTCGCCGACACCCCCATCGCCGTCACCAAGATGCTGGGCGAAGATGGCAGCCGCGGCCTCGGCGCGGAGCTCTCCTGGCTCGCGCCCACCCCGTGGTATGCGATGGCCTACCTCTCCTGGCAGACGCCGAGCGATGGCTGCTGCAACCGGGCCTTCGCCACCGTGGACGGCCCCATCAACGACGCCTCCGACCTCTATGCCACCGGCCGGCTCGAGCAGTTCTTCGAACTCACCTCCGACCTCGGGCTCAACTGGGGGCTGTCGGCGCAGACGGGCAACGCGGCACGGGCCGACGAAGAGACGGCGAGCGCGGGCACCACCACCATCGTCGGCAGCGACCTCTACCTCCGCTTCAAGCCGTCAGACTCCACGCTCCGCCGCGCCACCGCGCTCACAGCCGAGTTCATGCACCGCCGCCGCGCGCTGCCCGGGCGCACGCTCGAAGACGATGCCGCCTACGCCCAGTTCGTGCAGGTGCTCAGCCCCGCCTGGGAGGCCGGCGCCCGCTACGAGTGGGCCACGGGGAACGAGTCCGACCCGCTCGACCCCGACTGGACCAGCGACCGTACCCGCGCCTCGCTGCAGGCCACCTACTACCCCTCCCACTTCTCCCGCCTCCGCCTGCAGCTCCTCGCCGACAAGCTGCCCTGGCAGACGGACACCACGCTCGGCGGGCTGCTCGCCCTCGAGGTCATCGCCGGCGCCCACGGCGCACACGCCTACTGATGCAGGGACCTACTATGAAACTTTCACACCTCGTCCTCGCGCTCCTCTTGCTCCTGCCGCTCCCGGCCTCAGCCGCGGTGAAGGTGGTCGCCACGCTCCCCTCGCTCGCCGCCATCGCCCGCGAAGTAGGCGGCGCCGACGCGACGGTTGAGAGCATGTTGCCGCCCAACATCGACCCGCATTTTGCCGATGCGAAACCTTCGCTCGTCGTAACGCTCAGCCGTGCCGACCTGCTGGTCGAGAACGGGCTCGAACTTGAGATCGGTTGGCTCCCCGCGCTGGTGCTGCAGTCGCGCAACGCGAAGCTGGCGCAGGGTGCGAATGGCCGCTTCGATGCCTCCACCGTGGTGCGCCGTCTCGAGGTCCCACGCGGCGCAGTCGACCGCGCGCAGGGCGATGTGCACCCCGGCGGCAACCCCCACTTCCTCTACGACCCCCGGGCAGCCGCCGCGGTTGCCCGCGCGCTGGCGACCCGTCTGGCCGCCATCGACCCCACGCATGCGGCAGGCTACCAGAGCCGCGCGGCCGCGATGGCGACGGAGCTGGAGAGCTTCGGACGGGCGCAGACCGCCGCCTTTGCCGCGCTTCCGGCCGCCAACCGGGCCGTTGTCACCTACCACCGCTCGCTCATCTACCTTTGCGACTGGCTCGGCCTCACCAGCCCCATCTCGGTCGAGCCGCGGCCCGGTGTCGCGCCCAACCCGGCCCATGTGGCCAAGGTGCTCGCCCAGCTCAAGACGCTGCCCAAGCGGGTCATCCTGCAGGAAGAATTCTACCCCACGAGCACCACCAGCACGCTCGCTCGTCTAGGCAGTGCCACGCTGATTTCTATCGAAGGGGGCACCCGTTTCGACAAGGGCAAACGCTACATCGACCACCTCCGCGCCATCTCCGCCCCCATCCTCGCGGCGCTCAGCCGATGAGCCGCGCGCCCCAGACCGCACCGCTCCTCACGCTCGAGGCCATGGCGGCCGGCTACAACGGCCGCGCCATCCTGCCGCCCATCGACCTGCAACTGCATCGCGGCGAGACCCTTGCCCTCATCGGGCGTAACGGCGCCGGCAAGTCGACGCTGCTCCGCACGCTGCTCGGCCTGCAGCCGCCGATCACGGGTCGCATCATCTCTGCCGCCGACCTCCGCGTGGGCTATGTGCCGCAGCGGTCAGAGGTGATGGCCGAGGCGCCGATGCGGGTGCAGGACTGGCTGCTGCTGGCGACCGATGAGGGGCGCAGTTTTCTTCAACCCTTCGTCTCGCGCGAGGCGCGCGATCGCGTCGCCGCGGCTGCGGAGCGGGCCCACGTCACGGAGCTGCTCGGCCATCAGGTGTCGCAGCTCTCCGAGGGCCAGCGGCAGCGGGCCTCGCTTGCGCGAGCGCTCGTGTCGACGCCCAACCTGCTCCTTCTGGACGAACCCACCAGCGCGCTCGACCGGGTGGCCGAGGAGCTGGTGCTGTCGGTTGTGGATGAGATTCGCAGGGGCGGCGATGTGGGCATCATCCTCATCACCCATTCGCTGCATGTTGCCGGCACCCATGCGACGCGCGTGCTGCTGGTCGACAAGGACGACAAGGTGGCCGAGACGGGGAGCTTCGAAGAGGTGAGCGCGGGGGCCAACTTCCGGCGGCTCTACGGGCTCTCGCATGCAGCGGTCGCCGACTGTGGGGGCCACTGATGGCACAGCCTGTCTCCGACTTCTTTGCAGCTTGGGAGCTCTTCCGGGACCCGGCGCTCGCGGGTGCTGTCTCAGGCCTGCTGCTTGGCTGGGTTGGGGTCTATGTGGCACTGCGCCGCATGGTCTTCCTGTCGGCCGCGATGACGCAGACGGCGGGGCTTGGCGTGATGCTCGCGCAATGGGCGGCAGCGACCTTTGCGCTGACGGGGCTGCTCGCATCGCCAACGCTCTGGGCGGTCGCCTTCTCTGGCGGCGCGGCGGCGGCGCTCGCCGGCAGCGAGCGGCTCCGCATCGGTCGAGACCAGCTGCTCGGCGGCCTCTACCTGATGGGAGCCGCAGGCGCGATCCTCGTTGGCTCCAAGGTGGCCATCGACGCCCACGACGTGGAGACGGTCCTCTTCGGCAGCGCCGTCGCGGTGGCGCCCGAAGACTTTCAGCGGCTCCTGACCACCGCCGTGCTGCTTCTCTGCCTCCACCTCTGGCTGCGTCGCGGCTTCATTGCGGTCTCCTTCGATGCCGAGGGTGCGGCCGCGCGCGGGCTGCCGGTCGGGGTGCTCAAGGTGGTGCTGCTCGCCACGATCGCGCTTGCCGTCTCGGTTGCCACCCGCACCATCGGTGCGCTGCCCGTCTTTGCCTTCTCCACGCTGCCTGCGCTGGCTGCGTCGCGCCTCTGCCCAAGCCTCGGAACAACGCTGCCGGTCGCGGCGTTGCTGGGCGCCGCGGCTGGCTTTGGCGGCTACCTTGCCGCCTTCGTCTGGGAGCTGCCCGTGGGAGCGAGCCAGACCGCGGTTGCGCTCAGTCTCTGGGCCTGCGCCGAGTTGGTGAGGTTGGCGCTACGGCGCTGATGCAGGTGCGGGCGCCGCGGCTGGCTTCGTCCCGTAGACCTTGGCATGCTGCTTGCGCAGGCTGCTCATGATGGCGGGTAGCGTGGTGCGAGACGCCCAGCGGATGACGAAGTCGGGGAACGGGATGCCCGGGTCGCCGTAGAGCACGTAGCGGCAGTAGGTCCAGGTGGGGTCGTCGGGGAGGGCGGAGACCACCCAGTAGCCGGCGCTCTCGTTCATGTTGCCGGAGCCCGGGATATACTTGAAGAGGTTCACCCAGGCCCGCCGGCCGCTGACCGTCTTGTAGCCAACCCAGGCGCGCATGTTCCAGGTGCGGTCGGGTACGGGCCAGGGGAGGTCGGTGACGCCACCCAAGATGTCGAACTCGCCTTCGCGCCGAATCAGCCGCATCTCGGCCATCGAGGGGGCCCACTGCGTCTGCTTGGGGTAGTCTCGAAGGACGGCGGCGAGCTCCTCGACGGGCGCCTGAATGAGGCCAATCACCTCGCCGCGGAATGGCATGTTGGTGTCCATGCTCCGAATGGTCTCGCCCTTCTTCAGCAAGGCGATCTGCGCGGCGCTGAGCTGCCGGATGGAGGGGGGTTCAACCTCGATGGCGGCGGCGAGGCCAGGCGCGAGGAGCAGGAGAGCGGCCACGACAGCGGCGAGGGCAGAGCGGGAGAGATTGGTCAGGCGTTCGTGCATCAAGCGGTCGTCCATGCGAATTGGTGAGGCTCACGGGACGCCTCGCATAGCAGGTTATTCGCGGCTCCCGCCACCACGCTGCAACAGGCCCGTCGTGCGTCGGAAAAGGTCGTCGCACAACTGCTCCCGAAAGTTCACGATCTTGCGCGCTCGTCGCAACAATGTCGCCACATCCACCCTCTACTGCACGGGTTGCAAGCCGCAGAGGGAGTCGACCATGAACAGTCCAGTGCCCCGGATCCCCAACCGCTTTGTGCTCCTGTGGACGGGGCGCGAGTTCCCCCTCTACTGCCGGCTCGCGGTCGAGAGCCTGCTTCAGGTCGACGATCGATGCGAGGTGGAGATCCACCTCTTCGGGCAGGAGCCGGTCGCGGCCCCCCACTTCTGGCCCCTGCAGGTGCGCGACCGGGTCTCGTTCCTGCGCACCTCGCCCGAGGCGGCCTTCGATGCGACGGGCGACCTCGCAGCACCGCTCAAGGCCCTCTACAGCCGCATCCCCGCCTCGGCGCGCAGCGCGCAGAGCAACCTCCTCCGCTATGCCATCCTCTACGACCGGGGCGGCATCTACCTCGATTTCGACATCCTCGCTCTCCGCGATTTCCGCCACTTGCTTCACCACCCCGCCTTTGTGGGAGAGGAGCAGGTCTGGAAGGTCAACGAGGCCCGCGTCGAGGGTCGTCGCGAACCCTGGATGGTCGGCCCTACGCTCTCCTACGTGGCAGCCTACGCGCTGAGCCGAGGCTGGTCTTTCGCGGGCGGGCGCTCGCTTGCCGGGAGCTGGATCGTCCGCAAGCTCGATGCTGCCTGGAGCCGCCCCAACCTCAACAACGCAGTGCTCGGAGCCGAGCCCCGCAGCGCCTTCGTGCGGAGGCTGCTGGTGGCGGCACTCGAGGCCTCGCCTACCCGGCGCTTCGCGCTCGGGCCCACGCTTGTCTCACAGGCCTGGCAGGCCGACCGGAGCGAGGTGGAGCGGCTCCCGTCGGCGGCCTTCTACTTCGAGCCGCCGACCTACAGCTTCCGCTTCTTCGAAGGAGCAGCGGTAACGCCGCCCGAGGATGCGCTGCTGGTCCACTATGTGAACAGCAACCACCGCCGCGAACTCGAGCGTCTCACCGTCGGCGAGATTGAGGCGAAGGCGCGGGGCCCGCTCTTCTACCAGCTCGCCGACGGTGTCTGCCGCCGCGCCGGCATCATCCGCGCATCAGGCGCGGAGTCGGCGCGTCTTCATCGTCCCCCAGCCCGTCTCGCTGATGCTGGCGAGAAAGGACCAGAGCGCTGATTCGCGGGGCTTCGGCTCGCCGCCGTGGCCCATCCGGCGCAGCTGCCGCGCATACCAGGCGACCTCCAGCAGGGCCATCTTGTCGATGGCATGGATTCCGGTCTTGATGGGGCGAACTGCCTCGCGCGGCTCCTGCCCTGCGACCAGCCGGAGCGGCGCATCGGGCTCAATCGCCAGCAGCCGCGCGATGCCGATGAAGTCCACGGCGCCGCTCTCAATGGCGGCGCTCATCCCAGCCACCGAGCGGAACCCGCCCGTCACCATCAGCGGCGTCTTGCTCGCCGCGCGCGCCTTCTCCGCGAACTCCAGGAAGTAGGCCTCGCGCCGAATCGTCGACTCCTTCATCGGCTCGCGCGTCACACCCGCCATGACGGGGGCCTCGTAGGTGCCACCCGAAATCTCAATCATGTCGATGCCGGCCTCCGACAGCGCCCGTACGACATCGAGCGACTCCTCTTCCGAGAAGCCACCCTTCTGGAAGTCGGCCGAATTCATCTTGATACCCACCGAGAAGTCGGGGCCCGTCTGGGCACGGATGGCCTTATAGACCTCCAGCACAAACCGCCTGCGCCGCTCGGCATCGCCGCCCCAGCCGTCGGTGCGCTGGTTGTGCCGGCCCGACAGGAACTGGCTCACCAGGTAGCCGTGGGCGCCGTGGATCTGCACGCCGGTGAAGCCTGCCGCCTTGGCCAGCGCCGCGCTCCGACCGAAGCGTGCGATGATGTCTACAATCTCGGCCTCGGTGAGCTCCCGCGGTGTGTTGAAGAAGGGGGCCAGCGCATTGCCGAAGCCCAGCGCCGACGGCGAAACGGTCTCTGCGTTGAGCCCCTTCGGCGACTGCTTGCCCGGGTGGTTCAGCTGCATCCAGAACTCGGTCCCCTGCGCCGTGCCGGCCTGCGCCCAGCCACGGAGCAGCGCCATGTCTGCCTCGTCTTCCAGAACCACATTGTTCGGCTCGCCGAGCGCGCGGCGGTCGACCATGACATTGCCGGTGATGTTGAGTCCGATGCCGCCCTCGGCCCAGCGCCCATAGAGCGCCACGAGCGCCTCGGTCACATGGTTGTCGATCGTGCCGAGCGCCTCGCTCATGGCCGACTTGGCGAGCCGGTTCTTGACGACGCGGCCGTTGGGGAGGGTGAAGGGCTGCGCAAATGCTGGCGTGGTCATCGGATTCCTGATCGGCGCGTGGGGCGCCGGCTGTCTACTTGGCCTGAAGGGAAAAGGTGCTGTCGGTCTTCATGGTCATGCCACCGGCCTCGGTGTTCATCTTCACCGTGCCCGATACCTGCACGATTGCGCCGCGCGCGGTGTCGAACTGGCCGGCCACATCGGCATCGAGATTGGTCTTCATCTCCGGCATGCCGGCCATCGGAGGAGCTTCATCTTCTTCCCCTGCCTCGCCAACGACATCCATCTCCATCTCCATGCCGAAACTATCTTCGCCATGCTCGCTGCTGACCGTGAACGCCTGCTTGCCGGTGGGCGCTGCCATCTGCTTCGTGTTGACCGAGGTGCTCGAGCGAACCCGCATCTTGGCGATGCCTGCGTCGAACGATTCGGCGGTGCAGGAGAGCGTGCCAAAGGGGTGCTTCACTTCGGTCACCGAGCCGGGACGGAAGTCGCCGTCGGGCAGCACGAGCAGGTCGAGAAGTCCGACTGGCAGCGCCTCGACCGAGGGCGTCTCTTCGGTGACCTGGGCCTCGCCCTTCGCTGGCGCGCTCTGCATGGTTGCGGAGGCCGTCACCTGTCCCGTCTTGGGGTCGACACCTGCGAAGACCTTGACCGTCACCCGCTCGTCGCCGTCACTGGCCTCCACCGTTGCAGAAGCGCCAGAACCGCCGGCCTGCAGGCCGATGACAACCTTGTTGTCGACCATGTAGACCTTGAGCTGCTCCTCGAGAAGCAGGTGCCCTTTGCGGTCCATGCGACCCTTCAGGGTCCGCGCCTCGGGCGGAAAGTTGGTGAGCGTGCCGAGCGAGCGACCATCTTGCTCGACCTGCAGGCTGGTGACCTCGAAGGTGACCTCTGCGCTGCCGTCC
>CANMDT010000121.1 GCA_947496715.1 Myxococcales bacterium
GCGCATTACTCGCGTTCTGTTGAATCATGCTTGTGGTGAACGGTTGCGGCGCCTTGCGAACCTAGTCCTTGGTTTTGTCGAAGCGTAGCACATGAACGTGTTCCACCGTTTTCTCCAAAAAAGCAGCCATCTTTTCTTCGTTATCGTATGTATGATTTAATACAAACGGCAAGTTTTGATCGGTAAAGTATCCGGTGGTATTATAACCGCTTGCCCAACCCTGCGCCGCGGCCTAAACTGCGGCATCGGTTCCATCACACGACCCAGCGCGGTCCCTCGCCCACGGCACAACGCATGACCCAGTCCGTCGACCATCGCCTGCTCCTCCAGCAGTTCCACGCCCGCGTCCGCCAGCACCCCAACCGGGTCTACCTCACGCAGCCCATCGGCGGCGGACAGGTGACGGACTACACTTGGTCACAGGTCTCGGAGGAGGCCCGCCGCATGGCCGCACACCTCCAGTCGCTCGGCTACCCGGCCGGCTCCTGTATCGCGATGATCACCAAGAACTGCGCCCACTTCATCATCGCAGAGCTCGCGATCTGGATGGCGGGCTACACCTCGGTCGCACTCTTCCCCACCTTCAACGCCGAGAACATCAAGTTCATCCTCGCACACAGCGAGGCGAAGCTCATCTTCATCGGCAAACTCGACAGCATGGCCGACGTCGACGCCGGAACCCCTGCCGACCTCCCGCGCATTGTCTTCCCCCTCGCCCCCACGTCGCCCGGCAAGTCATGGGACGCCATCGTCGCCGAGACGGAGCCCCTGCAGGGTGAGCCGGTCCGTGGCGCCGACGAACTCTCCATCATCATCTACACCTCCGGCTCCACCGGTCAGCCGAAGGGTGTCATGCACTCCTTCCGCACCATCGCGCTCGGCGCAGAGACCTTTGTCGAGGTCATCAAGCTCGGCGCCGACGAGCGGATCCTGAGCTACCTCCCGCTCGCACACGCCTTCGAGCGCGCGGTCGTCGAGGCAACCTCCTTCATCTCGGGCTTCCATATCTACTTCGCTGAGTCGCTCGAGACCTTCATCTCGGACATCAAGCGCGCCCGACCGACCGTCTTCATCTCGGTCCCCCGCCTCTGGCTCAAGTTCCAGCTCGGCGTCTTCGCCAAGAAGCCACAGAAGAAGCTCGACCTCCTCCTCAAGATCCCCATCCTCAAGGGCATCGTCTCCAAGAAGGTCCTCACCGGCCTCGGCCTCGAGCATGTCCGCATCGCAGCCTCCGGCTCGGCGCCTATCCCGCCCGGCCTCATCACCTGGTACCGCAGCCTGGGCCTCGAGCTCCTCGAAGGCTACGGCATGAGCGAGAACTTCTGCGCCTCGCACATCTCTGTGCCGGGCAAGACCCGCGTCGGCTACGTCGGCAACGCCTCGCCCGGCGTCCGCTGCCGCATCTCTCCCGAGGGCGAGATCCTTGTTCACAGCCCCGGCAGCATGCTCGGCTACTACAAGGAGCCCGAGATGTCGGCCGACAGCTTCACAGAAGACGGCTTCCTCAAGACCGGCGACCGCGGCGAACTCGACGATCAGGGTCGCCTCAAGATCACGGGCCGCGTCAAGGAGCTCTTCAAGACCAGCAAGGGCAAGTATGTCGCCCCTGCGCCGATCGAGAACCTCATCAACGCCGACAACAACATCGAGCTCACTTGTGTCGCAGGCTCCGGCTACTCCGATGCACATGCCCTGATCCAGGTCGCAGAGTCGCTTGTCGACAAGCTCAAGACAGCCGAGGGCCGCGCCGAGTATGAGCCCCACTTCGCCGCGCTGCTCAAGCAGGTGAACAGCCAGCTCGAAGACTGGGAGCAGCTCGGCTTCGTCGCCATTGTCTCCGAGCGCTGGCTCATAGAGAACGGCTTCCTGACGCCGACCATGAAGATCAAGCGCTCGACCATCGAGGCACACTACAAGCCGCAGCTCGATGCATGGTATGCCTCCAAGAAGAAGGTCATCTGGGGCTAGCCCCCGGCGGTGAACCCTAGCGCCGCAGCGCCTTCAGACACTTGCGGATCCAGATGGAGTCCAGCACGAAGGCGACAGCCAGAAAGGTCCCGCTCCAGGCAAAAACAACCCGCTGGTCGGGCGTGCAGTCCGCAGCCACCAGGTTGCTGACCACCAAGTAGGAGCTCCAGCTCCAGAACGGTGCGCGCCACAACAAGAGTGTGGCGAGTCGCGCCATCATGCCTCGGCGCACCCAGACCGCGCTGCCCGCCAACTCGGCCCACGAGACGACGCCGGTCGTCATCGGCATCATCTCCGTGGTGAACATGATGAGAAAGAGCGGCGCCGCGATCGGGTAGAAGAGCACCAGCAGCGTCGCCAGAATCCCCGTGACGTGATGCGCCACAAGGTCTGTCCGCGTCGCATCAAGCCCCCGCCGCGCGGCGAAGACCATCAGCAGCAGGTCGCCCGCAAAGTGGCCCATCGCGATGCCCGACAGCACCATCGCCAGCCGGTCAACCTCCTGCGTCACATACCCATCCTTCGCGATGTCCCACCAGTGAAACAGGGCGAAAAAGCCGAGCAGGGTGAGCACCAGCGACACCGCGCCGCGCATCAGCCGGAAGGCCTGCGGGTAACCGCTTCCCTGCCGGTGCGCGATGGTGACCAAGGCGATCGAGACGGCAATCGTCGCGCCGGCCGCAGCCGCCGTAAGCCCGTAGGGGACCTCCGCGCTCACCGCCGACCCCCCATCCGCCGCGCCATCGCCAGCACGGGGTTTGGGCGAAAGAGCGCCACCGTCTCCACATGCTTTGTCATCGGGAACATCTCCACGGGCTGCACCTCTTCCAACTGCATGCCTCCCTGCGTCAGCACGGCAACATCCCGCGCGAGCGCGTCGAGATCACACGAAACATAGATGAGCCGCTCCGGCGTAAGCTCGCTCGTCAGCATCTCAGCGACCTCGGCCGACAGCCCGCTCCGCGGCGGGTCGGCAATCACCGTCGTAGCCTGTCCACCGCTCTTCAGAAACCCACGCAGCGAAGACTCCACCCGGCCCTCGCGAAACGAGATGTTCCCAACACCCGAGCGGGCCGCGCTGGCGATCCCGTCCTCCGTCGCAGCGTGGCTCTCCTCCATCGCAACCACCTCGCGGAAGCGCGACGCCAGCGGCAACCCGAAGAAGCCAAGACCCGAATAGAGGTCGAGCAACCTGCCCTGCGGCGCGCTCCCGGCCCACGCCCGAACCTGCTTCGAAAGCGCCTCCGCGCCGAACTTTGAGGTCTGAAAGAAGGCCCCCGCAGAAACCAGGTAGGACTGCCCGCAGACCTCCGCACGGATGCGCGCCGCGCCGCCCGCGTGAACCAGTCGGGAGCCCGCAAGCTGCTTGCCATCTTCTGCATGAAAGTTCAGCGCGACAGACAGCGCGCCGGCCCCGAGCGCCGCCGCCGTCAGCGCAGGCTCATACTGCTGCGACCGCGCCGATAGCACCCAGGTCACCTGCAGCTCGCCCGTGCCGTGACCAACCCGCACCACGACGGCCCGTAGCAGCCCGCGCCCACTCTCCTCCTCGAAGGGTGGAACTCCCAACCCCGAAGCCAGCGCCACAAGCCGCAGCGCGAAGGCCGTCCCCGCCGCGTCCTGTACCTCGCACTCCGAGATGGCCACCACCTCGCGCGTGTGCGGCGCAAAGAGCCCCGCCGTCAGCGCGCCCGCGGCGCCTCCGATGCGCAGCCCAATCTTGGTCCGGTGACCGCGCGGCTCCGAAGGCGCAAGCAGCTCCGCCACCTGAACAGACCGGCCAAGCCCCGTCCGAACCGCTCGCATCACCTCGTCGCGCTTCCACGCCAGCTGCGCCCGGTAGGCCATATGCTGCAGGTCGCAGCCCCCGCACCGCGACGCAACCGCGCACGATGGCTCGCACCGCGACGACGACTGGCGTACCCACGATACAACCTCGCCGCGCCACCGTCCGCGCCCGCCACGCAGCCGCACCCGAAGCCGCTCGCCCGGCAGCGCGTCCCGCACATGCAGACGGCCACCCGACCACTCTGCCACCGCATCCAGGCCACTGCCCCACGCCACAACCGTCGCCTCGACAACGTCGCCCTCGCGCGGCTCCTCGCCACCACTGCGCTGCTCTTCCGCTCTCCGCGCCAACGCTCTCTCCGCAACACAGGAGGCCAATCCATGATGACACCCAAGCCCCTTGGCTGCTAACCAACCCTCCTCCATCGGTCACACCTTTTCTTCCGGCCCAGCATGCTCACACAGTCCGACCTCCTCCGTATGTCTCAGGCTGAGCTCGCCGCCATCGTCGCCACAGCGCACCCCATCGACCACGCCGCAGTCGCCGGTCACCAGTACCTCGGCATCGACCTCTCCCTCCCCGCCTTCGTCAACAAGCTCCTCTGGAAGACCTTCCGCAAAACCTTCTACGCCGACCCCGAACAGAGCCTCGTCCGCGGCTGGAACGTGAAGCTCGAGCAGCATGGTATCGACGGCCCCCGCATCCCGCTCCGTGATGGCAAAGGCTGCGAAAAATCCTTCGGCCACTACCACCTGCTCAAGCGCACCAACGAGCGCTTCCCGGGCGGCTGGGCCGGCCCCGACTTCCTCCACTACGGCGTCGCGGGCAACCACTGGTACGACCCCGGCGCGCCCGGCTACTGCCCGCTCGTTGCCGTCAACGAAGGCTCCACCGACCTCCTCCTCGGCTGGGAGGTCTTCAAGCTCGGCCCGCTCATGATCCCCCTCCCCGACTACTGGCTCCTCGTCCGCGAAGGACCCATCGAGACCATCGTCCCCGTCCCCGTTCCCAAGCGGTAACCCCATGGCAACCTCCAAGAAGGGCGGCTGGTCCGACGCCCCTGCGCAGGCCCCGCTCTCCAACCCCTTCGCCGCCCTCGCCGCACTCCGTCCCGTCGACGCCGCGCCCGCAGCGGCCCCCGCAGAAGCCTCTGCGACAAAGCCGGCCGCCGACCCCAAGCTCCCGGCCCGTGCCGTCGTCGCCGTCGAGCGCAAAGGCCGCGGCGGAAAGACCGTCACACTCGTCACCCACCTCGGCCTCTCCAACGATGCGCTCGACGCCTGGGTCACGGAGATGAAGCGCTCGCTCGGCTGCGGTGGCACCCGCGAAGACGACGCCATCGCCCTCCAAGGCGACCAGCGCGAGCGCGCCATCGACTGGCTCACCCGCAAAGGCGTCCGCAAGGTCTCCGGCTAGAGCGTCTTCAGGTAGGCGATCAGGTCGAGCCGCTCCTGCCCGCTCAGCAGGTCGCTGCCATCCGGCTTCGTGAGCCAGCTGTCGTGGCCCATGTTCGACATCCCGCTCCGCGCCGTGTCGTACTCCGCCCGCGGCTCCTCTTTCCAGGCAGCCGGGATGGCATCGCCAATCGGGTAACCCACGCAGGCCGCATCGAAGTCGGTCGCAGGGTCGCTCGCAGGCCCGTTCCAGAACAGCGCCGTCCGCCGCGCCGACGGCGTCAGCATGTCGCACAGCGTCGGCACGCTCCCGTTGTGAAGATAGGGGTAGCGCGCCCAGATGCCCTCCAGCGGAGGCGGAACATAGCCCGACTGCACCTCCACGACCGTCCCCATCGCCTTCGAGATCTCCAGCACGTTTAGCCGCTCCGCAAAGTCGGCCATGCCACGCGCCCGCAGCGGGTCGGTCCCCACATCATGCACCGGAGTTTCTTCGAAGTAGGTCACCCGCGTCGTCCGGACCAACTCCGTCACGCTCATGCTCGCCGCATCAGCAGCCTGCCACCCCTTCTCGTAGCTGCCGTGGCAACGCGCGCAGTTCGCATCAAACAGCAGCTGCCCCCGCTCCGCTGCCACCACATCCAGCGAGCTCTCGCCGAACCAGTCCACCCACTTCGGCGCCTGCGAGGCAAAGACCGCAACCGTCAGCTCATCCACCACCTTCTGGTTCCGCGCCAGCCAGGCCTCCAGCTCATGCAGGTCGGTGCCGCGCCCGATCTCGTTCCAGAGAAAGTTCGTGTAGATCGGATTGCCCGAGACAATCGAGCCGTCACTCAACCAGCGGTTCTTGTACTTCGCATTCCAGAAGACCGCCGGCTTGCTGTCGGCCACCTCGGTCGCCAGCGCCGCAACCCGCGGCGTCCGCTCCAGCGCACGATCCTTGGTCGAGTATCCATCCTCCGCGCGGCGCGCGAGGCTCAGCGACACCTGCGCCAGCGAGGTATCGAGCCCCAGCACCTGCGGCTCCTTCGTTCCCACCGAACCCAGATTCAGCTTCGTCCGGTCGAAGAGCGCCAGCTCGTCCTCCGTCGCATCCGTTGCGCTCCGAAAGGCCGTCGTCGTGAGCGACGGAAAGAACCGCTTCGCCACATGAAAAAACTCGTTCGCACGCGCCCGCCGGTTCGTCAGCCCGAACACCGTCTTGCCGAACAGATCCGCCGTATGACAGGTCGCGCAGGAGAAGGTTAGCGCGGGCCCCTGCGCCGTCGGCACCTGCCCCACGCCCAGGAAGTCACCCGCCTGCGCATAGGCCGGCCATGGCACGCCCGGCATCGCCTCGGCCGACGCGTCGAGCTGCGTCAGCCCGAGCCAACCATACATCTCCGTCGTCGTCCCAAAGCCCAGCAGGCCGCGCGCGCCGTTCTGCAGCGCCCGCACACCCGCATCGGTCGTGTCGGGGTCGAGCATGCGCGTGAGCGCGCCCCACGGCAGCAGCACGCCTGAAACATTCACCGGCCAGATCAGCGCATGCCCCACACCGTTCGATGCCACCTCTGGCAGCGCCGAGCCGAGTTCGTAGATATCCGTTCTCGGCAGTCCTCCCACGACCAACGCACCACGCGACCAATCCGCCACGTCGTGGTCGCAGACCCCGTCATCGTTGAGGTCGTAGCCACCGCCGCAAGGAGGAATCGGCGCCTCTCCGCTACCGGAGCCATCGCCGCTGCCCAACCCTTGGCCCGAACCTGCGCCGCTGCCAGATCCATCAGCGCCCGCGTCGACCTCCATCGGTCCAGCCGCCTCCTCCGAGCAACCTGCAACCAGCACCAAACACCAGACCAGGCCCAGATTCCGCATCGACCGCTCCTCAGCTCAACGAACTCCCGCAATCTTCACAGTACTTCGTCGACGCCGTGTTCGCAGCACCGCAGTTTCCGCACACCTTCACCTCGCCCTTCGCCGTCGCCTCATCCTCCGCATACAGAATGTGACTCACCTCCGACGGCGTCGTCACACCCTGCACCAGCAGCTCGCGGCAGTAGTCACGGAAGGTCACCATGCCCGCGGCAATCGCCACCTCCCTGAGCTCCGTCATGGGCGCATTGGCCGCAATCGCCGCCCGCAGCTCCTCGTTCATCCGCATCACCTCAACCACCGCCGCTCGTCCTCGGTAGCCGGTGTTGTTGCAGCGCCCGCACCCGGCGCCCCGGTAGAGCGGCGGCACGGGTTCACCCGCATCAAACACCCGCGACAGCAGCGACGCGGGATAGTTATGCGACTGGCGACAGTCGGTGCAGATCTTCCGCACCAGCCGCTGCGCCACCACGCCGCCGAGCGCGTTGCCGAGCAGGAACGACTCAATGCCCATATCCTTGAGGCGGTAGATGGTGCTGAGCGCCGAGTTTGTGTGGAGCGAGGTGAGCACCAGATGGCCCGACAGCGCAGCCTGGATTGCATAGCCGGCCGTCCGCGCGTCACGCGTCTCGCCGATGAGCATCACGTCGGTATCCTGGCGCAGAAAGGCCTTGATGGCCTGCGCATAACCGAGGTCGACAGCATCGTTGTACTGCACCTGCGTGATGCCCGGGATGGTGTACTCAATCGGGTCTTCCACCGTATTGATGTTAATGCCCTCTCCCCGCCGCTCGAGAATCGCCGAGTACATCGTCGTCGTCTTGCCGCTTCCCGTCGGGCCCGTGATGAGCACAATCCCGTGCGGCTGGAAGATGAGGCTCCGCACAATGTCGCGCACCCGCGGCAGGCCGATGATCCGGTCGAGCCCGATCAGCGACGCCGACCGGTCCAGCACCCGCATGACCACCTTCTCGCCAAACCGCGTCGGCACCGACGAGATGCGCAGCGAAATCTCTCGCTCGTTGAAGACGCAGCCCAACCGACCATCCTGCGGCTTACGCCGCTCCGTGATGTTCATGCTCGCGAGCGCCTTCAGGCGGCTCACCACCGCGCCGTGATACCGCATCGGGATCGGATCGGGCCGCCGAAGCAACTTGCCCTCGATGCGATACCGAACCTGGCAATCGGCCTCGTAGGGCTCGATGTGGATGTCGCTGCACTCCAGTGCCAGGCCGTCGCCGATGATCTGGTTGAGCATCGCCACCACCTGCTCGCCCGTCACCTGCGCCTTCCGCTCCTCCTCCGAGATGTTCTCGTTCCCCTCCTGGGTGAACTTCATCTGGTAGGCCTTGTTCGGAAGCTTCGGAATCAGATGCGCGTCGGCATTGGCCTCCACCACCCCGTCCAGTGCAGGCAGCACATACCGCGTCACATAACGATCAAACTCGGCCTCCGAGACCGCGACTACCTCCACATTCGCACCGCCGAAGGCCCGACGCGCCTCGTCGATCGCGTTGGAATCGAAGGGGTTGGTCATCGCAGCCAGCACCGTCGCGCCCCGACGCCCCAGCGGCAGCACCCGTGCCTCCACAATCAGGCGGCGAGGCACCGAACTCCAGAGCGCCCGGTCGATGTTCAGCTTCGACAGCGCCCCAAAATTCACCCCTTTGTCCGAAAATAGCCGGTTCGCACGCCGCGCGATGATGCGCGCCGCTGCCAGCCCCACCGCCGGAATCTGCTGCATCAGCGACACAAAGTTGGTTCGCGAAATCAGCAACAGGTCGCACTCTGCCGTCGCCACCGCATAGAGCGGAGACATGTCGTCGCCGAGCGCGTTCTCCTCGCCGAACGACTTCAGCTCGCTATACGAGGCCACCAGGTAGTCCATGCCCGTCGCGATGTCGCGGCGCCGCAGCTCCACGCCGCCGCGCGCCACCACATAGACCGAGGCCACCGGCGTGGTCTGCTCGAACAACACCGTCCCAGCCCGCGCCGTCTGCCGGGTGAAGACCCGCGCCACCTGCGGCAGCAGCGACTCGCCAATCCCGCCGAACAGCTCCGTCTCCGACAACTGCGCCACCAGCGCTGCGACCTCGTTCGACATTTCGCTCTCCTCGCTCCCGATGCCCGCGCAGCTCCCGCCGCGACCGGTCTGCAGCCGACTACTCGGGGCCTTCCTCGCCCTCGAGCCCCTCATCTTCCGGGTTCAGCTCTCCCTCGGGCGCCTCACCCTCCGGCGACTCGCCCGCGGCGGGATCGGGGCCTTCCTCGCCCTCGAGCCCCTCATCTTCCGGGTTCAGCTCGCCCTCGGGCGCAGCCTCTTGCGCAGCCGGCAACACCGCCCGCACCGGCTCCACCAGAGGCTCCACAGCAACCCCGAGCGCCGTCGCCGCAGAGAGCGGCACCGCGTTTGGCTCCAGCAGCGGATCGGTCGGAGGCATGGGGCTACCCGTATCCTGCGCCGCCATCGGCGCCGCCGCCTCGCGCTGCGCAGGCACCACCGCT
>CANMDT010000122.1 GCA_947496715.1 Myxococcales bacterium
CGGCGCCAATGTCTGCTCAGCCTAGGCGGCTGTTGGAAGGTGATTGCGGCATGGCGCGGGCCTTCACGCGTTCAAGCCCCAACGGGGCGACATGTATCAACCCAGGGCAACGCCCTGGGATTCATGTGACGCACCACCCCAAAAGCAGCAACGGCGCCCTCCCCTGCGGGAGCGCGGCGCTGTGGAGAGCGGGGCCGTTACCAGACCGAGGTCACGAAGGTGTAGGGGCCGACCGCACCGTAGCCGTAGCCGGCGGCATGCAGGCAGTAGGTGCCCGCCGCGGGGGCGATGAACTGGATGCGCGAGTTGCCGCTGCCCGCAGAATCGTCGTCGGAGCCGAGGATGCCGCAGGCAATGCCTGCCTGTGACGTATAGGGTTTGTGTCAACCACGAGGGACTGATGCTAACCTCAGAGATCTCTCCTGCTCCGCAGCCAAGGCCCCTTCCATGCGCGCGCTCCACGCCCTCTTCGTATTGCTCTCCCTGCTCGGCCTCGCCTTTGTCGCTGCGCCGGCAGGAGCCACGCTGCCCATCGCGGCCGACTGCAGCGCCGCCTGTGCGCCCGCCCTCTGCCCCGACCGGTGCGCCGTCTGTGCCCCCACCGACCCCACCGCCTGCCAGCCGGCCTGTGATGGGAGCGGCGGCAGCGGCGCGCTCGACTGCCCCGCCATCTACTCGGCCGGCCTCGTGCCCAAGACCGAGTGGGAGGCCGGCGCCGTTGTGACCTGGAGCGACCTGACCACCCCCGTGCCCGCCACCTGCGACCCGACCGACGACCTGTCGGCGACCGCCTGCGTGGTCTTCTGCGGCGCCACCTGCACCCGCTGCATGCCCGGCTATGCCGGCGCCGACTGCAGCTTCTCCGACGCCGAGACCTGCAACGGCCAGGGGTTGGCGCAGGCGGACGGGAGCTGCCTCTGCAACTACGGGGTGACGGGCGACAACTGCGAGCAGTGCGACATCGGCTTTGCCGGTCCTGGCTGCATCTACTCCGACATCAACACCTGCTTCTCGCTCGGCAGCGCCCAGGAGGATGGCAGCTGCCTCTGCCTGCCTCGACGAGGCGGGGTACAGTGCACCGAATGTCTGCCGGGCTTGGCCGGGGCGGACTGCGAGTTCAGCGATGAGCTCACCTGCTCGGCGCGCGGGCTGGCGCTCGACAACGGCACCTGCCGCTGCAACACCAACATGGCGGGCGAGGCCTGCGAGACCTGCCTGCCGGGCTTTGCGGGCGACCTCTGCAACTTCTCGAACGATGTGACCTGCCGCGGGCGGGGCATCGCGCAGGCCGACGGGAGCTGCGCCTGCTTCGACACCTTTGCCGGCGCCGACTGCGGGAGCTGCGTGGAGGGCCAGACGGGGCCGCAGTGCCAGTACAACGACCGCTTCACCTGCAACGACCGCGGCGTCGCGCAGCCGGACGGGAGCTGCATCTGCAGCGACAACTTCACGGGGCGGAGGTGCGAACTCTGCCAGCCGGGCTGGCTGGGCGACGCCTGCCAGCACTCGAACGAGACCACCTGCAACAACCGGGGCATCGCCGCCTTTGACGGGAGCTGCAGCTGCGGCGACACCTTCGCGGGGCCCGATTGCGGCGGCTGCACGGCGGGGCGGGCGGGCGCCGACTGCACGCTGACCGATGCCATCACCTGCAACCGGCATGGTCGGGTGCAGGCCGACGGGAGCTGCATCTGCGACGAGCGCTACGTGGGGGCGGCCTGCGACGCCTGCGCGACGCCCGGGTTCAACTATCCGGCCTGCCCGGTCTGTACGCGGGAAGACAACTGCGCGGGCCATGGCAGCTGCAGTTCGGCAGGCTCCTGCCTCTGCGACGAGGGCTACACCGACGCCGACTGCCGCAAGTGCGAGGTGGGCTTTGCCCGCGAGATTCTCTACGCGTCGGAGGGCAGCGGAGAGGGGAGCGGGGCCGGTACGGGCGCGGGCAGCGGCGATGGGAGTGGGGTCGGCAGTGGCGTTGGCAGCGGAGAGGGGAGCGGTGTGGTGCCTCCGCCTGCGCCGGCTCCGATCGGGTTTGCCTGCCTGCGCTGCCCCGGGGCGGTGCCCTGCAACGGGCAGAATGTCTGCACGCTGTCGCTGGCGGCCGACGGAACAGCCACCGCCATCTGCGCCTGCGACCCGGACACCTATGGCGAGGACTGCAGCCTGACCCGGGCCTTCTGCAACGACCAGGGCACACCGATCGGCGGCGGCGCCTGCGCCTGCGACGAGGGCTATGCGGGGCGGTTCTGCACCATCGTGGGGCTGGAGCAGTGTGGTGCCAACGCGGTGATGAACCCGGACGGGAGCTGCACCTGCAACCCTGGATATGCGGGCGCCCGGTGCGACAGCTTCTGCGGCGACGGCATCGTGGGGACGAGCGAGGGGTGCGACGACGGCAACCAGACGGCCGGCGACGGCTGCAGCGCCCGCTGCTTCATCGAGCAGGGCTTCTCGTGCGAAGATGCGGTGCCGAGCACCTGCATTGAGGATGCGGACGGCGACGGGGTGACCGATGAGGAGGACAACTGCCCGACGACGCCGAACCCGGACCAGAACGATGGCAACGGCGACGGGTCGGGCTATGCCTGCGACCAGGTGGAGATTTCGTCGGACACGGGGGTGAACGACAACGACATCATCGACCGCGACACAGGCGCGGAGCTCGAGGAGGAGGACACGACGGTAGAGGATACCGGCACGCTACTCCCCGACACGGAGGGGAGCGCCGCGCCGGCCCCCGCGCCAAAGAAGAAGAAGGACGATGGCTGCTCATCGGCGGGCAGCAGCAGCGCGGGCTGGCTGGCGATGTCGCTGTTGGCTGTTGCGGTGTGGCGGCGGAGGCGGGTCGCCTAGGCGAGGAGCGCGGCCTCATCCGGAGGCTCGAGCACCCTACCCTCTCGCGAGGGTGATCTCGGTGATCTCGGGTGGGGCGCCCACGCGGAAGGGGGGGCCCCAGCAGCCGGTGCCGCGCGAGACGTAGCACTGGAGCTTGCCGAAGCGGCCGAGCCCTGCTGCGAGCGGGTTGAAGAGGCCGACGAAGAGGGGGCCGGGGAAGAACTGGCCGCCGTGGGTGTGGCCGCTGATCTGGAGGTCGAAGCCGGCCTCTACCGCGGCGGGGATCGACTTGGGCTGGTGGGCCAGGAGCAGGCGGAAGTCGTGCTGGGCTGCGCCGGCGAGGGCCTTCTTGGGGTCGGAGGCATGGCTCGGGTCGAACTGGCCGCCCGTGAAGTCGGTCACGCCGCCGACCAGCAGGCGGGCGCCGCCCCATTCGACGATGCGGTGCTCGTTGTTGAGCACGGTGAGGCCCAGGCGGGCCACCTCTTCGCACCAGGCCTGGTGGCCGCTGTAGTACTCGTGGTTGCCCGTGACGAAGTAGACGCCGTGGGGGGCTTTGAGGTCGCCGATGGGGGCTACCTCGCTGGCGTAGGTCTTCACGCTGCCGTCGACGAGGTCGCCTGTGAGGGCGATCATGTCGGCGCCGAGCGCGTTGGTCTTTTCGACAATGGCGGCGAGCTGGGCCCGGTTGAGGGGGGCGCCGATGTGGATGTCGGTGATCTGGGCGATGCGGAAGCCCTCGAGGCCGGCCGGCAGGTTGGCGAAGCGGATGGTGACCCGCTTGTAGGCAGGCAGCCGCATGGCGGAGCGGAAGCCGGTGACGGCCATGCCGCCCGTGGCGAGCGCGGCTGCCAGGTGGGTGCCGTTGAAGAGCAGCGCTCGTCGGGCCGGGGAGGGGAGCAGCGGCTCGGCGCCAAGGCCGGTGGCGGCGCCAAGGATGCGGGCGCCGGCGCTCAGGAGGAGCCAGCCTAGGTCGCGGACCAGGACGAGGAAGAGGAAGGTGAAGAAGATGCCCATGTAGCCATAGGCGGTGAGCGTGAGGGCGTTGCCCGCGGCGGTGGTGTTGCCTGTCTTCCGGATGAGGAAGAGGGTGCCCATGCTGATGGCGACGAGGAGGCCGGCGATGGCGTAGGGGAGCGCGGCGGGCCAGTTCTGTCCGTAGCCGCCCAGCCGGAGCGACGAGAAGATCCGGGAGGCGACATAGATGTGCATCCCGCCCCAGAAGAGGGTGACCATGGAGAAGAAGAGGGCCATGCGAAGCTGGAGCGGTATCACGGTCGTCGTCGTTGCGTGGGTGGCGGGCGCGGCGGAGGTGGTAGCCCTCTAGGGTGAGATGCAGGTGGCGTTGCGGCAGGTTCGGCCGGTGCCGCAGTCGTCGTTGCTGTCGCACTCGGGCAGCCCCATGCCGCCCCGCTCGCAGGTGCCGGAGCGAAGGGAGCAGCGGAGCTCCTTCTGGCACTCGTAGGCCGAGACACACTGGGCGCCGGCGGGGCCGGCTGCGCTTGCGACACACTTTTTGCCGTCGGTGCGGCCTGTGTCGAGGCACTGGGTGCCGCCGGTGCAGTCGGCAGCGACAGCGCAGGTGGCGCCGTAGTTGGCCTGCTGGCCCTGCTGGGCGAGCCCCTGGAGGAGCTGGGCGCAGCCGGTCTGGGTGAGCAGGAGGAGGGCGAGGGCGGCGAGGAGCGTGTAGGGGCGCACGGTGGCTCCGAGGTGGGACGGGGCCACCCCTCTACGCGCGCCATGCTGGAATGTTCAACAGCCTTCGTGCTACCGTGGCGGGCCTCTCCGACCCCTGTGCGCCGCATGGATCTCAGCAGCCTCAACCCTCCGCAGCGGGAGGCAACCAAGCACGATCAGGGGCCGCTCTTGGTGCTTGCGGGTGCCGGTTCGGGCAAGACGCGGGTCATCACGCATCGGATCGGGCTGCTGCTGGAGCGGGGGGTTCGGCCGGGCGCGATCCTGGGGCTGACCTTCACCAACAAGGCGGCGACCGAGATGCGGGAGCGGCTCGCCTCGCTGATGAACCGCGACCTGGCCAAGCAGGTGCGGCTGCACACCTTCCACGCGCTGGGCGCCAACATCCTGCGGGATGAGATTGAGGCGATTGGCTACAAGCGGCCCTTCACGATTCTGGATGAGGCGGAGCGGGAGCGGGTGCTCAAGCGGGTGCTCGAGGAGCTCAAGCTCTCGTCGTCGGCGGTGCCGGTGGACCGGATCCTGGGGCTCATTTCGCAGGCGAAGAATGCGATGACGACGCCGGCGAAGCTGTCGGCGGCCAAGTTCTCGCCCGAGATGCCGCGGGCGCAGCAGCTGTTTGGCCACTACCAACAGGCGCTGAAGAACCTCAATGCGGTGGACTTTGACGACCTGCTGCTGATGCCGACGGAGCTCTTCCGGACGCGGCCTGATATTCGGGAAAAGTACCGGCAGATGTTCCGGTATATTCTGGTGGACGAGTATCAGGACACCAACCCGATTCAGCTGGCCTTCCTGGCCGAGCTGGTGGCGCCGCCGCAGCTCAACCTGATGGTGGTGGGTGACGACGACCAGTCGATTTACGGCTTCCGCGGCGCGGCGTCGGACACGATTCTGCTCTTCGAGAAGATCTACCCGACGGCCAAGGTCATCACGCTGGAGCAGAACTACCGGTCGGTGAGCAACATCCTGCGGGTGGCCAACCAGGTCATCGGGCGGAACACGAAGCGGAAGGTGAAGAACCTCTGGAGCGCGCATGGCGACGGCGCGCTGGTGCAGCATGTGGCGCTGTCGGGGGATGACGAAGAGGCGAAGTGGATTGCCAACCGGATTGGGTCGCAGCAGGCATCGGAGCGGCGGTCGCTGGACGAGTTCGCCATCCTCTTTCGGGCGGGCAACCAGGCGCGGGAGCTCGAGGAGGCGCTGCGGGCGCGGCGGCTTCCCTACCGGCTGGTGGGGGCGCAGAGCCTCTTTGACCGCAAGGAGATCAAGGATGCGCTCTGCTACCTGCGGCTTCTGCTGAATCCGCACGACGAGCTGGCGCTGCGGCGGGTCATCAATGTGCCGTCGCGGGGCATCGGCATCACGACGATGGCGAACATCGACCAGACGGCCAAGGAGGAGGGCATTGCCCTCTTTGAGGTGGTGCGCCGGATGTCGAAGCAGGGGAAGGTGGCGGAGAAGACGCGCACCGGCATGCTGGAGCTGACGGGGGTCATCGATGCGACCCGTCAGCGGCTGCGGGAGGTGGACCGGGAGGCGCTTCGGCCGATGCTGCTGAACTACCTGAAGGAGATTGGGGTGGAGCGGGCCATCCGGGCCGATGAGCCCAACCCCAACGTGGCGGAGATTCGGTGGAAGATGGTGAGCGAGCTGGTGGAGGGCATCGCCCGGGCGGATGAGCCCGAGAGCGCCTCGGCCTATGCGGTGCTCGACCGCTATGTGCAGTCGGTGACGCTCGACCTGACGCTGATCGCGCAGGAGCGGGAAGAGGAGAACCGGAACAAGATTACGCTGATGACGCTGCATTCGAGCAAGGGGCTGGAGTTCCCCGTGGTCTTCATGTGCGGCATGAGCGAGGAGCTGCTGCCGCATCGGCGAGCCGTCGAAGAGGGTGGCGGCGCGGCGATCGCCGAGGAGCGGCGGCTCTGTTACGTCGGCATCACGCGGGCGCGGGAGCAGCTGGTGCTGACCCGGTCGCGGTCGGCCAACCTGCGGGGCGAGCGGGTGACGCGGAAGGCGTCGCGCTTCTTGGGGGAGATTCCGCCGGAGCTGCTGGAGATGCTCGATGCGAGCGGCGGTCCGACGATGCCGGTGGCGCCCGACCCGACGAAGCTGTCGAACCTGGAACAGATCGCGAAGCTGCAGGCGATGCTGCAGGCCAAACAGAAACCTTGAACGGTGCACCCATGACCCGACTGCTGCTCCTCCTTCCGCTCCTTGCCCTCGCCGCCTGCTCGGGCGACGAGAGGCCCCAGACCTGTGGCGCACGCTGTGGCGGCGGCGGCAGCCAGGTCGATACCGGCGGCGACGCGACGGGCTCGGGCAGCGGCGACACGGGCAGCGACAGCGGCGCAGATACGGACGAGGATACGCTGGCCGACAGCTCGGGCTCCGCGGATAGCGGCGAGGTAGCCGATACCTCCGAAGACACAATCGCCGACACAATCTCCGACACGGCGAACGACACGGCCGATTCGGACGGCTCGAGCGATGTGGAGATTGATGCCATCGAGGGGTCGGGGCAGACGGTGGAGGAGTTCGTCACGCTCACCGCGGCGACCATCTGCGGCAAGCTCACCGCCTGCTGCGACGGTGCGAGCGTGAACCGGTTCTTTGCCCCCTTCCTTGCCGCGGCGGGCGACCCAGCCGACCTCTACGCGGCCTACACCGCCTCGATTCCGCCCAACGCGCCGCTCGATGCAGCGACCTGCCCTGCCCTTCTCCGTGACCTCTACCTTGCGGGTCCCTTCGGGAGCTGGGCGGCAAAGGTGGCGGCAGGCGAGGCGACCTTTGCCAGCTATGCGGCGGAGGGGTGCCGGCAGACCATCGCGGCGGCGACCTGTGGCGCGGAGCTGGAGGCGGCCATCTCCTACGGGAGCTGCGTGGACATCGCGGCGCCGGAGCCCGGAACGCAGCGGCCCATGTTTGTGCGGACGCAGGGTCCGGGCGCGGCCTGCAGCAGCATCCGCGACGGCTTTGGTGGCCTCTACTACGGCACCTGCGACCCCACGGTGAGCTTCTGCTGCCAGGGCACAGGCGGGCGCTGCGGCCTGCCGACGGGCACGAGCAGCGGCGTCTGCGTGGCGGCGGCGCAGGAGGGCGAGAGCTGCTCCTACTTTGGCGACATCACCCTCTGCGCGACGGGGCTCGACTGCGACTTCGACAGCAACAGCTGCGTCTCATCGGCGCTTCCGGAACTAGGCCGTGGCGACACCTGCTTCGACGCCGGCACGAACGACTTTGTGGGTGCGTGCGTGGACAGCTGGTGCGACTTCTTCGGCACGGGCCGGTGCGAGAGCCTGGTGGCAGACGGCGGCGCCTGCTTCGCCGGCGAGGAGTGCGAGATCGGGAACTGCGCGAGCGGGGTCTGCGCGGCGAGCAGTTTCTGCCTGGCGCCCTAGCGGCCTACCAGCCGCCGTTGGGGAGCTCGGCTGGCTGCTCGCCGGGCTCGGTCTCGGGCGGGGCGTTGCAGGTGTAACTGACCGACAGCGGCACGACGATGCCAGCCGTAAAACCAATGGCGTAGATACCATACCAGGGCATGCTCGTGTCGACGCGGGCGATGCCGTAGGGGCAATCCACCTTGGTCTTGGCGGGGACGAGGCCGTAGAGCAATCCGAAGGAGGTATGGGACTCGTGTTCGCCGCCCCTGTCGGTGAGCGGGGCGCCGTCGTCGTCGATGGCGCGGATGCTCTGGCGGAAGCAGCCGGTGAGCGAGAGGAGGAGCAGAAGGAGGGCGGCAGTGCGGACACGCTTCATGGCGGAACTCCTTGGGCAGGCAATCGAGCTAGGGTCTGACTTGCTCCGCGGTCAACCACGGCGGACCTGCTGGTACTCGCGCGCGGGGATCGGGGCAGGGGTGAGGGCGGCCTCGTCGAGGCGGTCGATGAGGAGCGGTGGTTTGACCGCCTTGTCGCCGTAGGAGATGGCGGTGCGGAGCATGGGGATGCAGGCGTCGCGGCGGGCCTCGTCGTTCCAGTGGAGCTCTGCGATGACGTCGCCCTCGCGGAGCTCGGCGCCGATGGGGGCGCGCCAGTAGAAGCCGACGGCGGGGTCGACGCTGTCTTCGGCCTTGGCGCGGCCTGCGCCGAGCACGACGGCGGCACGGCCGATGCGCTCACAGGCAAGTCCGACGACGGTGCCGGAGCGGGCCGCGGTGATCTCGGTGGTGTGGGCTGCCTGGGGCATGCGGGAGAGGTCGTGGATGGCGGCAACGTCGCCGCCATGAGCCGTGACGAGCTGGCACCACTTCTCGTAGGCGGCGCCGCTGTCGAGGTTCTTCACGAGCAGTTCGCGGGCCTCGTCGAGCGTGGCGGTGCGGCCGACAGAGAGGAGCATCTCTGCGGAGAGCAGCAGCGTGAGTTCGCGGATGTCGGCGGGGCCGCCGCCGCGCAGGACCTCGACGCTCTCGATGACCTCGAGGGAGTTGCCGATGGCGGCGCCGAGCGGCTCATCCATCTGGGTGAGGAGTGCGGTGACGCGGACGCCGGCAGCCTTGCCGATGGCGATCATGGTGGTGGCGAGGAGGCGGGCCCGCTCGGGGGTCTTCATGAAGGCGCCGTCGCCCACCTTCACATCGAGGACGAGGGCGTTGATGCCCTCGGCGAGCTTCTTGCTCATGATGGAGCTGGCGATGAGCGGGATGCACTCGACGGTCGAGGTGACGTCGCGGAGGGCGTAGAGCTTCTTGTCTGCGGGGCAGATGCTGCCGGTCTGTCCGATGAGGCCGCAGCCGAGCGTGGCGACCAGTTCGCGGAAGCGTGGGAGGGTCTGCTGGGTGGAGAAGCCGGGGATGGACTCGAGCTTGTCGAGGGTGCCGCCGGTGTGGCCGAGCCCTCGTCCCGAGATCATGGGGACGGCGACGCCGGTGGAGGCGACGAGCGGTGCGAGGATGAGGGAGATTTTGTCGCCGACGCCGCCGGTGCTGTGCTTGTCGGCCTTGGGGGCGGGGACGTCG
>CANMDT010000123.1 GCA_947496715.1 Myxococcales bacterium
GGGGGGCAGTGCTAACGGCCAAAGTAGAGTATCTGCAGGTGGAGCCGGTTCCAACTCTCGATGGGGAAGAGCCGCTTGAGGTCGGCCTCGGTCGTCTCCACATTCTTGCCGCTTGTGAGGCGCCAGCGGGTGGCGAGCCGGTGGATGTGGGTATCAACAGGGAAGGCAGGAAATCCGAAGGCCTGGCACATAACCACCGAGGCCGTCTTGTGGCCCACGCCCGGCAGCGCCTCGAGCTCCTCGAAGGTCTGCGGCACGACGCTCCCGTGCACCTCTACGAGTAGCTCGCCCGTCCGCTTGAGCGCCTTCGCCTTCTGCGGTGCGAGCCCCACCTCACGGATGAGTTCGCGAATCTCTTCGACCGTCAGCGCCGCCATCGCCGCGGGTGTCGGAGCCCGGCGAAAGAGCTCCGGCGTGATCTGGTTCACCTTCTTGTCGGTGGTTTGGGCAGACAGCAGCACCGCGACGAGCAGCGTGAAGGGGTCGGTGTGGTCGAGCGGAATCGCAGGCTGTCCGTAGAGGGCCTCGAGCTGTTCTCGGATGCGGTCGGCCCGCTCGCGCCGCCTCATGCCAGCAGCTCGTCGACCGGCTTCTTGAAGCCGAGAAAGATGGCCTCCGGCTCGAGCGTGACGGCGAAGGCGCGTTGCACGCCGCGCCGCACAAATCCTGCCAACGCAACCACATCGGCGGCCCGCGCGGCGCCCGTGTTCACGATGGCGAGCGCATGCTTGGGAGACAGGCGCGCCTGCCCAAAAGCGAAGCCTCGCTCGAAGCCGGCCCGCTCGATGAGCCACCCAGCGCTGAGCTTCACGCGGCCTCCATCTGCCGCAAAGCGGGGCATTGCGCCCTCGTGACCGGCATCACGCGCCGCGGCCTCGCAGCTGTCGGCCACTTCGGCACTGACGATCGGGTTCACAAAGAAGGAACCTGCGCTCCGGTGGTTGGGGTCTGCGGTGTCGTAGACCATCGACTTGCCGGCCCGGATGCGCAGCACGGTGTCGCGGACCTCGGTCAGATCGCTCACGCTCTCACGCCCGCCGAAGGCCCTCCGGAGCTCCTCGTAGTTGAGCTGCGATGGCGCGCTTCGCGACAGCCGGAAGTCGACCGAGGTCACGATGTAGCGGTCGCGCGCGCCGCTCTTGAACATGCTCGTCCGGTAGCCGAAGCCACAGTCGGCGTGGTCAAAGTAGCGTCGGTCGCCCGTGACCAGGTCGATCGCAGAGAGGCCAATGATGCGGTCGGCGGCCTCCGCACCATAGGCGCCAATATTCTGGATCGGCGCAGCACCCACGCGGCCGGGGATGCCGCTCAGACACTCCAGCCCGGTCAGGCGCTCGTCCACGGTGAAGGCCACCAGCTCGTCCCAGACCACCCCCGCGCCAACCCGGACCCGGTGGCTGCGATGGTCCTCGGTGATGTCGATGCCGAACTCGTCCACCGTCGCGACCAGCCCGTCGAACCCCTCGTCCGACACGACCAGATTGCTCCCGCCGCCGAGCACAAAGGTGGGCAACCCCCGCTCCCGCCCGTGCCGGATGACCTTGGCAACCCGCGCCGCATCGAGCCCCTCCACAAAGAACCGGGCCGGACCGCCCACGCCCATGGTCGTGCGGGGCGCCAGCGGCACCTGCTCCTGCATGAAAGAGAGGGCTTGCGAAGTCGAGGACATGAACCGAACCAAAGAGTGCTGGGCGGGCGGCGCTGGCATCCAACCGCCGAGTTGCTAACGGAGGCTAACACCTGTTTGGAGCGTTCGCATGAGAAAATGGATGGCTGTTGCACTGTCGAGCGCGCTGCTCTGGATGGTCTCCGCCGCGCCCGCCGCGGCCGACCCAGTCGCGCCGTCACAGAGCTGGTACGACCTCGTCAGCTCGAACGGTCAGACGGGTGTGGTTGTCGATGCGCGGACAGGTGTCATCCATCACCTCCGCGACCACCTCTATGCCGCGGAGGAGCCCCGCTGGCAGGCCGACGGTACCGAGCTCTGGCTGCCCACATCGCCTGGCGGGACCTGCTTCCAGCCACAGGTGGTCTACTCCCGCGATGTGCTCCGAGACGCCTACTTCGGCCTCCAGGCCAGGGGCCAAAGCCAGTGGCTGAACAGCGCCCCCGCCGACCTCGACGCCACGGGCTATGACAGCTCGCCCGACCGCCCCGACCTCGCTGGCGGAACGCCCATCATCCGGGTCGAGCAGACGCCCGCTGGCATGGAAATCGCCACCCGCACCCGCGTCTTTGCCCCCTGGGGCCTCGAGGCCAAGAGCTTCGTCATGCTGCTCGAGGTGCAGAACCTCGGCACCTCCGCGACGGGTCAGGTGCGCGCCTACGCCCTGGTCAATCCCAACCTCGGCTTCGGCCGTCCCGGCCCCCGCTCCGAGATCGGCGCGGAGTTTGAGACGGTCACGACCCAGGCCGACGGCAGCCTGCTCGAGCAGGGCTTCGCGGGCCTCGTCCTCAGCCAGCCGCTGCAGCCGGCGACCCGCACCACCCACTCGCCCGCCCTCTTCTTCGAAGCGGTGAACACGGGCGCCGGCGACCTACCGCTCCCGCCCACCGCATCGAGCCTCGCCGATGGCTCCTCTGGCGCCTTCCAGTGGGACATCGCAGACATCCCGGCAGGCGAGAGTGCCTGGGTCGGAGTGCTCGTCAACTACGACCCCAACCCGGATGCTGTTACGGCTACATCCGCCCGGGGCACAGCCTGGATGGCCGGTCGCAGCGCTGCGCAGATCTGGCTCGACGAGCTCGACCTCTGGCAGACCTTCCAAGACAGCGTCTCGCTGCCACCCGGAATGCCGTCGCAGGACGAGGCTGTCTTCCGCCACAGCGCGGCCGTGCTCCGCATCTCGCAGGTCCGCGAGCGCTCCACCTTCCTCCGCCCGGAAGTGGACCGTGGCGTAACCCGCTACACCGGCATCGACGATAACGTCTCCGCGGTCGCGCCTCCCGGTATCGAGCGGGCCCACAAAGGCTACGGCGCAGTGCTAGCGAGCCTCCCGCCGGGCCAGTGGGCCTACCCTTGGGTGCGCGACGGCGCCTACGCCATCGTCGGCATGTCGGACGCCGGCATGATGACCGAGGCCCGCGATGCCCTCGACTTCTACCTCAAGGCCGACGCCGACCGCTATCGTACCTACTCGGAGCTGTCTGCCGTTCCGCTCCGGCCCTACGCCCTCTCCCTCACCCGCTACTACGGCTTCGGCCTGGAGGAGAGCGACACAACCTGCAACGGCGACTTCAACTTCGAGTGGGACGGTTTTGGCCTCTACGCCTGGGCCCTCAAGCACTACGCCGACCGCTCCGGCGACCTCGCCTTTGTCTCCGACAACTGGCTGCAGGTGCGCGACGGCGTCGGCGATGTCATCGAGGGGCTCGTGGAGCCTGACACAGGGGTGATGTGGGGCGACTCCTCCATCTGGGAGGTCCACTGGCTCGACTTCAAGGCCAAGCGATTTACCTACACATCGCTCACCGCTGCGCGCGGTCTCTGCGACCTTGGCGACCTGGCGGAGAGTATCGGCGAGACGGCTGACGCCGAGCGATACCGCCTCGCTGGACGGGCCTTGCGGCAGGCGATCTACCGCAACATGCGCGACCCCTCCGGCGCCCTCGCCGCCAACATCGAAGAGCTCCAGACGGGCGGCGGCTACTGGGATGCCTCCGTCGTCGACGCCATCTCGCTCGGCCTCTTCAGCCCGGACGGTCCCACCTCGACGGCGACCCTCGCAGGCCTCCGCGCGCAGCTCACCGTACCGTCGGGCCGCGGCCTCTTCCGCAACGACGACTCCTCCGATACCCACGGCCTCTCTCCCTACGGCAGCGAGTACGACAGCGTCGAGTGGGTCTTCCTAGACCTGCGCGCCTCGATTGCGGCACGCCGCATGGCACTGCCCGACTACGCCGACTTCCTGCAGGACTGGGTAGGCGATCAGACCCGCTCCAACTTCATGCTGGTGGGCGAGACCTACGACCAGTCCTCGGGCGCCTACCGCAACAACGCCCCCATGATCGGCTTCGGCTCGGGCAGTTGGATCTCGGCCATGTGGCAGCGCTACGGCGGCCGCCAGGATGACCCGGCCTGCGGGATCTACTTCGAAGACGACCCGCTCTTCGGGCCCGATGTGCCAGGCGAAGACACGGGCGTCGATGCGGGCGCCGATGCTGGCGCAGACACCGATATCGCCGACACAACTCCGGTCGACACGGGCGTCGCCGACACGACCCCCGCCGACACAACCCCGGCCGACACCTCCGTAGACACCACGCCCGCAGACACGGAGGTCGCAGATACCGAGGTGGCCGACACCTCCGTAGACACCACGCCCGCTGATACCGGCGTCGCCGACACGGCGCTCGCAGACACCGCGGTAGACAGCGGCCGCGACACCGCCGTCGACACGATTCAGGGCGGCGCAGACACGAGCCGCAGCGACCCCACAGCCTCGTCTGGCGGCTGCTCCACCGCAGCGGGTGGCGTGGCACTCTGGCAGCTCTTCGTAGCGGTCGCGTTGGTTGCCCGCCGCACCCGCCGCCGCCTCGCCTAGGGCCGCATCCGCTCGATGTTGGCGAGCGCGCCGAGCCGCGCCTCCTCCATCATCTTGTCGTGCTCCGACGGGTCGGCCCAGCGGGCTTGGCCCTCAGCCGGCAGCGCGTGGATGGGGTCGAAGTAGTAGAAGAGCTCATCGGGCCGCACAGCGGGCGCGGTGTAGACCGAGACGCCCGTGACGCGGTCGTAGTAATCGGCCGAGTGGATGGCCCGCTTGCCGCCGCCGCCGGGCGCGTCACAGACAAAGGTTGGCGTGTTGAAGCCGGCCGCCGAACCGCGCACCTGCTTCTCAAGCCACATGCCCTGCGCCAGCGAGGTGCGGAGGTCTTCGACCATCGGCACCAGGTCGTGCATGTAGACGTAGTAGGCATGCACATTGATGTAGGCGAGCCGCTTCACGAGCAGCGTCATCGCCTCGGCCGAATCGTTGACGCCCGCCTGAAGGACCGTCTGGTTCCGCACGTGGATGCCCCGCTCGACCAGCCGCTGGATGCCCAGCCGCGAGTGCTCGGTGATCTCATGCGCCGAGTTGAAGTGGGTGTGCAGCATCACATCTTTGCCGAGCCGCCGGCCCTCTTCGACAACCTCGGTGAGCGCATCGACCCACTCGTGGTCGGTGATGAGCTTCTGCGGCATGACCGCCGGCCCCTTGGTGGCGAACCGCATGCGGCGCACGTTGGGGAGCGAGAGGAGCGTCATGCCGATCTCGCGGATCCACTCCGCCCGGAGGTTGTAGGCGTCGCCACCCGAGATGACGATGTCTTCGAGCTCGGGGCGCGAGGCGATGTAGGCGAAGGCCGTCTTCCAGCGCTCGCGGTTGGGGCGCAGCGCAACCTTCTCGACCTGGTCGGTGTCGAGGCCGATCGCGTAGGAGCGGGTGCAGAAGCGGCAATAGACCGGGCAGGTGTCGAGCGGCAGGAAGAGGGCCTTGTCGCCGTAGCGGTGGGTCAGGCCGGGCGTGGGTGCATCATCCTGCTCACGAAGCGAGTCGAGCCCGAGCTTCGGGTGGTCGCCGCGGAGGCTCGTCGCGACCGCGATGAACTGGCGCCGCACAGGACAGCTGTAGGGCTCTGCCCAGTCGATGATGCTCATGAGGTAGGGCGAGACGCGAACGCTCATCGGCGCGAGCCGGAGCCCCTCCTCCACATCTGCGTAGAAGGCCTCGGTGGCGAGATCGCCCACCACTTCGCGCAGCTTCTTGGCGCTGGTGACGGAGTTCTTCGCCTGCCACTTGTGGTCGAGGAAGGTTGCCTCATCTACCTCGGCGTAACCGGGCACCTTGCGCCACCACTCACCCGAGAGGAGCTCTCGGTGCTTCAACTGCTCAGGGGCAACGGGGGCCTTGATCGGGGTAGGAATCGAGGCGTCGGTAAAGTCGATGATCGAGGAGATGGTCATGGCGCACACATCGTCGGTGAAGCCCCCAAGGGAGCCCTGATTGTGGGGTGCGAAGCCTTATCGCCGCCCCCTACGCTCCGCAACCCCGCGGCGCTCCGCACGCCCCGCAATGCCGTTGCGCGCTGTGTCAGCCGTCGATGGGCCGCCGGCCGTGCGCAACCGCCAGCGTCTGTGCCAGCGCGCGCGCCTCGAGGATGTTGTCCTCGATGGAGCAGTAGGTCCAGCCGCCGTACCGCCCAACCGAGTGCACGCCGCGGGCCGCGAGTGCGCCGCGGCTCTTGGCAACCAGCGCCTGGCTCTGCTGCGTGATGTGCACATAGGCAGGATCCAGCGTCACAGTGTGGTGAGAGACGAGCTGGTGGTAAGTGATAATGCCCGCCTTCGCCAGGTCTTCCAGCACCTGCGCCCGCGCCGCATCGACGTCGATGACGGCCTCCGACGGGTAGCCGAGCTCCACATAGAGGCTCATCCGATCGGTGCCGAAGATGTTGTCGTAGAAGCCCACCCGGTAGAAGGAGAACTGCCGCTCGGGGAAGTAGACCCAGTGGACATCGTCCCAACCTTTGCGGTCGAAGCCGAGGTTGAAGACCAGCACCTTGTTGCTGCTGAGCGGTGTCGAACGCTGCCAGCCGACCATGTCGAGCAGCCGGTCGAAGGGGGCCGATGAGATGAGGTGCTCGAAGGCGATCTGGCGCCGGTTGGTGGTCGCCACCTTGGTCGCAAGATCGATCGAGAGGAGCCGTTCGCTAAGGCAGATGCGGGTGGGGTCGAGGTCGCGGGCGAGCGCTCGGATGTATTGGATTGCCCCACCGCGCGGGTAGGTGAAGCGGTCGTTGTAGGAGCCGTTGTCCGGCCTCTTGAAGTTGCGGATGATGTCGGTCGTCTCTGCAAAGGGGAAGAAGCGGCCCATCGCGTCCACATCGAGCTTCTTCAGCGAGCAGGCGTAGAGCTTCTCGTTGTAGGGGATGAGAAAGCGCTCTGCGATGCCCTTGCCGAACTTGCGGTAGAGCATCTCTTCGAAGTGGGCAGGCTTGCCCGTGCCATACGCCTCCTCCTTGAAGAAGAGGTCGTAGAGGCAGTCGATGAAGTCCTGCTGCGGGAGCTGGTGGATGTTCTTCTGGAAGGGGAAGTCGATGCGCGTCCCGCCGAAGACAATCTTGCTGAGCTTCTGGATGGAGCAGACCTCGTCGGCCGGCATCCGGTCGAGCAGGTAGCGCTCGATGTCCGGATTCTTGAAGTGGAAGAAGTGGCCCGAATAGTCCCACACGAACCCGTCCTGAACCACCGTCTTGCAGTAGCCGCCGAGCTCGCTGTCGGCCTCCAGGACGAGGTAGTCGTCGCCCTCGAGAAAGTTCGCATATGCGAGGCCGCTTGCGCCGCCTCCGACGATGAGATGCCGTGTCTGGTCCATTCCGAGTGCCTGCTAGGGAGTGCCGAGGAGCCCGAGCTCACTCGCCATGTCTTCGAGTGTTGGCAACATGGAGATCTCCGCGGAACAGCGCTCCGAAAAGACCTCGCTCCATGCGCCCTGGTAGCGACGCTGAACACCTAGGATGCGCTCCATCTCTGCGGTAGCCATCATCTCGTCCCAGTCTGTGCGGAACTCGCCGCAGGCCTGCCCGCCGAAGCGGTCAACCGCCAAGACCGCCGCGTCGGTCCCCTTCCATTCCTGCACAAAAGCGATGACCTCCTCCGTGCTCGGACGGGTCATTGCGTCGAGGATCTGGAAGGCCGCGACCTCGTTGAGGCCGCCAAGCCGGAGCGCAGCCTGGGCCGAGCGATCGCGCAGTGTCGCAGTCACAACGCCGGCCTCGCCTGCAGCCTGCAGCCGCGCCAGCTGGTTGCCATCCGAGATGTAGAAGCGGCCATCCTTCTCGGTGGTCGCTGAGGCCTCCACATTCCCGACGCTGACCCGAACGGTCACGCCTGCTGCGCCCCAGGTGTCACACTTGTTCTCGTAGCGGGCCGGCACATGCACCACGGTGAAGCCTGGGGGAGCCGCGGTCGCAGGACCGGTCTCGGGCTGAGCCCAGCTGTTGTCGTTCTGGGCACGCAGCCCGGTTGAAGTGCCTTCGCTCTCGAGCGAAGCCTCCGCGACGCCTCCCGCAAGCATCGGCAGCGTGAGTCCGGCGTGGAAGGGCGACGGCAGCGAGGTGTCGTCGGAGCCTTCGAGGACGGTCGGCTGGCCGGGCAGGGTGATGCGCGGGCGGCCGTTCTTGCGGAGACCTGTGCCGGCCGGTGCGACAGGCGCCAGCGCGGGCGCTCCCTTGACGGGCGCCGCTGCCGGGCTGGCCTGTAGCGGCGAGGTCTGCTGCACGCCTCCGCGCGGAAGCGTGACCCCTTGCGTTGGCTTCGCGACCGGTTGAGCGGGCCGGGCGGGGCGAGCGGGCGCCGGCGCTGGCACGGGCTGGCTTGCACGCTGCGGCTGTGGTGCAGCGGGTCGGGCAGGGGGTGTCACGGACGGTGCCGGCGGAGGTGCTGCAGGGCGCCCCATTGCAGGCGCGGGAGGGGCCACCGCCGGTCGTGTAGCAGCCGGACGCGCGGGCGCAGGCTGCATCGATGGAGCAGGTCGCGTGGTGTTCGTCGGCGCCACAGCCGGACGGGCTGGCGCCACCTCCACCTCACGCCCCCGTACAGGCGCTGGCTGTACCACCGGAGCGGGGCTCCAGCGGGGCGCCGGCGTCGTCTTGGCCTCGGGCACGGGCGTGGGCCGGTAGGTGGGCAGCTTGGCCGGCTGCGGCGGCTGATAGCTAGGTGCCCGAACCGTCGGAGCAGCCTGAGGCGCAACCGCGGGAGCCGCAGCCCGTGGCGTCCAGGCAGGCCGCACCGTCGGCGACACCGGCTGGTAGCCACCCGCAGGCGTGGGTGTCGGCGTTGGCTGGTTGATGGGCACGAACTCGTCGTGCGCCGCCTCCACTTCCATGTCGACACAGCCGCTCACGGTCACCCGACCCTCGAGGCCCCGCTGACCCACGCCGGCGTCGACCGTCATGGTCCACTGGCCGCGGTTGAGGATCTCATCCCGCACATAGTTCTCGTAGGCGTGCTGCATGGAGCCGCAGCCCCCGCTCATCAGCAGGCAGAGCGACCAGACTCCAAGTCTTACAATCGGCGTTTTCATGGGGCCTCCACAACGCAGCGGAATCCAACATGGGCAACACGGGCGTTGGCATCGAGCCGCGACCGCGAAGCGATGCTCCAGCGTGTCGCAAACTCCTGCGCACTTCCGCCGCGCACCACCCGCCGGCTCAGCGCCGTGTCGGAGAGCGGGTCAATCTTGGACAGCGTGGCGTAGGCACCCGACTCGTAGGTGTCCCGCACCCACTCGGCCACGTTGCCCGCCGTGTCGCTGAGGCCAAAGGGCGACCGCCCGAGCGCATGCTCACCCACGACCGAACCGCCAGGCGGCGTGTCGCTGCAGCCCGCAAAGCCGGCGT
>CANMDT010000124.1 GCA_947496715.1 Myxococcales bacterium
GTTCAGTCTAGGCGCTGTCACCTGGGCGCTCCGCCGCGACCGGCGTGACGACCCGCTCGCGACCCGTTCCGGCTACCTGGCGCAGGTGGAGGGGAAGGTGTCGGAGAGCGTGCTGGTGGGCGACACGAGTTACCTCCGGATGACGCCTGAGTTCCGCTACTTCCGGCCGCTGCACCGGCGCCTCGTGCTGGCTGCGCGGGCGAAGGCCGGACTGTTGGTGGAGCTTGGCGGCGCCGATGTGCCCCGCACGGAGCGCTACTATCTTGGAGGCGGCGACAGCGTTCGCGGCTTCCCGCAGGGGCGGCTCGGACCGAACGATTATGCGGAGCCATCGAGCGTGACCGCGGTGACGGGTGCCGCGGTGAGCTACGATCCGAGCTGTCTGTCGCGTCCGACGGTTTCGGAACGCTGTTCGGCGGTGCCCGTCGGCGGTTATGCGTCGTGGCTGGCCAACCTTGAGCTGCGCGGCGAGATTGGGAAGCGGTGGCTCTACGGCACGCTGTTTGTGGATGGCGGCGGCGTGGGGCGCGGGAGCTCCGATTTTGCGCTGGCACCGGACGACGAAGGGACGCAGTGGGCCATCGGCAGCGGGCTGCGGCTTGCAACACCGATTGGGCCGCTCCGCTTCGACGTTGGCTATCGGCTGACCGACCCGGCGAGTTACGCGCCGCTCGACCGGGTGAGCATCTTCATGGCCTTCGGAGAGGCTTTTTGAGCGAACTGCTCACAGACTCGGCGCCGGCGCCGGAGGCTCCGCTACAGCCCTTGCCGGAGCGCAAGGTGGTGCGCCGCCGTCGCGTTCTAATGGTGCTTTCTGCGATGGCGCTGCTGCTCGCGGGGCTGGTCGCCTGGGCGTCGCAGAGTGCGTGGCTGCTGGGCCGCGTGGGCGACGAGGTGGCAGCGGCGGTGACGGGGTCGATGGCGGGCGGACGGATGCGGCTTGGCGGGATGTCGGGCTCGCTGTGGGGTCCGCTCGAACTCTCGGGGATCGCGCTGGAGGATGGCAGCGGTGTGGCGGTGGTGAAGATTGCGAAGGTGCGTGTTGACTACCGCCTCATGCCACTGCTGCGCCGGCGGCTGGTGGTGACGGAGCTTTCGGTCGAAGGGTTCGAAGCCGACGGGGTGATCGAGGCCGACGGCGGTCTCAACCTCGGCCGCCTATTCAATGCCACCCCGCCAAGCACGGAGCGACTGCCGCTATCGGTCTCGGTAGAGGCGCTGAAGGTGGATGGGAGCAGCCTATCGATTCGCGACGGTCGTAATGGGCTCGCGCGGGTGGTGGCGCTCAGGCAGCTCGCGCTTTCTGGGGCTGCGACTGTTTCGCGCGACCGCGCCGCGGCGTTCGAGCTGGAGCGGCTGGGCCTGCGCTGGCGTGTCGGCGGGGTGAAGGCAGAGTTGCCGCTAGAACTCCGCCAGATGAGCCTGCTCAGCGATGCGTCGGGTCTGCGCGCGGTGGTGAGCAGGCTGGCTGTGAGTGACACGGAGCTGTTCGGTTTTCGAGTGCAGGTGACGCCGGCGACGGAGGCGGGCGAGCCGTTCGGGAGGGTGGAACTCTCGTTGCCAAAGGGGAACATCTCGCCGGAGCTGGCTGCCGAACTGGTGCCGGGACTGAAGCTCCGAGGACCGCTGCGGTTGTCGGCCCGCGTCGGCGGCCCGGCGGCGCGGGTTGGGATTCATCTGGAGGCTGCCTCTGTGGGGGAGCCGGTGGTCTTCGACGGCTGGGTCGACCTGCGCGATGCCGCGCTGCCGCGTTACGGCGGCTCGTTGGTGGCGCAGCATCTGCGGCCGCAGGAGTGGCTCGAACTGCCCGGACCGGGCTCGAACCTGTCGGCGCGGCTTGTGGTCGAAGGCGCAGGTTTTGCTGCCTCTACGATGCAGGCGCGGGTGGAGCTGGATGTGGGTCCGAGCCTCGTGGCAGGGCTGCCGCTGGAGCGGGCCTACGGCAACATCACCGTGCAGGATGGACGGGCAGTTGTGACCGACCTGAGCGCCGCGGCGCTGGGCGGAGAGCTTGATGGCTCGGGCAGTCTGGATCGGCAGGGTCGGGTTGCGGTTCATCTTCGCGCCTCGGTGCCCGATGTTGCTTCGGCTGAGCCTTGGGTTCCGCGCTCGGTTGGGCGGCTGTCGGGCGGGGCGGAGCTGCGGCTGAGTGCCGAGGCGGTGCTGCCGTTGAACGAACTCTCCGCGCTCGCCAAAAGGAGCCCGCAGCAGCTCTGGGAGCAGCTCGGGCCGGCGCTCAAGGTGGCGCTGGCGCTGCGTGGCGATCGGCTCGCAGCGGGCGACCGGCAGGTGGGGCGGTTGGCGCTGTTGGTGAACAAGGAGGCGGGTGCGGAGGTCCCGCTGGAGGCGTCGTTGCAGCTCGAGCAGGTGCATGTAGGGGCGCTGCACGAGGGTCGCACGAAGCTAAAAGCGAGGCTGGTTGGGCGTGAACTCGACCTGTCGGTTTCGGGCGCTGCGGCCGGCGGCCTTTCGCTCGAACTGGCGGCGGGGGCATCGCTTGCGGAGGAGGCCGTGGAGGTGCGGCTGCGGAGCTTCTCTGCTGCGCGCGAGCAGCTGGCGGTGAAATTGGTTGGCGAAGGGCGTGCAGGCGTCACGCTGGCAGATGGGCGGCGGCCAGTGGGGTTCTCGCTCGCGCCGCTGCAACTCGCGGTGGGGCCGGGTGTTGTGGCGGCGAGCGGGTCGTGGGAGGAGTCTGGCGCGCTTACTGGCCGGCTCTCTGCGAAGCGGGTCGACCTGCGGGCGCTTGCGCTGGCCTTGGCGGGCGAGCAGATCGTGGGAGACTTCGCCGGGTTCCTGGATCTCGACGCGGGATTGAGCGGCAGCCTCAGCGCGCCGACCGGTCAGTTGACCGTCGGTCTGAGCGAGATTTCGGCGCGCGGCCTCGGGCCCTATGGAGCGAAGCTCACGGCCAACTATGCCCCCGGTCGGATGCGCGCCGAATTCGGCCTTTCGGAGGGCGATGCGTCGCGGCTGTCGGCGAGCTGTGAACTGCCTGTGACGGTGGATAGCGGGACGGGGCAGCTGGTCTGGTCGGCGCGCCGGCCGATGGAGGCGCACTGGAAGCTAGAGCCGCTCGCGCTCGCTCCGTTTGCGGCAGCGGCGGGCCTGCCGATATCGGAGGTGGCGGGGAGTCTGCGTGGCGAGGGTACGGTTCGGGGTCGGCTCGACGCGCTCGATGTGACCGGCGCGCTCACGGGCGAGGGGCTTGGCGGGACCGTGTCGCAGCACGGTGTTGCGGTGCGATTTGACGGCATCACCACGACGGCCGGGATTGCCTACGTCGCCGCCGGAGCAGGCGGCCCGAGCGTTCAGGCGCGCGCAGAGGTAGATTGGCAGGGGCGCCGCACGGCGACGCTGTCGACGGCGCTGGCCATCGATTTGCGCGCGGCGCTGCGCGACCCAGTGAAGGCGCCGGCGATGATCTCTGCCTCGCAGGGCGACTTCAGCATGAAGCTGGAGCCCCTCGATGTGGCGCTGCTTCCCGCCTCGCTCCGCACCCTGCTCGGCCTCATCTCCGGCACCGTCGGAGGGTCTTTGCGCTGGGATAACCGTGCGGGGCGTCCTGTGCTCGAGGCGCACGGCGAGGTGGCAGGGCTCACGGTGCAGGGCTTGGATGCCGTTGACGGCTCGCTCTCGCTTCAAGCCGACAGGACGACGGAGGTGGCAGCGAGCGTGGCCTACGGAGGCGAACCGCTGGCGGAGGTTGCGGGCTCGATTGCCGCACCGCTGGCGGAGCTGCTCGACGCTGCGGTGCGGGCCACCCGACCGCTTGAGCTTCGGGCGCAGTTCGAACCGGTCTCTCTCACGCGCCTCGGGCTCGTGGTTCCCGCGCTGCGAAAGGTGAGTGGGACGGCCTCTGGCTACCTCGATGTGACGGGGAACCTGGTTGCACCGCGGCTGCGCGGACGGGCGGTGCTGCGCGGCCTCTCCTCGGAGAACTCCAGGCGCGCCGACGTGGGGGTCGAGTTCTCGGCGACCTCCGCGAAGGTGGCCGTCTCGGGTACGGTTTGCGGTGAGCAGACGGAGGCGGAGTTGGCCGTGAGCTCGCCGCTCTCCTACGAGGTCGCGTGGAATGTGCCGAACGGTGCTTGGATGGACTTTCTGGTGAAGGGCGAGCGCCCCGAGCCGCTGCGCTGGCCGATGGAGGCTTTGCTGCACGGTGTGGAGGTTCCGCTGGCCTCGGTCGCAAGCAACGCGCTGCTCGGCAGCCAGGCGAGCGACCTGGTTGGGCTGCTCACGGCCGATCTGCAGGTGAGTGGTTCGATGGCGGCGCCGGTGGTGGAGGGTGCTGCGAGTGTAACAGCACTTGGAGTGACGCTGGCGGCGCTGCATCGGCGGGTAGAGAATGCAACGGCGGAGGTGGTCTTCGAGCCGGGTCGGGTGGAGCTCCGTCAGCTCTCGGTGCAGGAGTCGGGGTCGTCGCTTCGGGCGTCGGGTCACGTGGTGCTGGCTGGGCTGGAACCGGCCTCGGCGAAGCTCTCCGTGGCGCTCAAGAACTTCTTGGTCACGGCGCCGAAGGGGACAGCGATCTTCGTGACGGCGAAGGTCGAGGCAGCGGCCAACCGCGCGGCTGCCGGCTGGACGGCGAGCACGGTCATCCGCGACAGCAAGATTGCGGTTCCCGAGTATGCGAACGCGGCCGAGTATGGTCCGACGACGGCTGGCGCAGGCGTCTTCTTTGTGGGGGAGGATGTTGCGACGGATCAAGTCGGCAAGCGCAAACCGGCGCTGCTGGCTGATGCATCGGGCGCCTCACGGGGCGCTGCTTCGGTGCCCATCCGCCTGCATGTGGAGACGACGGGCAGCAACCGGGTTGAGCACACCTACGCAGATCTCGAGTACAAGATCGGGCTCGATGTCATTATCGACGGCGACAGCATCGTTCCGGTCGGAACAGTGACGCTGCCCGAGGGAACCATCCGGTTCGCGGGAAAGTCGTTCGCGATCCGGCGCGGGCTCATCAGCTTTGACGGCGTCGGCGAGAACCCCATGGATGCCGTGCTCGACATTCAGGCGGCGCATACGCTGAGCGCGCAGGTAGCAGCGAATCTTCCGCCCGCGACGACGGGCAGTCCGAGCGTGACGCTGGCCGTAACGGGAACGGTCTCGGCTCCGGTTGTGCGGTTTGCGTCTGACCCGGCGATGCCGCAGGAGGACGTGCTCTTTGTGCTGCTGACGGGTCGGCCGATCGCGCGGGAGGAGAGTGCGAGCGGCGATGCGGTAGCGGCGCAGCAACAGGCGCTCGCGACAGCAGGCAGCCTCTTCATCGGGCTGCTGAGCGATCGGCTCCCGGGTGTGGGTGTGGATTCGCTCACCATCGAGAGCGATGCGCAGACGGGGCGGGCGGTCTCACGGGTGGAGGGCGGCAAGTATATCGCCGAGAATCTCTTCGTGTCTGGCATCTACATCCCGCAGGCGGCGGAGGATGAGAACGACTTCGAGGTGGCGCTCGACTGGATTGTCGTGCGCGTGGGCTCCGACTCACTCCGGCTGACGTTGCGCGGCGGCAACCTGGGCAACGGCGGGCTGGAGCTGCTCTACAACATGCTGCTGCAGTAGGCTGGCAGCGGCAGGTCCTGCGAGGATCTATGCGCTACGGACGGGGCCGCGGGCCAAGCGCTGTGAAGTGCTCGAGCAGGGGCGCGGTGGCGCGGTCGAGCATCGAAAAGACCTCTTCGAAGCTGCCAGGCCCGCCGTACCAGGGGTCGGGGACATCGTGTTCGCTGGCGTCGGCGTCGAAGTGGCGCGCCAGCAGCAGGCGTTCGTCGGGGAAGGCGCCGAGTTCGGTGACGAAGCGCCGGTTGGCCCTGTCCATGGCGACAATGAAGTCGAATCGGCGGAGGTCTTCGATCGACAGTGTTCGCGAGCGCTGATGGCTGATAGAGATCGCCGCGCGCGCTGCAACCTCGGTGCTCCTCGGGTCGGGTGGTTCTCCCCGGTGGAAGCCTGAGGTTCCGGCGCTGTCGAAATGGAAGAAACCCGAGATTTTTGAGATGTCTGCGCGGTGGTGCAGCAGCCCCTCGAGCAGGGGCGACCGGCAGATGTTTCCTTTGCAGAGGACGAGAACATGAATCTTCCGAACAGGACATGGCATCTCCTCCTCCTGCATGTAGGGATGATGGTCGTCGCGCCTGCCTTAGCGGCAGGTTGCGGGAGCGTGCAAACCTACTCGTTCCAGACGGCGCCGGCGCCGGACCGGCTGCCCGAACTGGCCTTCGATGAGGTGCGGAGAGGGGCCTACGCAGACCATCGCGACCTGCTCGGCCCGGTCCAGATCGAGCTGTCGCATCGTGAGATCGCTGAGTTCCCCGTGATTCTGGAACAGGGCCACTGCTATCGCCTGCTCGCCGCGGCAGAGGAACGGACCAGCGAGATTCGTCTCGCGCTCCTCGATGAAGGCTTCGTGGAGCGGATGGCCGAAGAGGGCAGAAAAGGGGTGGCGACGCTCTACGTCTGCCCAGAGCGGACAGAGAACCTGCTTTTGAATATCGATGGAGTAGATTCTCGGCTTCGCGTGGTTGTGGCCGTGGTGCAGCAGCCCGAATAGTTGGCGGGCCACAGGCCCGTCTGGAAGGGAGAGAGGCGATGAAGGTACTGACAGAGGTCATCCGAGATGCAGCGGTTCGCCGGCAGGTGGTGGATGCCACGGTTGCGCTGGTGGAGCGCGAAGTTGAGGCGAAGGGCGGCATCAGCGGCTTTGCGCTCAAGCAGGGCTTCAAGGCCGTGCGCGGGCTCAAGAACGGCCGCATGATCCACGATGTTGTGGATGGCCTGCTCCCGGAGTTTGCCGGTGCGATTGCGCCCCTCCACGCCGAGTATGCGGCGGCCCCGACGGCTTCAGGGTTTGGCGGCTTCCTCTCGTCGCGGGGCGACAGAGCAGCCAACGCACTGCTCTCGATCACCGACGCGCGCGCCCGGAGGACGGACAATGCTGTGCTTCGCAAGACCTATGAAGCCCTGCGCTCCATGGGCGAAAAGCATGTGAAAGAGGCGCTGCCCGGTGTCGGACAGCTCGTGGACCGCTTTACGAGGTCTTGAAGCCAGCGGCATCGAGGCAGCTGCGTACCTCGGGGATGCGGCCGACGATGAGCCCCTTGGCACCCACCTGCGCGGCTGCCTTGTACCGCGCCGCGCGCTGCGGCTCCGGTGCATGCTCGTCCTTCATGCTCATCCAGAGGTAGAGTCCGAGGCCTCGCCGCCGGAGTTCTCGGCGGAGGAGCGGGTGGGCGAGCCGATGATGAATGGAGAGCGACGAGGCGCCCGTACGTTCTATAGCCGCGAAGGGCCAGGCCTCGAAGGCACGCTGTCGGAGCACGAGGCTCTCGGAGCCTATCAGGAGGCCGAGGTCGCCGAGGAAACCGTTGCTACGACAGGCCGTGAGCGAGGCCTCACCGAAGGCGGTGATGAGAGTGTCTGCGACCATCCCGTGGTCTGCCAGCACTGCCAGCGCCGGACCGACGAGTTCGGGGCGCTGATCCTTGAGTTCGAGGTCGAGTCGGGCGCGACCCGCGAGCAGCTCACACACCTGATGGAGCGTCGGGATTCCCTCTCCGTTCGTCATCTTCGCGCCCGCCAGCTCGGCGGCGGTGGAGGCTGCGACGACGAGGTCGCGGTCGGTGCACCGTTTGGTGGTATCGTCGTGGCAGATGACGACCTGCCCGTCGGCCGTGAGCCAGGCATCGATCTCAATGCGGGTGGCGCCTTGACGCACAGCGAGGTCGATGGCGGCGAGCGAATTCTCGGGCGCCTCGTAGGCCGAACCTCGGTGTGCAATCAACTCCATCGTTACTCCTCTGACCAGTGAATCCAGGCGAGCGCATCGATGTCGGCGCCGCGGTTGTCGCCAGGATAGTCGAGGATGCGCACAAAGCGAACCTCGGAGAGGCCACAGCCCGCCAGATCGAGCAGATCTCCGCCGGCCTCGGCCGACCCGGGCGCCAGGTCGTTCTCCGCGTTGGCGAAGACCGGCTCGCGGCCCACGGTGTTGCGGCCGAAGGCGCGGGCGTCGGTGGGGAAGCCGAGCGGGAGCGAGGCTGGGTCTGGCGCGCCGGCGAGCGGGACGAAGGTGACGCCATCTGCGGAGACCTCGACGCGGGCAGGGTCGATGGCCCGCTGCGCGCGGCTGCTAACGGTCATCATCGGATTTTCGTAGACGGCGAAGTCGGGGCCGGGACCGTCGTGCAGGACGATGCCGCCCAAGTCGAGGAGGAGTTCACCGCCGTCGGCGAGCGTGGCGAGCGTGGAGGTGTCGGCGTTGGGGACGAGCGCGGTGCCGCCAGCTGGTGCACCGCTGATGAGCGCGGTCACATCACGGGCGGTCCTGTCGGCTTCGTAGGCGACGGCGGTTAGGTGGTCTGCGGAGGCCCATGCGGGCGGGAGCCAGATGCCGGCGTCCACGAAGCCTGCGATGCCGATGGAGAGTCCGTCGCGGATGAGCTGAGCACTGGGTGCGAGGGGGCCCGCTGCGGGCGCATCGAGGGGCAGGGCGAAGAGTTCGGCTGAGCCGTAGGTGCCGGCCCAGGCACGGCTCCGGCTATCGACGAAGACCTGGGTGAAGTCGAAGTCGGCGGCGCGGACGGGCGCCAGCCACGGAGCGGCGTCGGCGCCGCGGATGACCTCGCGGGTTGCAGCCTGCAAGACCCAGGCGTTGGCGCCATAGGCGTCGCCGGCGACCACCAACCCCGTGGCTGCATCGAGCGCGAAGGAGGAGGCCGCGGCGCCCAGCGCGACAAACCCTGTGGGCAGAAGCGCGAACCGGTCGACGAAGGCGATGCCGGCGACGTTTTCCGCGTAGTCGCCGGCGCAGCCGACGAGCAGCTCGTTCTCAAACCGGTCGATCCAGATGGGGTTGCGGCAGGCGTCGTCAAGCAGGAGCGGGTCGAACTCGGCGGTCTCGGGCAGGGCGTCCACGGGCAGGCCGAGTGCGTTGTCGAGGAGGAAGAGGGCGCCCGCATCATAGGAGTAGTCTGGTCGCAGGCCAGGGTCGGCGACGACGAGGAGGCCTTGGTCAACGAGGCCGGTGCCGCCGGACTCCAGCGCGATCGCGCGGTTCGGGAAGGCGGCAGCGAAATCGAGTGTGCTCTCGATGGTCAGGTCGGATTTGCGGAGGATGGAGAGGGTGTTGTTGTGGCCGACGAGCCAGAGGGTGGCACCGTCTCGGCCTACGAGGTCGTAGCCGCCGTTGCCGTCGAGGGTCACCGGGGCAGGTGTCCAAGTGCCGGTGGCGAGCGAGAGCTTGCGGAGGCTGGTGGGGGTGGTGTCGCCGAAGACAGCGCCGGAGGCGACGACGAAGAGTTCATCGCCG
>CANMDT010000125.1 GCA_947496715.1 Myxococcales bacterium
GCCGCCGCCGCGCGCCGCCTCGTCCACCGCGATCAGCCCGATGTCGGCGGCGCCCGCACGCTCACCCACCGTCACCATGCCGACCACAGCGCCTGCGCGCACCGCCACCAGCACCTTCGCCGCCAGCGCCCCGGTCAGCGAGTTGTCCATCCACCGCTCATACAGTTCGGCAGCCTTGCCCGCAGGCAGTCGCTCCTCGAGCATGAACCTCGACGATGCTCCGCTCGCCACCGCCAGCGCGCGCAGCTGGGCGACCTCATCCTCGTTGGCCGAATCGGCCTCCCGCACCGTCACCCCCGCAACCGCCGCCAACCCGTCGCCAATCACCCGCGCGTAGGTCGTCTTGGCATCGCGATGCACCAGCCCGAAGCGGGCCGCGGCCTCCGCCTCGACAGGCTCGTCGGTCACCACATAGGCGAGCGAAGCACAGCTCCGCTGCAGCGCCTGCATGGCGCCTGGCAGCGATGCCGCGTCGAGGCGACCGGCGCGGAGCCGGACCACCTCGATGCCAAAAAAGTCGGAGTCCCAGGCGAGCCGCTCGATCAGAGGAGAAGCCGCGCCGGAGAGCGTCATGCTCAGGCCACTTCGAAGAGGGCCGCGGCGCCCATGCCGCCGCCGATGCACATGCTCACCACACCCAGCTTGCCGCCGCGACGCTTGAGCTCGCGGAGGAGGGTCGCCGTCATGCGGGTACCCGAGACGCCGAGCGGGTGGCCGAGCGCGATGGCGCCACCGTTGGGGTTCACCTTGGAGGGGTCGATGCCCAGCTCGCGCACGCAGTAGACAGCCTGCGCGGCGAAGGCCTCGTTGATCTCGAAGACATCGATGTCCGAGACCTTGAGACCGTTCTTGGCGAGCAGTTTGCGGATGGCCGGCACCGGGCCAATGCCCATGATGTCTGCCGGCACGCCCACCACCTGCAGGTCGACGAAGTAGCCGAGCGGCGTGACGCCCTTGGCGATGGCGGTCTTCTCGCTCATCATCACGGCAGCGGCGGCGCCGTCGGTGAGCGGCGAGGCGTTGCCCGCGGTGACGGTGCCCTTGGCGCGGAAGGCCGGCTTGAGGGCCGCGAGGCTCTCGTAGCTGGTCTCGGGGCGGATGATGGTGTCGCGCTTGAGCGTGACAATCTTGGCCTCATCGCCGTCGAACCAGGTGGTGGTGATCTCGAAGATCTCGTCGTCGAGGCGGCCCGCGGCCTGTGCCTCACCGGCGCGGCGCTGGCTCTCGTAGGCGAAGCGGTCCTGCTCCTCGCGGGTCACACCGAAACGGGCCGCCACGTTCTCCGCGGTCGCGCCCATCATGGTGTAGACCTCGGGATGGGAGGTCATGAGCTCGAGGTTGGCCGAGGGCTTGTTGCCGCCCATCGGAACCATGGTCATGGACTCGGTGCCGCCGGCGACGCCGATGTCGATGGCGCCCGACCGGATGGCCTGGCCGAGCTGGCCAATCGACTGCACGCCCGAAGCGCAGAACCGGTTGATGGTAAGCGCCGCGACCGAGTCGGGGAGACCGGCCAGCATCGCCGCGGGACGGGCCACGTTCATGCCCTGCTCCGCCTCCGGCATCGCGCAACCGAGGACCACATCCTCAATCTCAGCGCCCTCAAGGTTGGGCACCGCGGCAACCGCAGCGCGGATCGCCCAGGCGGCCATGGTATCGGGGCGGGTGTCCTTCAGCTCGCCACGCTTGGCGCGGGTGAAGGGGGTTCGAAGGGCACTGGCAATCACTACGCGCTGGCTCATCGTCTTGTCTCCATTCCGGGTGCGCGAGGCACCCCGGTTCGTCACTTGGTTTGCAGAAAAAGAAGGCGGGCCCGACCGGGCCGACAGCTAGTTACGGAGCGGCTTGTTGGTCGTGAGCATGGCCTGCACGCGGGCAAGCGACTTCTCTTCGCCGCAGAGGCTGAGGAAGGCCTCGGCCTCGAGTTCGAGCAGCCGCTCCTCGCTCACGAGCGAGCTCGCCGAGGTCTCGCCACCGGTCAGCACGTAGGCCAGCTTGTTGGCGATGAGGCGGTCGTGGGCCGAGATCTGGCCGTTGACCTCCATGTCGTAGAGCAACATGTCGATGGTCGCCCGGCCGTTCGCGCCCGGGAGCAGGAACGAGGTGGGGCGGGGCGGGCGGAAGCCCGACTCCGCCATGCCGATGGCCCGCGCCTTCGCGTCGCCGATCTGCAGGTCGCGGTTCATCGAGACACCGTCGGCGGCCGTCAGGAAGCCGAAGTCGCGCGCCTCTTCCGCACTCGTGGCAACCTTGGCGGTGGCGATCGTGAGGAAGACCTTCTTGAGGTAGGGCATGGCGTCAAAGTCGGGGTCGGTCGCGACGGGGCCATAGACGTTGCGGAGCAGCTGCAGGTTGCCGCCGCCGCCCGGGATAAGGCCAACGCCAACTTCGACGAGGCCCATGTAGAGCTCGCTGTTCGCCTGAATCGCGTTGCCCGCCATGCTCACCTCGGCGCCGCCGCCGAGCGTCAGACCCGTGGGGGCCGTGACAACGGGAATCGGCGAGTAGCGGAGCCGCTGGTTCACCCGCTGGAAGCTGGTCACCAGCTCGCGGATACCCTCCCACTGCTGGTTCTGCGCCGCCATGAAGAGGGCGAAGATGTTGGCGCCAATCGAGAAGCGCTCCGAGTCGTTTGCAATCACCAGACCGCGGAAGTCGCGCTCGGCAATCGAGAGACCCTCGTCGAGCATGCGGACGATGTCGTCGTCGATGGAGTTCTGCTTGGTGTGGAACTCGACGCAGGCGATGCCGTCGCCCATGTCCCAGACCGAGGCGCCGAAGTTCTCCTTCACCTTCTTCGTCGTGCGACGGAGATGGGCGATGGTGAGGGCGCGGGGGTTGGTGGCGACCGCCTTGGATGCACCCGTCGGGATGTCCCAGTAGGTGAGCGTGGCGCCGTCGTAGGCGTAGAACGAGGTGCGGCCTGCAGCCAGCATCGCGTCGACCCAGGGGGCAACCGTGAGCCCCTGCTCCTTCATCGCCGCGACGGTCTCAGCAACGCCGAGCGCATCCCAGGTCTCGAAGGGGCCGAGCTCCCAGCCGAAGCCCCAGCGCATGCCGCGGTCGATGTTGACCACGTCGTCCGCAATCTCGGGGATGCGGAGCGCCGAGTAGGCCAGCACCGCGAGCGTGGCCCGCTTGGCGAACTTCGCCGCCTTGTCGTCCATGCCGAGCAGCGCCTTGATGCGGGGGCCGGTCTCCTCGATGGGCTTCACCGCGCCGAGCGAGTCGAAGCGCACCTTCTTCTGCTCCCGGTACTCGCCCGTGACGAGGTCGTAGGCGAGGATGGCCGACTTGCCGTCTGCGCCGCGGGTCTTCTTGTAGAAGCCCTGGCCGGTCTTGTCGCCGAGCTGGCCCGAGGCGACCATCTTCTTCGCAAACTCGGGGATCTCGAAGATGCCGCGCTCGGGGTCGTCGAGCAGCGTGTCGAAGCAGTTCTGGGACACATGCACGAAGGTATCGAGACCGACGAGGTCTGCGGTCCGGAAGACAGCCGACGAGGGGCGACCCATCGCGGGCCCGAAGATCTTGTCGACCTCCTCCACGGTGAGGTCGGCCGCCTGCATCTCCTGCATGATCTGCATCATGCCGTAGACGCCAATGCGGTTGGCAATGAAGTTGGTCGTGTCCTTGCCGTAGACGATGCCCTTGCCGAGCTTCTCTTCGCCGAAGGCATGCATGGTGGGCAGCACGTCGGGGGCCGTCTCCGTGCCGGCCACCAGCTCGAGGAGCTTCATGTAGCGGACGGGGTTGAAGAAGTGGGTCACGCAGAACCGCTTCTTGAAGGCGTCGCTGCGACCCTCGAGCATGCCCGAGATGGAGAGGCCCGAGGTGTTCGATGAGATGATGGCCGTGGGCTTCGCCACCGACTCAACCTTGGCCAAGAGCGCCTGCTTGATGTCGAGCCGCTCGGTCACGGCCTCGACGATCCAGTCGCAGTCGGCGAGCAGCGCGAGGTCGTCCTCGAGGTTGCCGATGGTGATGAGCCGCTGGTGGGCCGCCGTAAACAGCGGTGCCGGCTTGGTCTTCTTGAAACGCTCGAGCGCGCCTGCGCCAAACTTGTTGCGGAAGGCCTTCGACGAGGTGTCTTCACCCGGCGCCGCCTTCGGGGGAACGATGTCCAGCAGCAGTACCGGGATGCCGGCATTCGCCAGGTGGGCCGCGATGCCCGCTCCCATTACACCCGCGCCAAGAACTGCCGCCTTTCGAATCGTATGCTTCATGCCGATTGCCCAAGTTTGTCGGAGACGTGTGGCCGCATGACTGAACGGCCATTCAACGACGCAGGTCGTAGTCCTGCACCCCGTGCATTTCAACCGGAAGCGGCGTGCAATCCGATCCCGCAGCCCTGTTCGTAGCACCACACCCCGCTTGCTCCGCCGCCCACCCTATGCCAAGTCCCGCCGACGCATCCGCCTGACAGGATTCCCACATGCAGCAATCGCCCCCCTTCCTTGCGCCGCCCGGCGCCGGCATCCCGCTCGTGCAGCGGCTCGCGCTCCGCTACCTCGTCAAACCGCTCAAGCTCCGCTCCGTGACCTTCGACGAGGCCGAGCGGCTCTGGCTCGCGGCCAACGCGAAGCTCATCAAAGAGCTCGGTGAGATCCCCCGCTTCGATGTCACCACACGCGTGCTCGTGCCGCCGCAGCGGGGTCTCGAAGACTCCTCCCGCTTCTGGTCCATCGCCATGACTGCGCGCCACCTCACCATCGTCGGCGCGGGCATCGAGCAGCTCATCGTCGGACTCAGCGAGGGCCGCACAGACCTTCCGTCGGCCGACACCGCCGCCGTCAAACCCGAGCTCGAGCGCAACCATTCGGCTGCCATCGATGAATACCTGAACTTCTCGCGCGACTTCCACACACGGCTCCGCAGCTCCGTCGCCAACAAGGAGTCTGCCGCGACCCACCCCCATCCCTGGTTCGGCGCGATGAATCTTCGACAGTGGTACTGGCTCATGAGCACCCACACCCAGATCCACCGCAAGCAGATCCGAGAGATCTGCAAGCAACCCTAATACTTTGTCGTTTGGTCGAACCCGTCGGGTAGGCCAGGTTGTCTCTCTCGCTCATTCTTGAGGTCGTCCTATGAACGTCAATCTCTCTCGCATCGCTGGCGCGCTCCTGCTCTCCATGCTCCCCGTGACTGCCTCCGCGCAGGCCACAGGCGAAGACAACACCCTCGCACAGTGCGCGGCCGGCGAGATGAACGGCATCTCCGCAGACAACGCCGCCACCGCCGTGCAGCTCGTCTGCGGCGCCATCACCAGCCGCGTCTCGCCCAACAACGGCAGCAGCTACCGGGTCGACATGGGTCGCCTCGGTCGCATCGCCATCCTCACCGTCCGCACCATCCGCGCCGGCGAGGCCGACAAGTCTCTCTCCGTGCAGCTCGCAGACATCGAAGAGGTAGCGGTTGCAGCCCCGCGCCTCGGCGAGGCGGTTGCCACGGGCAAGCCCTTCGAGTCTACCGCAGGGGTCGACAACCTCGTCCGCGAAGAGAACCGCAAGTATGCGGGCAAGAAGCGCGACGGAGAGTCGCTCTACGGCGGCGGCCTCTACGGCATGACCATCCTGAACGGTGAAGGCGAAGACAACGGCGCCGGCCTCATCGGCAAGTATGAGTACCAGATGCCCGGCTTCGGCGCCGGCGTCTCCGGCTTCTTCAACTTCGAGTACCCCTTCATGGCCGGCTTCTCGGTCGACGGCCGCAAGTTCTTCAACGAGTCGGACTTCGCCCCCTTCGCCGGCGGCGGCCTCGCCTACGTGGGCTTCAGCGACAAGAACTTCGAATTCAAAGAGGGCGATAAGTATGTGAGCAACGCCTCGCTCGGCGCCTATGTGAGCGGCGGCTTCGAGGCCTTCCGCACCTACCAGAACCGCCTCACCGTCGAGGCCCGCGCCTTCCTCCCCTTCACGGCCGCGGACAAGTGCACGGAGGGCGAGTTCTTGGACATCAATGACTGCCCCGACACGGCCTACGCGGTGCCCGTGATGATCAACGTCACCTTCCTGATGCCCAACTGAAGAGCAGCCGGTGAGGCAGAGGAACGCCGCCGCTTTGAAGTCGGCGCCACCTTCCGCTAGCGGATCGACGGCTCTCCGTCCTCCACGCCAGCGTGTCTTCATGAGACCTCTCCTCGCCCTCCTCCTTGCCCCGCTCCTGCTCGCCGGCGCCACGGCCGATGCTGCGCTCCCGGAGCGCCGTGTGAACGGCAACACACAGCAACCTGCACCGGCAGCCGGCAAGGGCGCAGTCGTCGTCCATTCGAATCCCTCGGGCCAACTCGTTGTCGACGGTCGCGATAGCGGCCTTCGCACCCCGAATGCACGCATCGAGCTCGACCCCGGCGCCCATACGCTGCAGGTGGTCTACGACGACTCCAAAGCCCCCTCCGGCGAGAAGACCATCCTCATCGCCCCCGGCGAGACCACCACCCACAACTTTGTCCGCAAAGAGCCCGCCTCCAAGTTTGAGAAGGACTGCAAGGCTGGCTCCAAAGACGACTGCTGGAAGTATGGCACCGCCCTCATCCAAGAGAAGCGGTTCGACGAGGCCATCAAGGTCTTCGAGGACTGGGGGCGCGCCAACCCCAAAGACAAGCGGGCCCCCATCGCTGCCTTCCTCGTCCAGCAGACGAAGAAGCATGTGGCAGACGAGGCCGCGAAGAGCGCAGCGGCTGGTGGTACGGGAACCTTCAAGAAGACCGCCGCGCAGGGCCTCGCCCCCGGCTCCGGCGAGCAGGCCGCAGCACCCGCCGACAACGCCCCGACCGGCTCTCCCTATGGTGAAGCAGCCACCGCACGTGAAGCCGGCGCCGACAACACCCGCGTGAACGCCGCCGGGGAGGCCTCAGGAGCCAACGCCGACGCTGCAGCCCCAGAGGGCTCCGGCACCGCGACCGAGCCCGAGCACCACCTCGGCTTCGCTGCCACGATGGGCTTCGCCGGCGCCCTCGTCGCAGCGGTCGCCCTCTTCTTCTGGCGGCGCAAGCGCAGCTGACCTAGCAGACGGTTCCGCAGAAACCTCGCCTGCCGCCTCCAAGCGGCCCCCAACACCGCATCCGTGTCTCCATGGCAAGCAAACAGAAGCGAACCGCGCAGCCAGCCCCGTCTCCTGCGATCGCCTCCAAGCGCTCTCTCAAAGAGCCGAGCCTCTACATCCACCGTGAGCTCTCCGTCCTCGCCTTCAACGAGCGGGTCCTCGCCCAGGCCTCCAACCCCGAGATCCCGCTCCTCGAGCGGCTCCGCTTCCTCACCATCACCAGCACCAACCTCGACGAGCTCTTCGAGATCCGGCTCGCCGGTCTGCGCGAACAGATGGAGGCCGGCGCCGCCCAGCGCGGAGCCGACGGACTCACCCCCACTGAGGCGCTCGGCGAGGTCTCCCGCAAGGCCCACAAGCTCGTCGCAGAGCAGTACCGGGTCCTCAACGAAGAGCTCCACCCCGCGCTGCGCGAGGCCGGCATCGCGGTCCTCCGGCGCTCCGAGTGGAGCGCGCCCCAAAAGAAGTGGATCAAGCGTTACTTCGAGAGCCAGGTCATCCCTGTCCTCACGCCCATCGCGCTCGACCCCGCCCACCCCTTCCCGCGGCCCCTCAACAAGATCCTCAACTTCATGGTGACGCTCGAGGGACGCGACGCCTTCGGACGGAGCTGCGAGCTCGCGACCGTCCAGGTGCCGCGCTCGCTCCCACGCATCATCCGGCTCCCCGGCACGGTTGCCTCCTACGACCACTCCTTCGTCCTCCTCAGCTCCGTCATCCACGCCAACATGGGGGCCCTCTTCCCCGGCATGAAGGTCACGGGCTGCCACCAGTTCCGCATCACCCGCGACAGCGACCTCTGGGTCGATGAAGAAGAGGTCGACGACCTCCTCAAGGCCCTCAAGGGCGAGCTGCCCAACCGAAACTACGGCGAAGCCATCCGCGTCGAAGTGGCCAACACCTGCCCCGACGAAGTCGCCGAGTTCCTGCTGGCCCAGTTCAAGCTCCAGCCACACGACCTCTACCGGGTCGGAGGCTCCGTCAACCTGCACCGGCTCTACGCCCTCTACAACCTCGTCGACCTGCCGGAGCTCAAGTACCCCGTCCACCTCCCCTCCGTCACCGCCTCCCACAAGCGGGGCGCCAACCCCTTCGATGTCCTCCGCCGCCGCGACATCCTCCTCCATCACCCCTACCAGTCGCTCGCGCCCGTCATCGACCTGGTCCGCAAGGCCGCGCAAGACCCCAAGGTCCTGGCCATCAAGCAGACGCTCTACCGCACAGGCTCCACCTCGCCCTTCGTCGAGGCGCTCATCGAAGCCGCCCGCGCAGGCAAAGAGGTCACCGCGGTCGTCGAGCTCAAGGCCCGCTTTGACGAGGCCGCCAACATCGACCTCGCCACCCGTCTGCAGCAGGCCGGCGTCACCGTCGTCTATGGCATCGTCGGCTTCAAGACCCACGCCAAGATGCTCCTCATCGTCCGGCGCGAAGGGCAGCAGATCCGCCGCTATGTCCACCTCGGCACCGGCAACTATCACGCCGAAACGGCCCGCGCCTACACCGACATCGGCCTGCTCACCGCAGACCGCGACATCGCAGAAGATGTGCACACCCTCTTCTCGCAGCTCACCGGTTTCGGCCGCGCCAAGTCGCTCAACAAGCTGATCCAGGCCCCCTTCCATCTGCACCGCAAGGTCATCGAGCGCATCGAGTGGGAGGCCAAGGCCGCAGAGGCCGGCAAGCCGGCCCGCATCATCGCCAAGATGAACTCACTGGTAGACCCAGACGTCATCCGCGCCCTCTACAAGGCCTCGCAGGCTGGGGTCCGCGTCGAGCTCATCGTGCGTGGCATCTGCTGCCTCCGGCCCGGCGTGCCCGGCATCTCCGACAACATCACCGTCCGCTCCATCGTCGGCCGCTTCCTCGAGCACAGCCGCATCTGGTACTTCCAGCACGGCTCGAGCCCCGTGCTCTTGGCCTCAAGCGCAGACTGGATGCCCCGCAACTTCTTCAGCCGCGTCGAGATCGCCTTCCCCATCCTCGAGCCGGAGATCGCGCGACGGGTGCTCGACGAATGCCTGCTCACGCCGCTGGCAGACAACACCTGCGCTTGGCTGCTTCAGTCCGACGGCACCTGGCTCCGTAGCGAACCGGGCGACGAGCCCGCCATCAACGCCCAAGAGGCGCTCCGCTTCCAGCACGAAGACTAGGGCCGGCCTGGACCTGGCAGGCGACCGCGGAGGCCCTGGAAGAAGCCGGGGCG
>CANMDT010000126.1 GCA_947496715.1 Myxococcales bacterium
TATCTCTCCGAAGAGGTGGCCGGCACTCCGCGCGCCTCGGCCCACCCTGCCATCACCGCCGCGAGCCGCGCCTCGACGATCGCCAGCTGGCGGCGGGCACCCAACTTTTCAAACTGGTCGGTCTGGACCGCACTCGAGACCTACCTTCAGCTCCAGGAGCGCTTTGGCTGGGAGCTCTTCTCAACCGTGTTCACCCGCTACCGCAACATGACCGCGGCGGAGCGGCCGGCCGACGACGACAACGCCCGCATCCAGGCCTGGGTCATCGAGTCGTCACGGGCTGCCGGTTACAACCTCATCAACTTCTACGAGGCTTGGGCCTTCCCCATCGATGCCGCCACCCGCACCGCCGTCTCCGGCCTGCCCGAGTGGCTCGACCACCCGATGCGCTGAACACCGTCTGCAGCCACCAACACCTGAGCCATCCATGAACCCCATCCGTCGTTTACAGCGAGCCTTTGTCGCGCTGCTGCTTCCTGTCGCGCTCCTCTTGCTGCCTCCGGCCAGCGCCTCCGCCGCCGGCGTCCGCTGGACCGAGGGCTCCTTCGAAGCGGTGCTCGCGGAGGCCAAGGCCGCGGGCAAGCCGCTGCTCCTCGATATCTACGCCACCTGGTGCGGCCCCTGCCACAAGCTCGACGCCGAGGTCTTCCCGACCGAAGAGGTGGCGAATGTCACCGACGGGATGGTGGCGATGCGCATCGACGCCGAGTCGGAGGCCGGTATCCCGCTTGTGGAGCGCTACCATGTGGTCGGTTATCCGACCGTCCTGTTGCTCCGCGGCGACGGCACCGAGATCGACCGCATCTTCGGCTTCCTTCCGGCAACCGAGTTCGCCACAGCGCTCACCGATGACCTCTCGGGCAAGGGGACGCTGGAGGCGCTTCGGGAGCAGGTGAAGACCGCGCCGGACGACCTCGAACTGCTCTTCGACTTTGGCTTCCGCGCCTCGGTGCGTGGCCTCGCCAACGAGGCGGAGGTTGCGCTTCAGGCCGTCATTCAGCGTGCGAAGGGCAGCGCCACCGGCCTCGACCGGCGGGCGCTCATGGTACTCGCCAAGTATCACTTCCTGCGCGGCTCCAAGCAGTATGCCAAGGCTGTCGAGACCTTCGTTCGCATCGAGCGGGACTTCCCCGGCTCCGAGGAGGCCTCCGAGGCGCGGGTGCAGACCGTGGTCGCCTACCTCAAAGCGGGCAACGCACCCGCCGCGGCCGCCGCTGCCGAGCGAGCCTTCGCAGCAGAGCCCGATGCAGGTACGGCCAACGCCATCGCCTGGTTCTACTTCCGCGAAAAGCGGGAGCTGGAGACCGGTATCTCCATCGCCCGCCGCGGCCTCGAGCTGGCCCCCAAGGATGCCGGCCTGCGCGACACGCTCGCAGAACTCCTCGCTGCGAACGGCGACCTTCACGGTGCCGCCACGGAGTCGGCCCGCGCGCAGGCCGACGAGCCCACCGACCCCTACTACGCCAAGCAGGCAGCCCGCTTCGCGGCGGCCGCCGCTGCCGCTCCTTGAGCCGATAAGCCGCTTGACGCAGCCGCTCGCGCGGGGCTAACCGTCAGGCGCAACACGCGCCCTTCCGGCGCCGCGCCCAGGGTCCCAAAGATGGAACAGTTTCGTGAAGAGCTCCAGTCGCTGAACCAGCGGCTTGGCGAGCTCCGGGGGTATCTTTGACGTCGCTCGCAAGACCGAGAAACTTCAAGAGCTGAACTATCAGATGTCTGACGCCGCCTTCTGGGGCGACGCAGACAAGGCGCAGACCGTCATGCAGGAGCGGGCAAACTTGGAGAAGGTTTTGACCTTCTTCAAGGAGCTGTCCGGTAAACTAGCCGACTGCGGAGCGCTGCTCGAGCTGGGCGCCGAGATGGGCGAAGAGGCGGTCGCCGACGACCTCAAGGCCGGGCTCGCCGAGGCCGACGCGGTGCTCGAGAAGATGGAGCTCGAGCGCATGCTCAGCGGCCCCAACGACCGCAACAACGCCATCGTCACCATCTCCGCCGGCGCCGGTGGAACCGAGAGCCAAGACTGGGCCCACATGCTCTACCGCATGTATCTCCGCTTCTGCGAGAAGAAGGGTTGGAAGACCGAGGTCCTCGACTACCAGGATGGCGAAGAGGCCGGCATCAAGGGTGCCACCTTCCATGTCACCGGCGAGTTCGCCTTCGGCTACATCCGACCGGAGACGGGCGTGCATCGCCTCGTCCGCATCTCCCCCTTCGACAGCCAGGCCCGCCGCCACACCTCCTTTGCCTCGGTTGGCGTGCTGCCCGAGATCGACGACGCCATCGAGGTCGACATCAAGGAGGCCGACCTCCGCATCGACACCTACCGCGCCTCGGGCTCCGGCGGACAGCACGTCAACCGGACCGACTCGGCCGTCCGAATCACCCACATTCCGACCAACACCGTCGTGCAGTGCCAGAACGAACGGTCGCAGCTCAAGAACCGCTCCACCGCCATGAAGATGCTCCGCAGCCGGCTCTACGAAGAGGAGCAGCGCAAGCGCGAAGCCATCAACGCAGCGCTCTACGCCGATAAGGCCGACGTGGGCTGGGGCAGCCAGATCCGGAGCTACGTGCTCCACCCCTACCAGATGGTCAAAGACCTCCGCACCCAGCACGAAACCAGCAACACGGGCGGCGTACTCGACGGCGACCTGCAGCCCTTCATCGACACCTACCTCCTCCAGTTCGCGAACGCGATGGCAGCTCGCAAGGGCATCGCCGTCGCGCCCTCCGACGAAGCCTACTGACGGGCCCACGCATGAGCCACGACCAACGCATCTCTGCCTACCGCGACCGCTTCGACAACCACATCGTGCAGGAGCGTGTGGCCAAGGTGGACGCCCTCCGCGAGGCCGGCACCAGCCCCTTCGCGAACGGCTTCGAGGTCAGCCACACAGCCGCGCAGGTCTATGCCGAAGCCGGTTCGATGACCGCAGAGGAGCTCGCCGAGCGGGCTATCCCCGTGACCGTTGCCGGACGCCTCCGCCTCTTCCGCCAGATGGGCAAGGCCGCCTTCCTCAAGCTCGCCGACCGCACCTGTCGCGAAGGGCTCAAGGGGGCGCCGAGCGACGACAACTTCCTCCAGGTCTTTGTCTCGCTCGGCAGCGTAGGCCAGGAGCTCTTCGACCGCCTGCTTACCTTCGACCTCGGCGACATCCTCGGCGTCCGCGGCACCCTGATGCGCACGAAGACGGGCGAACTCTCGGTCGCCGCGACCGAGATCATCATGCTCACCAAGAGCATCCGCCCGCTCCCGGATAAGTTCAAGGGGCTCTCCGATGTCGAGCAGCGCTACCGCATGCGCTACGTCGACCTGGTGATGAATGACGAGGTCCGCGAGGTCTTCTACAAGCGGACCCGCATCGTCAGCGCCATCCGCAGCTTCCTCGACCGCCGCGACTACCTCGAGGTCGAGACCCCCATGATGCATGCCACGCCGGGCGGCGCGGCGGCCCGTCCCTTTGCGACCCACCACAACGCGCTCAACATGCAGCTCTTCATGCGCATCGCGCCGGAGCTCTACCTCAAGCGGCTCCTGGTCGGCGGCATGGAGCGGGTCTACGAGATCAACCGCAACTTCCGCAATGAGGGCTTGTCGCGCAAGCACAACCCCGAGTTCACCATGCTCGAATTCTACCAGGCCTACGCGACCTGGGAGGACATGATGCATCTCACCGAAGAGATGCTGTGCGAGGTCGCCGCGACCATCCACACGCCCAACGAGGCCGGCGAGATCCGATTCATCGCCGAGGAGCAGGAGGTCAGCTTTGCCCGTCCGTGGCGCCGCCTCCGCATGTCGGAAGGTGTGGCGGAGGCGCTCGGCGTAGATGAAGCCCAGCTCGACGACCTCGACTTCCTGCGCGAGGCGGCCCGCAAGGCCGGTGCCGATGTGGCCCGTCTCGACAAGGGCAAGATGCTCGTCGAACTCTTCGAACGCCGCGTGGAGCACACGCTCATCCAGCCCACCTTTGTCGTCGACTTCCCCGCCAGCGCCTCGCCGCTTGCACGCCGCAAAGAGTCGAACCCGGAGCTGGTGGACCGCTTCGAACTCTATGTGCTGGGCCGCGAGCTGGCCAACGCCTTCTCCGAACTCAACGACCCCGAAGACCAGTATGGCCGCTTCGCTGCGCAGCTCGAGGCCAAGGCCGGCGGCGACGACGAGGCGATGCCCATGGACGAGGACTATGTCCGCGCCCTCGAGTATGGCATGCCGCCTGCAGCAGGCGAGGGCATCGGCATCGACCGGCTCGTGATGCTGCTCACAGACAGCGCCTCCATCCGCGACGTCATCCTCTTTCCCCACATGCGCCCCGAATGACCGAGCCCGGGACGCAGCAGCCGAAGGTCGCGCTCACCGCCAGCTACCACTGGCTGCTGGCGCGCCGCTACTTCGGCAGCCGCAACAACCCGCGCCTGCCGTCGCTCACCTCCACGCTCTCCATCCTGGCGGTCGCGCTCGGCGTCACCGCCATGATCATCGTGCTGGCGGTCATGGGCGGTTTTGAGAACGACCTGCGCGACAAGATTGTCGGGACCAAGGCGCATGTGCTGGTCTCCTCGGGCTCCGGCGACGACATGGGGAACGTGGCTCCGCTGCTCGCCTCGCTGCGCCAGCTGCCGGAGGTAAAGGGAGCGTCGGCCTACCTCGAGTCCGACATGATGATGTCGAGCAACGTGAGCTACTCGGGCATCGTGCTCCGCGGCATCGACTGGCAGGAGACCGCCGAAACCTCGGGGCTCCTCAAGACCATCCGCGCTGGCGAGATCTCCTGGCTCGACAGCCCCGACAAGGCCCGCCGCCGGCAGCTTTGGCCGCCGCCGTCTGGCAGCGGAGATGGCAGCGGAAGCGGTGAGGGCAGCGGCATGGAGAACTATCGCCGACTTCGGCAGCGCGCCGATGAGGCGATGCAGAAGCTGGAGGCCGCCAACGAGGAGCTCGAGAAGCTGCGGCTCCGCATGGAGGGAAGGGCGGAGGCATCCGCGCAGCCCGTGGCCGAGGCGAGCGGTACGATGCCTCCGCTTCCGGGAATGGAGCAGGGCGGGATGCCGCCACTTCCGGGGATGGAACAGGGCGGAGTTGCCCCTTCCGAGCCGCCCGTGTCGCTCCCTGGCTGCGCCGTCGGCACCGAACTCGCCGACGCGCTGGGGCTCGATGTGGGCGATGCCGTCAACCTCATCGACCCCGAGGGGGACATCGGCCCGACCGGCTTCATCCCCCGCTCGAGGCCCTTCCGGGTGGTCGCCATCTTCTACACGGGCCTCTACGAATACGATTCGCGGCTGGTCTTCACCAAACTCGATGTGGCCCGCGGCCTCCTCCGCGTTGGCCCCGAGGTGGCGAGCGGCGTGGAGCTACGAGGCCAGAACCTCGACGACGCCACCGAACTGCGCGACGCGGTCTCTGCCAGCATCGCCTCACTCGGTCGGACAGACCTCAAGGCGGCCGACTGGAAAGAGCTCAACCGGAATTTGTTTCAGGCGCTGCGCCTTGAGAAGATTGCGATGTACTTTGTGATGAGCATCACCATCGTGGTCGCCAGCTTCGCCGTGGTCTGCGTGCTCCTTATGATTGTCATCGAAAAGCGGCGTGAAATCGCCATCGTGAAGTCGATGGGCGCAGGCGCGGCCGACATCTCTCTCATCTTCCGGCTGCTGGGTGGCCATATCGCCATCATTGGCACGGCGGTCGGGCTCGGCATGGGGCTCTTGGCCATCCTCTACCTCATGACGATTGGGATACCCCTCGACCCAAATGTTTATTACATCGACCGCCTCCCCGTCTCGGTCGAAGCCGTCGAGATCATCGCGGTGGTTGTCGCGGCGCTCCTGCTTGGGTTTGCCGCTACGATTCAGCCGGCCCGGGAAGCTGCCCGCCTCGACCCTGTTTCGGCCCTCCGCCACGATGACTGACCCCTCATGACCGCACCGCTCGTCCAGATTGAGGGTCTCACCAAGACCTTCGTCAAAGATGGCGCCACCATCGAGGTGTTGCGCGGCATCGACCTGCAGATCCAGCGGGGCGAGACCGTTAGCATCATGGGGCGCAGCGGCGCCGGCAAGAGCACCCTGCTGCAGATTGTGGGCACGCTCGATCGCCCGACCTCCGGCAGGCTCCTGCTTCGCGGCACCGACGTCTTCGCCCTCGAAGAGCAGAAGCTGGCGGCCTTCCGCGGCTCCTGGCTCGGCTTCGTCTTCCAGTTCCACCACCTGCTCCCCGAACTCACCACGCTCGAGAACGCCGCGATGCCGGCGCTCATCGCGCGCCGTCCGCGCGACGAGGCCTTCGGGCTGGCCGAGAAGATGCTTGGGCGCGTGGGGCTCTCGCACCGGCTGACCCACCGCCCGAGCGAACTCTCGGGTGGCGAGCAGCAGCGCACCGCGCTGGCCCGCTCGCTCGTGATGAACCCGCCGCTGCTCCTCGCCGATGAGCCCACCGGCAACCTCGACGACCGCACCGGCCAGCAGATCGTCGAACTCCTCCACGAGATCGTGGCAGAGTCGCAGATCTCTGTCGTGGTGGTCACCCACAACCACCAGCTCGCAGCCTCCATGAGCCGTCGGCTCATTATGGATGAGGGCCGGCTGCTGCACGACTCCGAACAGACCGCGGTGGCTCCATGAGCGCGCTCCGTCTCCTCTTCGCGGCCATGCTCGCGCTCGCCGGCGTCGGCCTTCTGCCAGCCCGCGCCGAAGCACAGCTCACCGAAGACAACGCCCCCTTCATCGCCGGCATCGAGGTCAGCGGAACCGTGCGCGTCGAGGCCGAGGCCATCTACCGGCAGGTCGCACTCCGCGCGGGCATGAGGCTCACCAGCCGGTCGCTGGGCGAAGCCGTTCGCGCAGTCTACGCGATGGGTTTCTTCGATGATGTCTCGGTGGACGCGCAGCCGCAGGGAGACGGCATTCTCCTCCGCTTCATCCTCGTCGAGCGCCCGACCATCTCCAGCGTCGAGATCGAGGGCGAAGATGCCATCGAAGAGTCGGAGATGATCGAGAAACTGGCGCTCCCCAAGGGCACCATCCTCAACCAACAGAGCATCGCGGCCGGCGTCACCACCATCGAGGAGATGTACCGCGAGAAGGGCTTCTTCCTCGCCTCGGTCGAGTCGAGGATTGAGACCCGCGCAGTCGGCGAGGTGGTGGTGAAGTATGTCATCACCGAGGCCGAGAAGGTGCGCATCGCCCGGCTCTCGCTCATCGGCAACGAGGCGCTCTCCGATGAGGAGATCCAGCAGTTCATCGAGACCCGCCCCGAGACCTACCTCAGCTTCATGAGCGGACTCGGCTCCTTCAAGGAGGCCTCGCTCGACCTCGACCTGCAGCGCATCCGGGTGCTCTACTACGACCGCGGCTTCCTCGATGTGCGGGTCAGCAAGCCCACCGTCTCGCTCAGCCGCGACCGGTCGCGCGTCTACATCTCCGTCCCCATCGACGAGGGGAAACCCTACTCCGTCTCGACCCTCTCTGCGAGCGGCGACCTCCTCGAGGAGCCGGGCAAGCTGCTCAAGGGCTCCAAGATTGTGCCCGGCGAGAACTTCTCGTCGAGCTCGGTCCGGGTCGACCTCGCCCGCATCACCCGCTCCTACAAAGACCGCGGCTACGCCAACGCCAACGTCAACCTGATGACCCGCATGGATGCCGAGAAGCATCAGGTGTCGGTGACCTACGAGGTCGATCGTGGCGAGGTCTGCTTCATCGGTACCATCGAGGTCAGCGGCAACGACCTCACGCGTGACCGCGTCGTCCGCCGCGAGCTCGCCATCGAAGAGGGCGACCAGTACTCCTCCTCCGAGATCGAGCGCTCGGTCGCCTACGTGAAGCGCCTCGGCTTCTTCGAGGATGTGACCTACGAAGAGGAGCCCTCCGCCACCGACCCGCGCATCGTGAACCTCCGGATCCTGGTGAAGGAGCGCTCCACCCGCTCGCTCCAGGCGGGCGCCGGCTTCTCGTCGGGCGAGAGCCTCTTCTTCATGGCGCAGATCAGCGAGAACAACCTCTTCGGTCGCGGCCAGTCGCTCACCCTCAACACCACGCTCAGCTCGCTCCGCAAGCTGTTCGTCCTCTCCTTCGTGGAGCAGCGGGTCTTCGACTCCAAGTGGCAGTTCGGCGCCGACCTCTTCCAGCGCACCATCCAGTATCCCCAGTTCACCCGCGAGTCGCGCGGCTTTGCGCTCAATGTGGGTGTCCGACCCTTCGACACCTCGCCCATGTTCCGCGACCTCGCCTTCAACCTCGGCTACCGCCTCGAGGATGTCTCCATCGACCGCGCCTCCATCTCCGGCTCCGTCGCCGGCAGCACGCTCAGCCTCTACCGCAGCGGCATCACCTCGGGCGTCAACGGCACCGTCACCTGGGACAAGCGCAACGACCAGTATATGCCCTCCGCCGGCTTCTACCAGCAGCTCTACACCGAGGTTGCGCCCAGCGCGCTCGGCAGCGCCAACGAGTTCTGGCTCACCCGCGGCATCTCGCGCTGGTATGCGCGCCCGTTCGCCTTCGATTGCCCGAGCGATGAGCAGGGCGGCGGCGTCACAGGCTCGTTCTGCCGCTGGTTCTCGAGCGCGGTGCTCAAGCTCAACGGTACCATCTCGCGCGTCGGTTCGCTGTCGCCCGAGAAGCCGGTGCCCATCTCCGAGCGCTTCTTCGAGGGTGGCCCGAACGGTGTCCGCGGCTTCGAGCGACTCAGCCTCGGGCCCCGTCAGGGTTGCGCCAACGCAGACCCCTACGCCTCGCGCAGCACCTGCCCCGTCGGCGGCGTGAAGAGCCTCGTCTTCAACGGCGAACTGGAGTTCCCCATCCTCGCCGCCGTCGGCCTTCGTGGCGTCATGTTCGCAGACGCCGGCAACGCCTTCGACGCCGACCAGCCCTACTCGTTCCAGCTCGATTTCCTTGAAGATGGCGCCAACGCGGCCGTCCTCCGCTCCGCCTGGGGCTTCGGCATCCGCTGGCAGAGCCCCATCGGACCGCTCCGCTTCGAGTGGGGAAACGCCGCCGCCCCCCGCGCAGGCGAGTCCGACCAGGTCTTCGAGTTCAGCATCGGCAACTCTTTCTAGCGCCTCTCTCCACGCCGGAGCCTTCGATGAAATCACCGCTTCTTCTTGCCACTCTTGCCGCACTTG
>CANMDT010000127.1 GCA_947496715.1 Myxococcales bacterium
CCCGTCGTCGGCCCAACCTATCGACCCGCCCAGCGTTACGCACAGGAGCCGCCCCACCCATAGGCGCTGGCTAGGCACCACCGGCCGCATGGAGCACCCGCTGCCATGCGGCTCGGGACTGGAGCAGCGCTGCCCGTTGGCGGCCAGGCGCGGCCACCGCGCGGGCCTTCAGCTCGGCAACCGTCGCATCGAGCGCGCCGATGCGGGCGCGGGCGCCGGCCAGGGCTGGACGAGCCTCGGAGGCGACGCGGCTGCTCTCACCCACAGCGGCCGCGGCTTCGGCGCGGACGGTCGCGAGCAGCTGCTCGCGGCTGGCGAGCGCCTGCGTGGCAGCGGTGAGCTCCGCAGCCCGAGCCGCCTCTGCGGAGCGGCTGGATGCCAGCTCCTCCGCAAACCGAGCTGCATCTACCAGAGCGCCCGTCGCCTCTGCCTCCAGCCCCGAAACGCGGGCATTGGCAGCATCGCGAGCGCGCATGCAGCCACCAAGCTCATCGCGCATGGCGTCGAGCTCGGTGCGCGCACGAGCCTCGCCCCGCTCCTCTGCCTCATCGAGTTCTCCGCGCAGCCGCTCACGCTCGCGGGCAATCGCGGTGAGTTCGCCGCGCAGCACGAAGAGCTCCGCATCCTGGGCTGCGCTGCGGGCGCGGGTCTCTGCCATCTCGACCGCATCGGAGCCATCGAGCAACAGAAGCTGCCGCGACTCGCCTTCAACGGCCGCACGCGCGGGAGCACTCACAGCACTCGGCACGACCCCTTGGTCCAGCGATGCCAGAATCTCGTCCGTCGACAGGCCAAGCGCCTGAATCTCACGAAGCCTCTGCCGCGCTCCCTCCACCGTGAAGCGATGCGCGTAGAGCAGGCTCCGGATGACCATGAGCAGCTCGATATCTTTGCGACGGAAGAGCCGCTGCTGCGACTTGGTCTTCGACGGCCGCAGCACCCGGAACTCACTCTCCCAGTACCGGATGATGTAGGGCTTGACCTCGATGAGCTTCGCGACCTCACCGATCTTGAAGTAGGTCTTGTCTGGAATGTTCAAGGCCACGAACACCTGCCCGCAGCGCTAGCTGCCGGAGCGCCCTTTGAGCGCGTCGTTGATGTGAGCCTTCAGCACCGGCGATGCCTTGAAGGTAACCACGTGACGCGCTGTGATCTCTGTCTCTTCGCCCGTCAAGGGATTGCGTCCCATGCGCTGGCGCTTGAACCGGACCGAGAAGTTTCCAAACCCGCTGAGTTTCACCTGATCGCCTGTCGCGACGGTCTCGCGCAGCATATCGAACATGGTGTCGACCAGCTCAGCGGACTCCCGCTTCGAGAAGCCACCAAGTTTGGTGTGAATTGCGTCAGCCAGATCGCTTTTGGTCGTGGTGCTCATGAGACTTCGCAGTTTGAGGGTATCGCTGCCATCTACCGCGCGAAAGACCACATGACAACGAGAACGAGCATCACCGCAGCAGCCGTCGGTTACCGCGTGGAGGCGCCCAGTTCTGAGGTCAGACGAGCCACCACGGACTGGTGGGCCGCCTCAATCTCAGCATCCGTGAGGGTCGCCTCCGGGCTCCGATAAGTCACCCGTAGCGCCAGGCTCCGCTTGCCCTCCGCGAGCCTGTCGCCCGCATAGACATCGAAGAGCCGGACCGACTCGACCAAACCGCTCTCGAGCCCCGCCACGCAGGCCTGAACGGTCGCGAAGGGAATGGAGGCATCGAGCAGAAGCGCCACATCGCGCGTGGCATCCTGCGTGCGGCTCATGCGGGCGAAACGAACCGCCGGCGCCGGCTTTGCAGCCAGCGCTGCGAGATCAATCTCACAGGCAAACACGGCGGTGCTCAGATCAAAGGCATCGAGCGTTGCGGGGTGCAGCCGCCCAACATGGCCCACGACCTCCCCCTCGAACAGCACCGCAGCGCGGGCCGCAGGATGAAGCCATGCCGGGCCAGCAGCGACAGGCGCGAAGGTCAACGGCCGACCAATCGCGACGCCCACTGCGTCAACAAGCCCGGTCATGTCGTGCGCATCAAAGCGCTCGCCAGCCCCAGCCCAGCGCCGAGAGCGCTCACCCGTCGCAACGGCGGCGTAGGTGAGTGGCTCGCTCTCTCCGCCTGCAGGAAAGCGGGCGCCGAGCTCAAAGAGTGCGACCCGGTCGCCGCCGCGCGCAAGGTTGTGCGCCACATTGCCGAGGAGGCCTGCGAGCAGCGTCGTGCGCATCACAGACTGCTCCGCCGACAGCGGATTGCTCAGCGTCACGAAGGCGCTCTCGCCCGTGACCGCCTGCAGTTGCCCCGGCTCACCAAACCCCCAGTTCACCGCTTCGCTCCAGCCGAGCCGGACGGAGGTATCGCGCACGGCCTCCACCAGCCCGAGCTGCGCGCGGGTCTGAATGGGCTGTTCGGCCTGCGCCACCGGAGCGCCTTCGCGACGCACGGGCTCCTCGCCGGGACGACCCTGAGGGAGCGTGGCAGGAAGGGCATCGAAGCCGACGAGCCTGCCGATCTCTTCGACGAGATCGATGGGGCGCTCCACATCGCTCCGACGCGGCGGCACGGTGACCTGCCAGACTGCGCCGCGCTCCTCCCATGAGAAGCCAAGCGAGCCGAAGATGGACCGCACCCGCTCCTCCGAGACCTCCATGCCGAGCACCCGCTCGGTCATAGCGATGGGGTAGTCGATGACCTGCGGCGCGATGGCGCGGGCGATGAGGTCGATGGGCTCCGGAGCGATGACCGGGGTGGCACCGCAGGCCTGCTGCGTCGCCGCGAGCAGCGCGATGGTGCGCTCGACAACGGTAGGAATCCCATGCGGATCGACGCCGCGCTCAAAGCGGTAGGAGGCCTCCGACCGCAGCTTCAGCCGCTTCGCAGTGCGGCGCACACGCATGCGGTCGAAGTGCGCGACCTCGATCAGCACCGAGGTGGTCCCCTCGGAGATCTCCGTGTTGGCGCCGCCCATGACGCCGGCGAGCGCGATCGGCCGCGCGGCATCACAGATAACAAGGTCGCCTTCGACGAGCTGGCGCGCGCTGCCATCGAGCGTCTCGAGCAGTTCGCCTGCCAATGCTGCCCGCACGACCACCTTGCTGCCCTGAAGTTCGGCGAGGTCGAAGGCATGGAGCGGCTGCCCCTGCTCAAACAGAATGTAGTTGGTGAGATCGACCAGGTTGCTCACCGGACGCTGCCCCACAGCCTGCAACCGCCGCTGCATCCAGAGCGGAGACGGCGCAACCTTGACCCCATGCGCTACGATCGCGGCATAGCGGCTGCAGCCTTCGGCGTCGGCAACCTCCACCGTCGCAAACGAGGCGGTCGCCGCACCCGTCACGGCTAGCACCGGCTCGGCGGCGGGGATACGCAGACCCCTGCCCATGCAGGCCGAGATCTCGTTTGCGAGCCCCACGATGCTGAGACAGTCGGCCCGGTTGGGCGTCACGGAGAGCTCAAAGACAAGATCGTCGAGCCCCACGGCAGCCGCAAAGGCCGAGCCGATCACGAGCGCCTCGTCGAGCAACATCAGGCCGCCATGATCATCGCTCAACCCAAGCTCCTTGGCGGAGCAGAGCATGCCATGCGAAGCGACACCGCGGATGGTTGCAGGCTGAACCTCCAGACCGTTCGGGATGCGGGCACCCGGGAGTGCGAGCGGCACAACACAGCCAGCAGCAGCATTCGGCGCGCCACAGACAACCTGCCGCAACGTGCCGCTACCGTCGTCCACCTGGCAGACCTGAAGTTTGTCGGCGCCGGGGTGCGGTGCAGCCTCCACAATGCGGGCCACAACAACGAGTTCGAGGCCTTGGTCAAGCCGCTCAATGCCCTCCACCTCGATGCCCGCAGTCGTCAGCGACCGCGAGACCTCGCCAGCCGTAAGACCGCTCAAATCCACCCACTCAGCTAGCCAGTTCCACGAAGCGCGCATGGCTCTCCTCTCCTGCGGTTTTGAGCACCGCGCTAAGCAAACTGCGAAAGGAAGCGATGGTCGTTCTCGTAGAAGTGACGAATGTCGTCCACGCCGTAGAACAACATCGCGACCCGCTCTACGCCAATCCCAAAGGCGAAGCCGCCGAACACCTCTGCATCCAGACCGACGGAGGCGAGGACGGCCGGATCGACCATGCCGGCGCCCAGAATTTCAATCCATCCGGAGTGCTTGCAGACGCGGCAGCCGCCTCCACCGCAGAAGACGCATTGCACATCGACCTCGACGCTGGGCTCTGTAAACGGGAAGAAGCTCGGCCGGAGCCGGATCTCCAGCTCCTTTTCGAAGAGCCCGCGGGTGAAGCGGAGCAGGGTCCCCTTGAGGTCGGCCATGGTGACAGCCCGGTCGATGACCAGCCCCTCCACCTGGCGGAAGTTGGGGCTGTGGGTCATGTCGAGGGTGTCGCACCGATAGACCGCTCCAGGCGCGGCGATGCGGATCGGGGGCTCGTTGGCGAGCATGGTCCGAATCTGAACGGGCGAGGTGTGGGTCCGAAGGAGCCTGCCGTCCGTGGTCAGGAAGGTATCCTGCATGTCGCGGGCGGGATGGTCGGGCGGAAAGTTGAGCGCCGTGAAGTTGTGAAAGTCGGTCTCGACCTCGGGTCCGAGTGCTACCTCAAATCCCATCTCGGCGAAGACGGCGAGCATCTTGCGTTCCACGAGTCGGAGCGGGTGGACGGCACCAGCCTCGGCACGGCGGCCGGGGAGGGTGAGGTCGACGAAGGGGCCCGCGAGATCGCGGCTGCGTGCTTCGCCGCGGAGACGGACGAGGTTCTGCTGCAGGAGCTCCTCGACCTTGTCTTTGGCCGCATTGACGGCCTGACCGAAGCCGGGCCGCTCTGCGGGCGGGATCTCGCGCATGCGTGCCATGAGGGCGGCGACAGCGCCAGCCTTGCCCAGGAAGCGAGCCTTGGCGTGCAGCAGCACCTCTTCGGAGGGCGCAGCGGCAAAAACGGAATCCGCCTCTTCGATGACCGACTGGAGCATCTCGGAGGCGGAGGGTGTAGGAGCATTCATGGTAGCGCCGCTGGTTTCGACCGCCTATGAGGCGGCAGCCTGATTTGCATCGGAGGCGGCTACCGCTTCAACGCGGAGGCTGTGGCAGCACGCCGAGTTCGTTAGGCCGCAACCGACTTGACCAAGGCAGTAAAGGCCTCGGGGTCCTGCAACGCAATGGCCGCGAGGACCTTGCGATCAAGTTCGACGCCGGCAACCTTGAGCGCGTGGATGAGACGGCTGTAGGAGATGCCATTGGCGCGGGCCGCTGCATTGATACGGATGATCCAGAGGCCGCGGATTTCACGCTTCTTGTTGCGCCGGTCGCGGTAGGCGTACTGGAGCGACTTGAAGAGCGAGTTCTTAGCAACCCGGAAGATTGTGCCGCGACGACCACGGAAACCCGAGGTCTGCGCCAGCACCTTGTTACGACGACGGCGGGCCCGAAAGCCTCTTTTAACGCGCATGTCTAAACCTAAGTGGAAATGACGGAATGAAACGAAGAGAGAAAACTAGCGCGCGCCGTAGGGCAGCATCTTGCGAACGTGACCCGCATCGCAATCACCAAGAATGCCGTTCTGCGCCAGACGCCGCTTTCGCTTGGACGACTTCTTCGTCAGAATGTGGCGCGCGCCAGCTTTGGCGCGCTTGACCAAGCCGCTCGCCGTGAACGAGAAGCGGCGGGCCGCCGCGCGATTGGATTTCATCTTGGGCATGGGTTCACTCGAACAGAGGGGAGGATTACTCCCAATCACACAACTTGCATTCACTGACAGACTTACCTGCCAAGTAGGCGCTGGCGGGATTGAACCGCCGACCCCCTCCGTGTCAGGGAGGTGCTCTCCCACTGAGCTAAGCGCCTGGAAGATCTCTTGGGGGTACCAAGGGGAGCGGCCCTATACGGGATGACCTCCGCACCGTCAAGCAGGTTTTGGCTGCCCGCGATCAACGCTGCGGTGCCCCTGCAGAGCCGAGCCGACGCGTCACACCGATTCTCCTTGATTTTGCGCGCCGCTGCGGCTTGGACTACTGCCCTGTTTTCCACCCTCACGGCCACTGGAGCGTTCCTCATGACGACCCCCAACCTTCGTACCGTCGCCCTGCTCTCCCTGCTCGCCTCTGTGGCTGCCTGCACGGGCGATTCCGTCGACACCGGGACCGTGACGGATACGGGTGCAGACACCTCCGGCTCAGGACAGACCGACACCGGCGCAGACACCTCCGGCTCCGGACAGACCGACACCGGCGCAGATACGACCGAGCCCGAAGGGTATGACATCCCCCGCATCTACTTCGAGTGCCAGACGACCTCCGAATGCCCGCCAGATACCAACACTGGTGCTGCCCAGCGCTGCATCAACAACGTCTGCCTCATCTCGGCTGCCGACCCTGCGGCGCTGGCCGAGGAAGACGAGTTCCTGCCCCTCACCGACCTACCCAATGTCGACTGCTATGGTGATGAGGCAACCTTCTTCTCCCCCGGCGCCGGCGATGCCACCGCCAAACTCCGCGGCAACGTGCAGCGGTTCGGCTCGGGCTCCCAGCCCATCAACCTCTGCGTCTCCCACTACGATGAGACGCTGCTCCTCCCCTTCCTCTACTTCTCGGAGTGCCGCGGCCTTGAGGCCGACGACGAAGCGGCCTTCATTGCCTGCTTCCAGCTCGACGCCTGCCGCTGCGACAACGCATTCGGCGCCACGCCGCCCAGCGAAGCAACCGAGATGGTCGCAGCCGCCGAGGCCGCGTTGACCAACGCGGGTGCCGCCGACTCCATCATCGACTCGCTCGAAAAGTGCTACGCCTTCATCGGAAACTGCACCCAGATCACCGACGCTGGCATCAAGGCTGCCTGCGAGCAGCGCCTGGTCGACAACGCCCTGGCCGACGGCCCTTCGACCCTCATCTACTCGCACACCATCTCCATCGCAGACCCCGCCAACCCGACCAGTGATGAAGAGGCCTACTACGAGACCGCCGTTGAACTGCCCACCAACACCCGCGTGGCCATCAAGGTCTCGGGTCGTGAGTCGCGCTGGCGGGACACCTGGGAGTATGGCCTCTTCACGCCGGCTGACCTCAAGAACGCTGAGGGCTTCATCCGGCTCGGCGCCAACACCGTGAGCGACGGCGCCTGGCGCACGATCCCGCCGGCTGTCGGCCTTGCAGGCGGCATCGACGACTCCCACGGCGCCATCGCCGGCACCATCCGTGACTGCGGCGACCCGAACCGCGCGAACCCGGGTCCCCAGCGCATCGTCAACGCCACCGTCGGCATCTCCTTCGACGGCGACTCCAAGCTCTCCTATTTCAACGGTAACCCCAACGACACCCTCCCGCTCCCGGGCCGTGCCGCCACCAACTCCGATGGCACCTATGCCGCCATCGACCTCCCCTCCGGCCCCAACCGCGTCAGCCCTATCATCTGCCGCCCCGGGACCACCTGCTCCTCCGATGCTGACTTCGTCAACGCCGGAACGCGCAACCTCTTCCAGACCCCGAAGAGCATCGTCATCACCTCCTTCGAGCCCGTTCGCTAACCGCGACAGGCCCTCTCGGGGCGCCCACTCGGGCTGCCCCTCCATCCCAACGGGATACGTCTCAGCATGTCAGAAACCACCTTCCGCGACCTCGGCCTCTCCGAGGCTACGCTTCTCGCCATCCAAGAACTCGGATTCACCACACCCACCCCGATTCAGATCGGGGCCATTCCCGTGCTAATAGCCGGCAAAGACGCAATCCTGCGCGCTCAGACCGGCACCGGAAAGACGGCTGCCTTCGGCATCCCCATGATCGAGCAGATCGAGCCCACCGCCAACGGCGTGCTCGGCCTCGTCCTCGCTCCGACCCGCGAACTCGCCCAGCAGGTCGCTCGGCAGATTGACCTCCTCGGCTCGCGTCGCGGCATCAAGACTGCGGCCGTCTACGGCGGCTCCTCCTTCGAAGATCAGCTCGCCCTCGTCGCCGACGCCAACATCGTTATCGCCACGCCCGGACGTCTCCTTGATGTCGTCAAGCGCAAGCGGCTCAGCCTCGCAAAAGTGCGATTCTTCGGACTCGACGAGGCCGACGAGATGCTCTCCCTCGGCTTCGAGAAGGATGTGCGCGAAATCGCGCGGATGCTGCCAAAGAACCGGCAGACCTTCCTCTGCAGCGCGACCATCGCCGACGATGTGAAGCGGCTCGCCGCCGACCTGCTCAACAACCCCGAAGAGGTCGACTGCTCCTCCGACGAGGTCGGTGCCCGCAGCGTCAAGCACGTGGCCTTCAGCACCCCCATGGGCACCAAGCTTGAGGCCTTCTTCCGTGTCCTTGCGACCGAGAGCATCGAAGGCGCCATCGTCTTTGCCAACACCCGCGCCGCAACCTTCCGCATCCACGAAGCGCTCCTCGCAGAGGGCTTCAACGCAGGCGTCCTCAACGGCGACCTCTCGCAGGATGAGCGTGAACGGGCCCTCGCGCGCATGCGCGGCGACTCCATCCAGTTCCTCGTCGCTACAGATGTTGCTGCGCGCGGTATCGACATCTCCGGACTCCCGGCCGTCATCAACTACGACCTGCCCGAGTCGGCGGAGGTCTACATCCACCGTACCGGCCGCACAGGTCGCGCTGGTCAGTTCGGCGTGGCCTACTCACTGCTCACGGCTGCCGATGTGACCTGCCACCAGGCGCTTCGGAAGTTCTTCGGCATCCCCATGGAGATCCGCAGCCTACCCTCCTCGACCACGGTCGCTGAGGCCCGCGCGGACCGTGCCATCAGTCAGCTCGTCCACCACATCGATGGCTCCGAAGAGCTCATCTACGGCGACTTCCTTCCGCTGGCCCGACGCATCCTCGCCCGTGACGATGGCGGCCGAACGATTGCCAAGTTCTTGGCCTTCGCAGCCCACATCGACACCACGCAGCAGGCTGCTGCCGCTTTCGAAGCGCCTGCCCCCGCTGAGGCCGCGGCGCCCGTTGTTGCCGCACCCGCACCCGCGGCTGCAGAGGCCCCCGCCCCGCGGCCGCCCCGCGAACAGCGCGAGCCCCGCGAACAGCGCGAGCCCCGCGGTGAAAGGCCGCCCCGCCCCGAGGAGCGTCCGGCTCAACCCGTGCCCACGCCCCAGCCGCCCGTCGCGAAGGCGGATGATGCGCAGGAGGCTGATGACC
>CANMDT010000128.1 GCA_947496715.1 Myxococcales bacterium
GCGTCAAGCGTCGCAAGCTCCGTGTGGACCTCGCCAGCAGCAACGGCAACCGAGAGGTCGGTCACGAGCGAGCCCGAGGCCACATCGCGAACCTGTACGTCATAGGAGCCGGCGGGGAAGGAGAGGAAGCCCGAAGCCGCGCCGAAGGCGATGGTCGGGATGAGCGCGGGGCCGGCACCAGCCGAACCGCAGGGGCTCTCGCCAGCAAGCTCCGAATCGGTGTCGCAAAGCTGGAGGCAGCGGCTGATGGTGTTGCCGCCGGCATCGGTCTCAGTGCCAACGCAGAGGAAGCCCTCTTCGCAGCTGCCCGTTGCATCGCAGATCTCGTCGGCGCCGAAGGTGGTGCCGCCCGGGGAGGCAACGCAGGCCCAGATGTTGACGCCGCGGCGGCCGAAGAAGGGCTGGCAGGTCTCATCCGTGGGGCACTGGCCAACCGAGAAGGCGTCGCAAGCCGTGCCGCAGAGGCCCGGACGGTTCCGCGGGGTGAAGTCGAAGGCCGCGAGGCAGGTAAGCCCGTCGGTGCAGTCAGCGTTGCCGTTGGTGCGGTTGCAAGGAGCAATGCAGACGTTGTTCGAGCAGAGCAGACCGGGCGCGCAGGTGTCGGTGTCCGGAGGCGTCGTCGAAACGTCGTCACAAAACTCATCCTCGATGGCCGTGCCGCCAGAAATGCAGAAGCTCGCGCCATGACCGACCGGGAAGCAGGTGCCCGTGCCGCCGCAGGCAGCCTCGTCGAAGATGTTGGTGTCGCAATCACCCGGGGTGCAGGCGCCCGTCAGGCCGCTCGCGCTCGTTGCGCCAACGTCGAAGCAGTAGGTGTTCAGAGGGCAATCTTCCGAGCCCGTGTCATCGGCCGTATCGGAGTTGCAGAGCTGACGGCAGACAGCCGGACCACCCGCGGTATCCGAAACGCAGACAAACTCGTCGGTCTCCTGAGCCGCCGCGTCCGTGCACTCCTGACCGTCTGCAGCGCAGGGGTCGGGGAGCAGCTGCTCCACGCAGACGCCATTCTCACAGATGAAGCCAGCGCCGAGCTGCGACTCGCAGTCGACGGTCCGAGTACACGAAATCGCGCCGCCCGTATCGGTCGTGTCGGTCGTGTCGAGCTCGATGCTGTCGGGAGCCGTATCGACCGTACCGGTATCCTCCGTCGTGTCGGAACCCGAATCGGTATCCGTGTTCTTCACTGCATCGTCGCCGCAGCCAACCAAGGCAGTCAGGAACAACCCGCTTGCCAGCATCTTCATCCACGCATTGCCAACGATCTTCATGTTCTCCAACTCCTGCCGTTGCGAAAGAGCCAACGCTCTTTCGTGAGATCACACCCGGTGCTTCGACAAAAAGACCTGCCGAGCATTCGATTTCAACGCGGCCATCTAGGCGGGGCAAGGCAGTGTGTCAAGTTGAGGCCCTAGACGCCCTCGTCGTCATCCTCTGTGTCGAACGCCACGATGCCTACCCCGTCTTCGGCCACGCGACGCCCAAACAGCGCCGCCCCCAAACCGGTCACGAGGTAGACCGTGTGCACCAGCGACAGCGAGATCATGAAACCCTGCCACAGACCGACCGCCACGACCGCCGCCAATGTCGCCCCGATCATCGCCTTCACCCTGCCCGTCATCCGAACATCCTTGAAGGTCCGGAACGGGACCTCGCTCACCATCAGCACCGCTAGCAACACCGCGTAGGCCGCCAGGTATGGGCGCTCATGATCAAGCGCCTCGCCCCGATCAAACACCTCAATCTGAAAGGCGATGAGCGCCGCGATCCCCATGCCCCCCATCGGAGCAGGCAGCCCGGTGAAGTACCGGTTTCCCCGCGCAGGGTCCTCCGCCTGCACATTGAACCTCGCCAACCGGACCATCGCTGCCGCTGCAAAGGCAAAGGCCACGAACAGGCCTCCCAACTCATAGGGCTTGAGTGCCCAGGCGTAGAGCAGGAACCCGGGCGCCACGCCGAAGGTGATGGCATCGCTCAGGCTATCGAGCTCCATGCCAAACTTGGTCTCGCCATTCAGCATCCGCGCCACCCGGCCATCAAGACCGTCGAGGAAGCAGGCCAAAGGGATGAGCGTCGTCGCGAGGTAGAAGTCGTCCGCGCTCTTGGCTTCGAAGGCCAACCAAAGCGCAGAGATACCGCAAAAAGTGGCGCCAAGCGTGAACAGGTTCGGCACCACCACGCGCGTGCTTGGAATCTTCATGCGTCTCTTCCTCTCTCCTCGCGCGCACTCTTCGGCGGGACGCGGTGGCTACCACGCTGAGGGCATGCGGGCAACCTAACCAAAGGAGCCGATGCCGCGTGACGATTCGATGCCAGAATAGGGGTAATCCGGATGAAAGACCCGAACCAGTGTCAATCCTGAGGCAGGCGCAGTCATCCCGGCGGCACGGCGGCTCTTCGCCTCGAGCACCTCTTTGACCCACTCCGGCTTGCGGCGCTCGTGGCCCACCTCGATCAGCGTGCCGACCAGAATGCGCACCATATACTTCAGAAAGGCCGTCCCCGAGACCACCACGCGAACCCGACCCTCGCCTATCCTGCGCACGCTCACCACGAACAGCCTGCGGACAGTCCCCTGCGCCGCGCAGTCCGGACCTCGAAAGCTCGCAAAGTCGTGCTCGCCGAGCAGGTACTGTGCCGCCTCTGCCATTGCCTCCACATTCAACGGACGATGCAGGTGGTAGGCGGAGTGAAGGTCGAGCGGCAGCGCATGGAACCCCTCCACGATGTCGTACCGATAGACCTTGCCGCGCGCATCGTGACGCGGATGAAACGAGCCCCGCACACGGTCGGCACCCATCACTACAAGCCCATCCGCAGTCAGACGGTTGAGCACCCGGTACCAGACCTCCGGCCCATACCGACCAGTATCATTGAAGGCAGCAACCTGACCCACCGCATGCACGCCCGCGTCTGTACGGCTCGCACCCCACACCTTCAACTTCTCGCCCGAAAGCGAGGCCACCACACGGGTCAGCTCACCCTCGACGCTCGGCTTCGAAGTCTGAATCTGCCAACCGTGAAACTGGGCGCCATCGTAGGCTACCCGGAGCCGGATCCGAAACTCGGGGTCACATCTCAAACCCGATCCCGAACAGCGTGGTGGTGTCGCTCAGCGACCAGCTTGTCTTGCTCCCGAAGTCGTCTGCCTCGGTCTGCATGAAGTTCACGAAGAGGTAGCTGTTGTTGACGCCCGAGTCGGCGTCGAAGTTCATCGCCATGCCGGGCGCGAAGGTGTCGAGCAGCAGGTAGGCCGTCGCGCCTGCGTGCCAGCCGTGCGTCTCGCCCGAACCGACCGAGCGAACACCAGCCTCCGTCTCATAGTCCGAGATGCCGCCCTCCGAAGCGGTCCACCACTGGATGCTCGTCAGCCCTGCCTCACCGGACAGCACCACAGGCACGCCAAACCGCTCCTGCAGCCAGTCAAACCGGTAGAAGGCGCCCAACCGGAGCGGGACCATCCGGAAGGTGGTCGTGTCGCCCGAGGAGGCGCCATCGAGGTCGAGCGACTTGCCCGCAACACCGCCATATCCGAGCGAGAGATTGAGTCCCAAACTCCCAACACCACGCAGCAGCTCCCGACCGTAGACACCCTCGACATAGAAGAGGTCGTCGCCATCGAAGATCTGCGCGAAGGGCTTGGGCGCTGCCAGCGACGCCTCCTTGTCGATCGCAGGCTTCCAACTGCCGAACCGGAGGTCGAGCGTCGAATCAACCGGCGAAGAAGGCCGCCCGGCATGGGCCTCGCCCGCACCGGCCACCATGAGCGCCACCAGCGAACCGCCGAGCAGCAGCCGGCGACGGCGGCGGATCAGCCACATCGCCACACCCAACGAAGCCATTGTCATCCAGCCAGCAGCAGGCGTCGAAGCCGAACACTGTCCGCCCTCCTCCACGCCGCCAGCCGACTTGTAGCTCTCAAAGAAATCGGCCGTTGGCGCCGTCGCTCCCGTCACCTCTTCGGAAACCAGGCTCAGGTTGCCCGCCTCGTCGAGCGCGAGCACCACGATGTAGTAATTCACCCCGGTGCTCAGCCCGCTGATGCTACCGGAGGTCGTGTCGCCACCCTCCACGCTCTTCATCTTCAGCCCGCTCGGCGCCTCTTCGGGCAGCGTCACCCGCGACGCGATCGGCGCCGTATCGGCCCAGATTTCGTAGCTGACTGCCGAGCTCGAGGCCGTCCACTTCACTTCGATTGCGGTCTCGCCACCCACCGTCCGGAGGGCGGTCGGCGCGGCCGGACGGCCTGAATCAAGCGTCAGAATCGCCTGGCTCTTGGAGTAGGTCGAGGCTCCGAGCAGCGAAGACGACGACTCATAGACCAGCGCGATGGTCCACGGGCTCGAGAGCCCCCCCTCGTAGCAGGTGGCACTGGTAAGCGCGGCGTCGTTGACCAGCTCGCTCCAAGTATAGGTTGCCGTCGGTGTGCCACTTGTGGAGAAGGCGGTCGCATCGTCACGCAGACAGACATCGGTCGCGGCGTCGATCTCTGTGAAGGAGCAGCTCTCCGACCCATGCTGCAGCTTGATCTGGTAGTCGTTGCCCGTCGCTGGCTTGGTTGTGAAGGTCCAACTGACCGAGATATCGGGATCCTCCGCGAAGAGGTTCAGGCAGTCTTGGATGCCGAAGGTCACATTGGCGGTTCCGTCGACATCGCCTGCGGCCGATACATCGAGGATCTCCGACGAATCCGAAACCTTCACCGTCTGGGACGAGGCGACCGGAACCACGGCGAGAAGGCCGACGGCAGTCAGCAGGAGTTCACGAAGCATGATGGCGTCCCGTTTGGGTGAGATACTCGGCGATCTGAACGGCATTCCAAGCGGCACCCTTCAGCAGGTTGTCGGAGACCACCCAGAAGTGCAGCGTACGCGGTAGCGTGTTGTCCTGTCGAATTCGGCCGACGAAGGTCTCCAGGCGACCCACGCAGTCGCGGGCCGTGGGGTAGCGGTTCGACGCAGGGTCGTCATCTACGACGATGCCGGGGAAGGCCGCGATGACAGCACGCGCCTGCTCGGTAGGAAGGGGCTCGCAGAGGTCGACCGTCACCGATTCCAGGTGACCCCGCAGCACGGGCACCCGTACGCAGGTCGCCGACACAGGCAACGTGGCGAGACCCATGATTTTGCGCGTCTCGTGACACATCTTCTCCTCTTCAGAGGAGTAGCCGGAGGGCTGAAAGGTGCCGATGTGCGGCAGCGCATCGAAGGCGAGCGGCCGTGCAAAGGTCTTGTTCACGAGCGGCTGACCGGCGAGCGCAGCGGCTGTCACCACAAGGAGCTCGTCGATGCCCGCCTGCCCTGCGCCCGCGGCGCTCTGGTAGGTCGAGACCACCACGCGCTCAATGCCTACGGCACGGCGCAGCGCCTCTAGCGGAAGCACCATCTGAATCGTGCTACAGTTGGGGTTGGCGATGATGCCGCGATGCCCGTGAATCGCCTCGGCGTTTACCTCGGGGACCACCAGCGGCACCTCGGCATCGAGCCGGTAGAAGCTGCTGTTGTCGATGACCACTGCGCCAGCCGCCACTGCCGCCGGCGCAAAGTCGCGGCTCCGATCTCCGCCCGCAGAGAAGAGTGCGATGTCGATACCGTCGAAGGCGTCGGTCGTCAGTTCACGGACCGGCCAGTCGCGCCCAAAGGCATGCACCAGCTGTCCCACAGACCGTGCGCTGGCCAGCGGACGCAACTCCGAAACTTCAATCCCGCGCAGCTCCAGCGTCGCAACCATCTCGCGCCCTACCGCGCCCGTCGCTCCGGCAATGGCTACCCGCAGGCCGGCTCCACTCATGCCGGCACGGGCGCAAAACGCATCGGCCCGAAGTCCGATGCAACCTCGAAGCGAGCTGCAGTCTTCGCGGTGATCTCCTCCAGCGTCACGCCCGGTGCATGCTCCTTGAGCAGGAGGTGGTCGCCTGCCACCTCGAACAGCGCGAGGTCGGTCACAATCATGTTCACGCAGGCCACGCCTGTGAGCGGCAGCGTGCAGGAGGGAAGCACCTTCGACTCGCCCTCCTTCGAGGTGTGGACCATCACGACGATCACACGGCGCGCACCAGCGACCAGATCCATCGCGCCGCCCATGCCCTTGACCATCTTTCCCGGGATCATCCAGTTGGCGAGGTCGCCACGCTCCGATACCTCCATCGCGCCAAGAACCGTCAGGTCCACATGGCCGCCGCGGATCATCGCGAAGGAATCAGCGCTCGAGAAGATGCTCGCGCCGGGAATCATCGTGACCGTCTGCTTTCCCGCGTTGATGAGGTCGGCGTCCTCCTCGCCCGCAAAGGGGAAGGGGCCCATGCCGAGCAGGCCGTTCTCCGACTGCATCACCACATCCATCCCGGCCGGAATGTAGTTCGCCACCAGCGTCGGGATGCCGATGCCCAGGTTCACATAGAATCCATCCTGCAGTTCGAGCGCCACACGCTGCGCCAGCTGCTCTCGTGAAAGCGCCATGACTAGGCCTCCGGTCGAGGGCGCACGGTGCGCTGCTCGATCCACTTCTGGTAGTTGCTGCCCTGGAAGATGCGCTGCACGTAGATGCCCGGCGTATGAATGTGGTCGGGGTCCAATTCACCCGTCTCCACCAGCTCCTCGACCTCGGCGATGGTCACCTTTCCGGCCGTCGCGATCATCGGATTGAAGTTCCGAGAGGTCATCCGATAGATGAGGTTGCCTGCCCTGTCGCCCTTCCAGGCCTTCACGAAGGCAAAATCGGCCCGCAGCGCTGTCTCGAGGACGCACCAGCGACCGCCGATGATGCGTGTCTCTTTGCCATCGGCCACCGGCGTGCCGTAGCCCGTCGGCGTATAGAAGCCCTCGATGCCTGCGCCACCCGCCCGGATGCGCTCCGCCAGCGTGCCCTGCGGGTTGAGCTCAATCTCCAACTGGTTCGACAGCACGAGCCGCTCGAAGGTCTTGTTCTCGCCCACGTAGCTCGAGATCATCTTCTTTACCTGACCGTTCTGCAGCAGCACGCCCAGACCACACGCGTCGGTGCCGCAGTTGTTGCTGATGATGGTCAGGTCACGCGCGTTCTTTCGAAGCAGCGCAAGGATGAGGTTCTCCGGGTTGCCCGACAGACCGAAGCCGCCCGACATCAGCGTGATGCCGTCGGTGATGTCGCCAATCGCCTCGTCTGCCGACGCTACTACCTTGTTCATGACCTCTCTCCCGCCGCCGTCACTCGCCCTGCGGCCACTGGTAGCCCGCGCTCAGACCGACAAACAGCCCCTGCGGCGCCCTGATTCCCATGTCGAGAGCCAGCACTGCATTGTCCGAAATCGTCTGCCGCAGACCGATGCTCGCCGAGAGCATGGGGACGAAGGGTGGAATCTTGTCCTCCACAACCACCTTCGGATTTCCGTTGCTATCCAAAAGCCAGGCCGGATCCCCAGTCTCCGTGAAGCACTTGTCGAGGAGGGCAGCGTCGGTGCTGAGCCGCTCCGCATTAAGCAACCCACCCGCCCCGCAACGGCCGACATCCAGATCATACTTCTTGAACTGGCCGCTCACCTTCGCGACGCCGAGGCCGAAGCCATAGGCGAGCTGCGTACGCCCGTCGCCGCTCAAGCCCCAGAGCCAGTGGAACTGGGTCTCCACGCTGAGCATGCTCAGGTCGTTGGTGGTCCAGTCGGCCTCCTCGACACGGTCGCCCTTCTCGAGCCAGTAGCCATCGGCTGTGGCCATGCTGGTCTGCTGCACCGTCGCCGAAATCTCGTAGGCGTCGGGCAGCGAATAGGACCAGCTCAGGCCGTAGGAGAGGTTGACTGCATCTCCCTCCCACATCCCCGTATGACGGCTGAAGAAGCCATCAAGGACGAAGTTGGGGATGGTCACGTAGGAGACAGTCGGCGAGATCGCGTAGAACCCAGGCTTTGAAAATCTGGGCGTCTCGTTGACGTCTGGAGCGTAGACCTCTGCCTCCTCCTGCGCGAAGGCCGCGGCAGGAAACAGGAGAGAGAGGGAGAGCAAAACAGCGCTGAATCGTTGCATGGGGAAACCTCTGAATGGGCCCCCGCAACGTGCCGGACGAGCGGAGGAAGTCGTCCGTCCTCTAGGCTACCGACCCTTCGCGTGGCAAGCAGTCCGGCAGCCCTTCAGGCGCGGCTAGAACGCTCAAAAATGGCGATGCGATTGCGGGCCCGCGCAAGCTCTTCTTGATGCGCCTCGAGCTCGGCGGAGGAGGCAGCAGCCACATCCAACGACCGCGACTCTGCCGCGGCAAGCGCGCGACGCGCCCGCTCAACGTCAATGTCGCTCACTCCCTCTCCGGAATCCACCAGCACCACGACCGATGAGGCCGTAACCTCAGCGAAACCCGACGCAACGGCGAAGCGACGCTCGCCATCCGCAGACTTGGCGATCAGCTCGCCTGCTCTGATCAGCGTCATCAGGTTGCTGTGGCCAACGAGGATGCCCATCTGGCCCAACTCACCGGGGAGAATGACCTCGGTGACCTGACCGTGAAAAATGGCGCGTTCGGGCGTGATGATATCGAGGGTGACAAGCGACATGGGTACTCCGTCGGCTTAGGCGCCGAGCTCCTTGGCCTTCTTGTGGACCTCTTCGATGGTGCCCTGCATGTAGAAGGCCTGCTCGGGGAGCGCGTCCACGTCGCCGCCGACGAGCGCCTCGAAGCCCTTGAGGGTATCTTCGAGTTCAACATACTTGCCGGGCGAGCCGGTGAAGACCTCGGCAACAAAGAAGGGCTGCGAGAGGTAGCGCTGGATCTTACGAGCCCGCTCAACCTGACGCTTGTCGTCCTCAGAGAGCTCGTCCATGCCAAGAATGGCGATGATGTCCTGGAGCTCCTTGTAGCGCTGCAGAACAGCCTGGACCGCACGCGCCGTGTTGTAGTGGCGGTCGCCAAGAACAAGCGGCGAGAGCAGACGCGAGGTCGAGTCGAGCGGATCGACGGCCGGATAGATGCCCAACGAGGCGATTTCGCGGTTGAGAACCGTGGTGGCGTCAAGGTGAGCGAAGGTGGTCGCCGGAGCCGGGTCGGTAAGGTCGTCGGCAGGCACGTAGACGGCCTGAACCGAGGTGATCGAGCCGTTCTTTGTCGTCGTGATG
>CANMDT010000129.1 GCA_947496715.1 Myxococcales bacterium
TTTGTATTGGAAGGATCGGGAGCCTAGTCAGGAACTTTGAGCAAACGCCGGTGTCAAGGTAACACGGCAGTCCGACGAAGGGAGTGAACAATGAATCAAAAGATGATTTGGAGCATGGTTGCCGGGCTTCTCCTGCTTGCGTCCTCGGCCTCGGCCGAGGAGACGCAGAAGGAGACGAACTTCAACTTCGAAGAGGATGTTGTCACGGGTACCTTGGTCCGTCCGGACCAGGAGACGGTGACCGGTCTTCGTCGTGGCAAGGAATCGAGTCTGATCAAGATTCGGAAGGATTTTGTGACGGAGTTGGTGCAGTCGGTAGAGCGCTTCTGAGCGTGTTCGGCGAGAGCGGGCGTTCGAACCTGAGGATGAACGATGTCTGAATCGAGACTGTTGATTTTTGAGATCTATCGCGACGGCGCACATGAGCGGACGGAGCGGTTGGAGCAGGACGTTGTAAAGATTGGCAGCCATGCCAAGTCGCACATCTTCCTGGAAGACGCCAACGTCAGCCGCGTACACGCAGTGGTGGAGGTGACAGGTGACGACGTGTTCGTCATCGACCTCGGCTCGGGGAAGGGCACGACGGTCGGCGGTCAGCGTGTGAACAAGCAGAAGCTTTCGCACGGCGACCGGATCGGTGTGGGCGGCTACGAACTGGTCATTCGCTTCCACGAGGTCGGCGAGCGGCTCGGCGCCGGTGGCGCTGGCGGCGGCTCGGCGGCGGTCGTGGTTGAGACGGACGATGAGATTTACACGCGCCGCTTCCTGCGTCGTGCGGAGCATTCGGATGGTTCGGTCGAGGCGGCGATGCTGTTCCGCGACCTTGTGATCGTGGACGACCTGTATCAGCCGCCGACGACGCTGAAGGTTGGATCGGGTGCCGATTGCCAGTTCCAGATTGAGTCGGACCTGATCCCGGGCGGCGAGATCGTCTTGCTGGAGGTGTCGAGCGGCGAGCCGGTTCTTCTTCTCCGCGAGGGGATGGAGGGCGAAATCTGGGTTGGCGACAGCCACTTCACGCCTGCCGAGGCGATGGCGTCGGGCCGTGCGACGCCGGCGGGCGACGTCTGGAGATTGGCGCTGACCGGTGAGACGCGTGCCCGGATTGTATTGGGGGAGCTTGTCTTCTTCTTGCGCCGGAGCGAAATTCCCAAGTTTGTCTTCCCGATCAAGCGCGAATGGCGTGCGGCCGGTCTTGCGCTGGCGGTGTCGACGCTCATCCAGGGTGGCCTCATCCTGGTATCCTTGCTGATGCCCCCGGAGGTCGGTGAGCTTGCCATGGAGCGTGAGGCGCAGCTGAACCGCTATGTGCAGATGCTGCTCGTGAAGCCTGAGGAGAAGAAGCCTGAGGAGAAGCCGGAGTGGCTGAAGGAGAAACAGGAGGCTGACAAGAAGGGCGAAGAGAAGTCCGACAAGAGCAAGCCTGAGGAGAAGAAGCCTGAGGATAAGCCGGAAGAGGTCACGGAGCTCGCCCGTGCTGAGGCGCGCGACGAGGCCATGAACCGCGGCGCGGTTGATGTGCTGAACCAGCTCGGTCCATCGAATGTCTTTGGTGGCGATGCAGCGGCCGGCGTGGCGGAGCTTGAGGCCATTGGCGGCGTGAGCGACACGGGCCTGGGCCAGAGCTACGGGCAGGGCGGTCTGGGTAAGTTTGGCGGCGGTCTCGCAGGCGGCGGCGGCCGGCTGTCGACGGGCGTTGGTGGTGGAGCGATTGGCGTTGGTCGTTCGGGCGGTAGCAATGTCGGCGGAAATCTCCGTGAGGTGTCGGACCGCAAGGTGCGCACGCCGGTGGTTTCTTCGCAGCCGTTCACGCTGACGGGGGCGCTCGACATGGACATTGTTCGTCGGGTTATCGCCGAGCATCGGCGGGAGATTGTTGCCTGTTACGAGACGGAACTTCAGAAGTTGCCGGAACTTCAGGGACGCATCGATGTGGAGTTCGTCATCGGGCCTGATGGTGCAGTCGGCGGCACGAAGCTGAAGGCGTCGACCATGAAGAACGAGGCGGTACACGCCTGCGTTCAGCGCCGCGTAAAGCAGTGGCGCTTTCCCGAGCCGAAGGGAGGAGGAACGGTACGCGTCTCCTACCCGTGGATCTTCACCTCTGGCGGTTAGTTGGCGCTGTCTGCTGCGCATGCCGAAGATGTGGTGGATGCTGGGGAAAATGGCTCTCCCCGCTTGCCGATGGTTTGGCAGCGGGTAGAGTGCGCGTTGTGTTCGAATGTGCCGCGCTCGTCGGTGCAGGCTTCTTCGGGAGAGCGCTCCATGCAGTTTGGTTGGTGTTTGCTTCTGGTCTGTCTGGCCGCTCCTTTTTTTGGCGGGTGCGATGCGAAGCGTGCCGAGGCCCTGCAGTTGGTGGAGAAGGGGCTCGCCTTTGCCGCTGAGAACGGTGAGTTCGAGGCAGAGAAGCTGTTCAGCGAAGCAGCAAACATCTGCCCCGAGTGTGGTGAGGCGCATCTCAACCGTGGCGTGTTGCAGCTGCAGCACTATCGCAACCCATCGGAGGCTGTGGGTTCGCTCGAGCGCGCCACGAAACTGCTGCCGACCGATGTTTCTGCTCACTACTACTTGGGTGTGGCGCTTCAGGATCTCGGCAAGTCGGCGCAGGCCGAGGCGGCGTTTGGCGAGGCGCTGAAGATCAACGCAGGCCACGCTCTCTCTCTCCTGCATCTGGGGCAGCTGCTGGAGGCGGCAGACAAGCCGCTCGAGGCGGCGTCGCGTTACAACGCGGCGATTGTAGCAGACGGTTACCTGGCTCCTGCCTACGTATCGCTGGGATCTTTGTACGCGCGATACGGCCGGTTCGCTGACTCGCAAGCGGTGTTCGACAACGGGCTTGCGAACAACAGCAGTTCGCCCGCGCTGATGGCTGCCGCCGGTTATGCGGCGCTCTCGTCGGGTGACACCGACCGGGCAATCGACCTGCTGAACAAGGGGTTTGAGGCGGGCGATACGAGCCCTAGCACCCCTTACAATCTGGGTGTTGCCTACGGTCGTCGGTTTGATGCGACGGGTGATCAGGAGGCTCTCCGCTCCGCAGTCGCCGCGCTGACCCGGGCGCAGATGACTTGTAAGGTTGCCACGGATGCCGCGCGCTGCGCGGCGATTCGCGACCGCATTGCACGGCTTGAGCTGCTCAAGCCGAACTGACGCACCGCGAGGCTGCGTTATCCGATTTCAAAAAGTATGAGACTGGGGTCTGCAGACCCTGTTTCCTCGCCCAAGTGAAGATGATGTCGAACCAGATTGCCAAGTTGCTCGCCGACCTCGCCGCCCGTCCTCAGCAGGTGGAACTGATAGATGAACTGGATCTGGCTTGGAGCAGCGAGGGCGACTGGGAGACGGTGGTCCGTGAGGTTCCTGTTCACGCGCGGCGCCTCTCAGACGGTGCGGCCTCTTCACGCCTGCTCGCGCGGTCTGGATACATCGCGCGGCTGGGGTTGGATGATTCTGCGACGGCAGACGCGCTTCTTAACGAGGCGCTGACGCGGTCGTCCGATGCCGCGGCCTTTGCGGCGGCCGTGGTTGCGAGCGTGGAGAGTTCGGACGACTGGGATGTCGTCTTGGGCGCGCTCGAGGATGCGGAGGCAGCTGTCGCGTCGGCAAGCGCCAAAAGTCGGCTTGTCGTTGCGCAGGGCGTTGTTTTCGAGACACGCAAGCAGGATCACAAGTCTGCGATCGCGGCCTTCAAGCGGGCGGCGGAACTCGACCCCACGCACGCGGAGGCCTTCCGCCGCGGCCGGCTTCTGTTTGCTGCCGCCGGGAACTGGGAGAAGGTCGTTACCTTCCTCGGCGCTGAGGCGAAGCTCGCAAGTTCTGCGGCTGCAAAAGCTGCCTTGATCGCCGAGGTTGCGGAGATTCAGTTTGCCCATCTCGGCAACCCGTCCGTTGCGCGCGTGAAGGTTGCGGAGTCACTGGCAATCGATGCGAACTGCGCGGCTGCGCTCATGCTGTCGGCCAAGTTGCCGACGGATGTGGCGGTCGCGGCTACCGCGGTGCTGACCGCGCTGCCCTCGCCCGAGGCAGCACCTGTTGCGGCGGCTCCCATTGCGCCATCGCTGGTTGCGCCCGCGCCGAAGCCGGTGGTGGCAGCTGTGGCAACGGCTCCCGTAGCAGCGGCTCCGGTCGTGGCTCCTATTGCGGCGGCTCCGGTTGTGGCTCCTGTTGCGGCAGCGCCTTCGTTCGGCACCCCTGCATCCGCTGCCGGACCGCTCGACGCGGCCCGTTTCTTCCCGCTCGGTTGGGATGGCATCAACGCCTACATCGACGACCTGCGCGAGATTGCCTACGGCAGCGCCGAGGGTGCGACGCGGCTTGGTGCGCGCATCGTTGACCTTCTGGCGCGCGATGGCGCGAGCGACGATGCTCTGGCGCGAGAGGCGTGGGACCTGCTCGGCCTGTCGGACGACAAGTTCGGTCTCGCGCGGCAGCTTCTGGCAGCACTCTACTGCCGTCGGAATGTCTGGGGCGAGCTCGAGATGCAGCTCGCCGATGCCGACGGTTCGGAGCCCGACGGCGGCTGGGCCGGAGCCCTCTATGTGGCGCGCTTCAACGCGCTTGGAGACCGCGCTGGTGCGGCAGAGATTGCCGGTCGCGCGGGTGCCGCGGCGCAGCGTGACGCTGAGGTCATCGATGCGGTGGTGAAGGGCAACTGGCGCAAGGCGCAGACCACCTTCATGGAGCGACTTGCGGGGTTTGGCGCGGCCGCAGAGGCGGAGTCCTACCGCGAACTCGCCTACCTGGCGCTGGGCTTTCATGCCGAAGACAAAGTCGCCGACTCGCTTCGCCGTGTCCTCAAGGCCAACAAGGCGGACGCGAGCGCGCGCGAGCTTGCAAAGGCGGTCTACCGTCGCAGCGAGAAGTGGCAGCCGCTCGCAGAGCTGCTGAAGCAGCATGCAGACGAGGCCCAGCGCGAGTCGTCGTGGCGGGGCTCGATGCTGCGAGAGCTGCTGCGCATCTACCGCGACGAGCTCAAGCAGGACATGCTGGTCGTGACGACCTATCAGTCGCTCGCGCAGCTTCACCCGACAGATTTGGGACTGCTCGACGAGCTCGGCAGCCGGCTGGAGTCGCTGGGCCGCTGGCCTGATCTCATCGACGTGCGGCGCAAGCGGATTGCTGCGCTGGATAGCGACAGCGACCGGATCGCGGCGATGCGGGAGCTTGCGCAGCTCTACCTAGTCCGGTTCTCGAACCAGGCTGAGGCGATCAAGCTGTTTGAGCAGATCCGCGAGTTGGACGAGTCGGACGAGGGCGCGATTGCCTCCCTTGAAGACCTCTATGACAAGCGTCGTGAGTGGGAGAAGCTGATTGCCATCAAGCGGATGCTCGCAGAACGGGCCTTCGGGAACGACGAGCGCATCAAGTACCTGCGCGACGCAGCCGATGTGGCCGCGACCAAGGCGCGGAAGCCGGAGCTGGCGGTTGCGCTCTGGGGCGAGGTGCTCGACTGTGACGCGAACGATCTCCAGGCGCTGTCGGCGCTGGAGCAGGGCTACGAGCGAGAGAAGAACTTCGCTCGCCTGGCCGAGATTGTGGAGCGGAAGGCTGCGGCGACGTTTGAAGCGGCCCCGAAGGCCCTCGCGCTGCTCAAGCTGGCGCAGCTTCTGGGCGATCGTCTCGGGCAGACCGAGCGTGCGCTCGAGGTCTACGAGGAGCTGCTTGAGGTCGAGCCGACGAACGCGCGTGCGCGGGAGGCCATCCGCAAGGGCGCCATTGAACTTCAGCAGTGGGAGCGGCTCGAGCTGCTTTATGCCCGCGACGAGAACTGGTCGGAGTATGCCCGCCAGTTGGAAGGGCTTGTTGGCACGGTCAAGCAGGCTGAGGTTAAGGTGGAGCTCTCGTTCAAGCTGTGGGAGGTCCTCTCCGAGCGGCTGAACCAGGTGGATCGCGGTTCCAAGGCGCTCGAGCGGGTGCTGACGGTCGACAACGCCAATGAGCGTGCCGCTGAACTGCTGGCCCCGATCTACGAGGGCCGCGGCGATCAGCCGGGCCTGGCCCGTGTGAGCGAAGTGCTCCTGCGCCACGCCACCGATGAGACGGCACAGCGCGACCTCCTGATCAAGCTTGGCCTAATCGCGCGGAAGATGAATGATGCAGCGAAGGCCTACAGCTGGCTTTCGCGCGCTGTCGTCACGGGCGAACTCGTGGTGTCGGTGCTCGACGATTTGGACGCCTCCTCGAAGGCGAGCCGCAACGATCGGTCGCTGGCCGAGGTCTACGGAAAGGCGCTCGGCAACCTCTACGACACGCGCAGCGAGGCCTGGCTGTCGGTGGCGATGCGGCGGGCCAAACTGCTCGACCTCAGCCTGTCGGACGCCCCTGCGGCGTTGACGGTCTACGAGGAGGTGTTGGCGTCTTGGCCCGAACAGGCCGATGCGTTGGAGCGGCAGGAGGTGCTGCTCACCCGGCTCGCCCGTTGGGACGACCTGCTCAGCGTGCTCGAAGACAAGGCTGCGCTTGCTCAGGGAGAGACCCGCGTCGTGCTGTTGCGACGGATTGCGTCGCTGCAGGACGAGCAGCGCAAGGACGAGGCTGCTGCGATCGATGCCTACCGTGCGCTGCGCGAGGCAGTCCCGACCGACCTTCCTGCGCTGCAGGCGCTGCGCCGGCTTTACCGCGGCTCAAATGATGGTTTGGAGCTGGCGACGGTGCTCAGCGATCTCGTCGGCCTGTCGTCGGGCGCTGCCTCGGTAGACCTGCGCCTTGAGTTGGCTGCGGTCTATCTCGACCTTTTGGAAGACTCCGCGTCGGCGATGGAGGTTGTCGCCGGTCTCGCGACCGACGCCCCGAAGCACCCGAAGGTGAAGGGGCTGCTGGAGCGGCTGGTGGAGTTCGATGGTCAGCGTGCGCAGGCTGCGCTCCTGCTCGAGCCCATCTACATCTCGGAGAGCAGCTGGAAGTTGCTGGTCGGTGTGCTCGAGATTCAGCTTGATGCCGCGGAGTCGCTGTCGACCCGCAAGCAGCTGCTTGAGCGCATTGGCCAGCTTCAGTTGGAGCGTCTGAACGACGCTGCAGGCGCCTGGAAGTCCTATGAGGCGCTGCTTCGTGCCGAGCCCCGTTCGACGCTGGCGCAGACGCGGCTGGAGACCCTGGCGAAGGCCAAGGAGCTCTGGAAGCAGTATGTCGGGCTGCTCGAGTCCGTTGTGGACGACGAGGGTCTGGCGGGTGCGGACGCCGAGCGGGCAGTGGAGCTGTTTGAGCGCGCCGCGCAGATTTGCGACAAGACGCTGGGGCAGCATGAGGAGGCAGTGCGTCTGCTTCGTCGGGTGCTTGATGTGGACGGTCGTCGCGAGTCGACGATGGTTCAGCTCGAGGCGCTGCTGGTCCGGCTGAAGGACTGGGAGGCGAACCTCGAGGTTATCGAACTCCGTCTTGGACTGCACACCGACGGCGCGCAGCGTAAGGGTCTGCTGGTCCGCGCGGCGGGTCTGTGGGAGGAGATGCTCGACGCCGCTGAGCGTGCGATTGAGGTCTGGCAGCGGCTGGCCGATGAGCAGTCGGGCGATCGTGATGCCCTGTTGAACCTCGACCGGCTCTTCGGTCAGACGGGCGACCATGCGCAGCAGGCCGCCGTTCTCGAGCAGCGGATTGCGCTGGCGACCGGGGCCGAGCAGACGGCGCTTGTGGCGCGTCTCGCTGCGCTCCAGATTGAGCAGATTGGCGACATCGCGCAGGGTCTGTCGCTCTGGGCCGAGGTGCTGAACGCAGAGCCGGGTCATGCGGTGGCGCGCAGCGCCGTCTGGGCGTTGCTGTCGGATGACGACTATGCGCAGGCTGCGTCGGACCTCCTCCAGCCACTCCTCGAGAAGGAGAAGAGCTGGGAGAAGGTTGTCACGGTTGTGGAGGCTCGCCTGAGGATTGCGGCGACCCCGGATGAGCGTCGCGGCCATGTGCTGCTCCTTACCCAGCTGCATGCATCGCAGCTCGAGCGGACCGATGTGGCCTACGGCGTCGCCCGTGCCCACCTCGGCGAGTTCCTGAATGACGGAGAGGTTGTCGGGACGGCCGAGACGCTGGCCGGCTCTGCTGGCAAGATGGCCGACTTCGTGAGCGTGCTTGTCTCGCTTTCGCGCGACGAGAGCGATGAACTTCTGGGCACGAACATGCTCGCGCGGGCGGCGCGTCTGAGCGAAGTGTCGCTGTCGGATGTTGCCGGCGCTGTGGCCCTCTGGAACGAGATTCTGGAGCGTGACGATCAGAACGAAGAGGCGCTGCTGGCGCTCGAGCGGCTCTACAACCAGACCCGCGCATGGGAGGGTCTCGTTGGCGTGCTCCTGCGCCGCGCCGAGCTGCCGTCGAGCATGTCGGAGCCGTCGGTCCGTCGGGGACTGCTGCTGCAGTCTGCTGCGCTGTACGAAGACAGCCTTGAGCTTCCGGCGAAGTCGATCGACACCTTCCTGAGCGTCCTCGAAATGGACCCGCTCGACCGCGATGCGGTCGAGGCGCTCGAGCGCCTCTTCACCCGTGCTGAGCGGTGGGAAGAGCTGGTTGAGAACTACGGCCGCAAGCTCGAGTTTGTGACCGACCTCCGCGCTCGTCGGGAGATCCTGTTCACGCTTGGTGCGGTCTTCGAGAAGGAGCTCGACGACAAGGAGCGGGCCATTGAGGCCTTTGGCCGCGCGCTGGCCGCCGATGCTGGCGATCTTGGTGCCGTGGAGGCGCTCGACCGTCTCTATGCGGTGACCGAGAACTGGTTCGAACTGCAGCGCATCCTGGAGCTCGAGGCGACCCTTGTGGAGGGCGGCGAGGCCTCGCGCAACACCCGCTACCGGCTGGGCCGGTTGTTGGAGAAGGAGCAGGGCGACCTGCCGGGCGCGCTCGCCATCTATGGCGCCATCCTTGGTGAGACGAGCGAACACGCCGCGACGCGCGACGCGTTGGTCCAGCTGATGGAGAGCGGCGAGTCAGCCGTAGAGGCTGCGCTGATTCTTGGGCCGATCTACCGCAAGGAGCGCGACGGTGCGCGGCTTGCAGGCGTGCTCGAGGTCATCGCGGAAGGTGCCGAAACGACGGCTGCCAAGCACGACCGGCTCGTCGAGCTGGCCGAGGTCGAGGAGAGTT
>CANMDT010000130.1 GCA_947496715.1 Myxococcales bacterium
GCGACCCACCGCTCCGGTCGTCTGTTCCGCTCGAGGCCGCCGTGCACCCGGCGACGAGGAGCAATGCAAAGAGGGAGATGCTGGCTCTGGCGATCTGCTTCATGCGGTCACGGCTCCGACTGCGGCTTCTTTGGGTGAAAGCGCAAGGTAACGGAGCGGAGGCAGAGCGGTCAACGCCGCCGTGTCATCGGCGGCGTGACGCAGCAGCGAAAGCCTAGAAGAGGAGGACCGCGGTGACGCTGACGGTCGCCGTCGCGCCGGGCACAGCCGACTCGATGAGGAGATACTTGGCCGTCTCGGCAGAGGTCGAGATGAAGGTCGAGACCTGACCGTCAACGGTCGCCTCGCAGACGGAGGGGGTTTCGAGGGCACAGTAGCCCTCAACCACCGAGAGGTGGAAGGCGTCGGAAGACTCGACCAGGACATCCCAGTCGCCGGAGCCAACCGCAAAGAGGATGGCCGTCTCGTCGCCGTCCGAACCGCAGTCGCCGAGGCCCGTGATGGCGCCGGCGGGCGTTACGAGCCCGTCGAACTGGAAGACACCCGCGGCGATCTCCGTGCCGGTCTCCAACGGCGCAACATCCACGCCGTCGCCACAGGGAGCGGCGCTGTCGTAGGTGCAGACGCCGGTCTCGCCGTCGCAGTAGAGGCCGGCGGCGCAGGCCCGTCCGGCGAGGTCGCAATCCGAGGAGGGCAGCAGCGGGGTCACCTCGGCAATCGCGAGGTCGCGGTTACCGGTGAGCGTCGAGGCGTCGGTGAAGGTGACGCTGACGAGGTTGAAGGCCGACAGCGAAGCGCGATCCCAGCGAACCACCGTGGAGAAGGTGGCGGTGCCGTCGGCAGCCTGGCTGAAGTCGCCAGCCAGCACCGTGTAGGTCGAGGTCGAGGCGCTCTCGCCGTCGAGCGAGTAGGTCACGTCGAGCTGCGTGATGTCGGCGTCGGCGTCGAAGCCTGCGACCGTGAGCGTGAAGCTGCGGAGGTCGGTTGCGGTCTCGACGGTGAGCGTCGTGACGGCGGGAGCGTGCGAGCTGCAGACAGGCGCGCCCGTGACGGTAGCGCAGAAGTTTCCGCCGCCGCAGAGGTCGAGCGTGGTGCGGCAGGTGGCGCCCAGCGCCAGTTCCGACGGGATGGCGGCGCTGTCGCTCGTGCTGTTGGCGTTGCTGTCCTTGAGCTCGACCGCGATGGCGGCGGCCGTCGGGTAGGCCGAGAGGCCGGTGAGCTCCTTGAAGAAGGTCGCGACGGCCGTCTCTTGGAGCACCGTGTCTCTGTCGAGCTCGCCGAGCGTCTCGCCCGCGCCGTCGAGGACGGTGAAGACGATGGTGTCGATGTTGAGCAGGGCGTCGCCGACGGTGAAGGTAACCGAGGCGGCGTCGAGCGAGCTGCGGTTGGCGCTGATGCTGAAGAAGTTCGGGTCGTCGCTGAGGCAGAGGCCGGCCACGCAGCTCGTGCCCGTCTGGCAGGCGTCGATGGTCGCGTCGTCAGCGCAGTCGCCGCCGAAGGCGACCAGCAGCGGCAGCGCATCGGTAACGTCGGCGCTCGTGTGGCCAGCGGCGTCGGCGACGCTGATAGCGACGGTCGAGCCGTTCGGGATACCGGCGAGCGTGAGGGTCACTGCAACATCGAAGGAGCCTCCGAGGTCGGCGTGGTCATCGGGCGAAGCGGTCTCGCCCGATGCGATGGTGGCGCCCGTGGGGCCAAACACGGTGTAGGCGAAGCTGGTTGCATCGCCGTTCGGGTCGCCGCCGGTCAGGCCGAAGGTGAAGGTGGTCGAATCGCTGCGGCTGACCGTCAGCGAGCTGATGAAGGGGTCGACCTCGATGCAGAGGCCTTCGCTGCACTCCAGGCCGGCGTCGCAGATGGCGGCAGCCGGGTCGGAGCAGTCGCCGTCCACGCCGACGATGCCGGGCAGCGGGATGGTGATGGTGTTGCTCTCCAGGCCGGTGCGGTCGATGAGCCTCGCCGAGATGGTGGTGCCGTTGCGGAGGGTCTCGATGCCGACGACGTCGACGATCTCCGAGAGGGTGTCGTCGCTCATCTCCGAGAGGTCGAGGAGCCAGCCGAGGCCGACGATGGGGCCGCCGGTCTCATCGAGCGCATCGATCTGCACCTGGGCGATGTCGCCGTTGTCGTCGCTGCCCGTGAGCTCGGCGGAGCCGTTGTTAAGGTTGGTGCGGACGAAGGAGAAGGCGCTGAGCACGGGCGCAGCGGTGGGCTCGCAGTACTGGCCGAGGCCGCAGGCGTAGTCGTTGACGAGGCAGGCGGTGCCGACGCGGTCGCAGGAGGCACCCGGGTCGCCGGGCTGCGCAACGGCGATGGAGGGCGAGGAGGTCTCGTTGCCGCTGCTGTCCGAGACCGTGAAGATGACCGACACGGGGGCCCGACCTTCGAACGCATAGGTTCCGGACTGACGGAAGGTGGAGCCGGAGAGCGGGTAGTCCTCGCTGAAGGTCTCGTCGCCACCGAAGCTCCAGGTCACCGCGAGGTTGGTCAGGCCGCCATCGGCATCGAAGCCGCTGACCGGGCCGAAGACGGCCAGACCGGGCTCGGAGATGGAGGCCGAGAAGCCGGTCAGGACGGGGGCCGAGGGGGCGGCGCAGGCTGTGCCGCCATCCTGACGCGGAAGACAGGAGAGGCCCGACGCGCAGCGGTTCGCGATGCCCGAGGGGTCGCAGAGCTGCCCCGCGGTGCGGTCGGCGAAGCCGGCAAGCGCCGCGGCGAGTTGGTTGGAGACGAGGCCGCGCTGGTCGATCGCGACAAAGCGGATCTGGGTCGCGGTCGGGAAGTTGTTCACGCCCGTGAGCGGGAAGGTGACATCGTAGTTGGCCTGGCCGAGGAGCGTGGCCGAGAGATTGCCCTCGATCTGGCCGAGGCGGCCATTGGTTGCGGTGTAGAACTCGGCGCGGAAGCGGGTCACGTCGGCGTTGGTGTCGAAGCCGGTGAGGCGGACGGTCGCCGTGGTCAGGTCGACGCGGGTGACGGTGGCGGGGGGGGCGAGAGTCGGGGCCCTGGCTGCAGCGCAGATATAGGTAGCGTTCGACTGCCGGGTGCAGGCCTGGGGCGCCGTGCAGACAGTGAGCTGCTGGGTCGGGTCGCAGGTGGCGCCCGAGGCAACGGCCGTGGGCGCGGTGTAGAGGGGCGCCGCGATGGCGAAGGGCGCGCTCTCGTTGCCAGCCCGATCGATGGCGACGACCTCCAGGCCGGTGACGGTGCTGCCGAGCGCGGCGGTGAGCTCTACGTTCGCCGAGAAGCCGTTCGTGCCGCTGTAGGAGAGGTTGTTGCGCGGGAAGGTGCCGATGAGGTTCCGCTCGCTGGTGGGCGGGATGGCGCCGGAGCCGCTGCCCTCGCCCGCCGTCGTCACGATCTCGTAGACCTCGATGCTGGCCACATCCTGCTCGGCGTCGCTTCCGGTGAGGGCGACCTGGATGTTGGTGGCGCTGAGGTAGCGTGCGCTGCCCGTGGCAATGAGGGGCGCCGTGGCGGCGACAACGGGCGCAACCTCGAGCAGGTAGGGGGCCTGGGTGCCGATTTCGGCCTCTACAAGGATGTAGTAGGCGCGGCCGGCAATGGCGCTGAAGGTGGTCTCGCCGCGTACATCATCGGCGGTCGCGCCGTCGGCGCCGCAGGCAATCTCGGAGTCGATGCTACCGCAGTCCGTGAGGACGCGGACGCTGGTGTCGGCGATGGTGCCCAGGAAGGCGGTGCTTGCAACATAGTCGCCCGTCGTGGGCGCGACGAAGACCACAACCTCTTCGACGCCCGGGTTGGCGCCGCAGCCGCCCGCGAAGTCGTCGCCGGCGCCGCTCAGGTTGCCCTGCACGAGGAAGCGGGTTCCTACCGGCGGGTCGGTGAGCGAGGGGTCGCGGAGGTCGGAGTCGCCACAGGCGAGCGCATGGTTGATGGAGCAGGTAGCCGCGCAGACGCTGGTGCTGCCGTTGGCGGCGCCGTTGTCGCACTGCTCGCCCGCGTCGATGACGCCGTCGCCGCAGGCGGCGGTATCGCAGGTCGTGCGGCAGCCGTCGGCGGCCGTGTCGGAGTTGGCGGCACCTGCATCACAGGCCTCGCCGCTGTCCACCACACCGTCGCCGCAGGAGGCGGGCGCGCAGGTGGTGCGACAGCCGTTGGCGGCCGTGTCGGAGTTGGCGGCGCCGTTGTCGCAGCTCTCGAAGGCATCGACGGTGCCGTCGCCGCACGAGGCGATGCTGCAGCTGGTGCGGCAGGCGTCGGCCTCCGAATCGGAGTTGTCGGCGCCGCTGTCGCAGGCCTCGCCGCTGTCCTGGATGCCGTCGCCGCAGGTCGCCGCGGTGCAGGAGGTGCGGCAGGCGTCGGCATCGCTATCGGAGTTGGCGCGGCCGTTGTCGCAGGCCTCGCCCGCGTCGACGATGCCGTCGCCGCAGCCGGGCAGCAGGCAGGTGGAGCGGCAGGGGTTGGTTCCGCCATCGCCGTTCCGCGCACCGGCGTCGCAGGCCTCGCCCGCGTCGAGCGTGCCGTCGCCGCAGCTCGGAAGAGCGCAGGAGGTGCGGCAGGCGTTGGCGGCACTGTCGCTGTTCGCGGCGGCGGCATCGCAGCTCTCGCCCGCATCGACCACGCCATCGCCGCAGGTCGCCGCGGTGCAGGTGGTGCGGCAGGCGTTGGCGGCACTGTCGCTGTTCGCAGCGCCGTTATCGCAGCTCTCGCCCGCGTCCACGGTACCGTCGCCGCAGGAGGCGATCAGGCAGCGGGTGCGGCAGGCACCAGGCGCCGTGTCGCTGTTGGCGGCGCCGTTGTCGCAGGCCTCGCCCGCATCGATCACGCCGTCGCCGCAGGAGGCCAGGGCGCAGGTGGTGCGGCAGCCGTCGACCGTCGTGGCGCTGTTATCAGCGCCGTTGTCGCAGCCCTCGCCCGTGTCCACAGCGCCATCGCCGCAGACCGGGAGCTTGCAGCTGGTGCGGCAGGCATCAGCCGCCGTGTCGCTCGCGTTGGCGCCGCCATCACACTCCTCGCCGAAGTCCACGGCGCCGTCGCCGCAGGCGGCAAGCGCGCAGGAGGTACGGCAGGCGTCGGCCTCCGTGTCGGAGTTGGCGGCGCCGCTGTCGCAGGCCTCGCCAGCATCGAAGACACCGTCGCCGCAGAAGGCAGGCTGGCAGTTGTTGCGGCAGGCATCGGCATCGATGTCGGAGTTCGCCGCGCCATCGTCGCAACCCTCGCCCGCATCCACCACGCCGTCGCCGCAGAAGCTCTCACAGACCACCGCGTCAGCGCAGGTCGGGTCGAGACAGTCCACCGTGTCGTCGCCGTTGTTGTCTACGCCATCGTCGCAGACCTCGAAGCAGCCGTCGACCGTCGCGCAGTCGCTGTCGGCGCAGTCGGCATCGCCGTCGCCATCTTCGTCGCCAACCGCCGCGCAGTCTTCCGGCGTCGCCGCGCAGGCCGGCGCGGCCGCACAGTCGCTGTCGGCGCAGTCGGCGCTGCCGTCGCCATCTTCGTCGCCGGTCGCAGCGCAATCCTCAGGGGTCGCAGCACAGGCCGGTTCGGCCGCACAGTCGCTGTCGGCGCAGTCGGCGTTGCCGTCGCCATCTTCGTCGCCCGTGGCCGCGCAGTCTTCCGGCGCGGTCTCCACTTCGCAGCTGCTGGAGCAGCCATCGCCATTGTCGGTGTTGCCATCGTCGCAGCGCTCATTGGCGCTCAGCGTGCCATCGCCGCAGCTCTCCTTCACAGGATCGTCGCCGCAGGCAGTAAGAATCGTGACGGCCGCAATGAGCAGACCAAGGCCAGAGACTCGAAGCATGGATTCACGCATGGTGAGACTTCCTTCAAAATTGAGGATAAAGGTTTGCAACCGTAGGAAAGTTTAGCCCGATTTGCCCGTCGGAGGCAAGGAATCTGCGCCCTGTGCGAGGCCGCCCACTAGCGCGGTTGCGTCGGAACATTCTCCCGCAGCAGCCGGATTTCGCGCTCCAGCGTCGCCACGCGGAGGTAGAGATAGACCGCCGCGGCCGTGGCCACCACGGCCAGCGCGAGCGCGACGGCAAACAGCGCGCCGCCACCCTGCGCCACCGATGCAGAGGCCGCCGGCTCCTCGACCGGCTCCTCGACCGGCTCCTCGACCGGCTCCTCGATTGGCTCCAGAAGCACATCCGCCTCCGTCCCGTCCGTCGCCGGCATCCGAACCGTCGGACGCTCATTGCCGCTCATCGCGCGCGGATCCTCTGCCAGCGCCTGCAGCCTCGGCGCCGATGGCTCCGGAACTTCCGCCCGCGCAACAATCGCAGGCATCATCATCGTGCCCGCGCCCGGCGCCGCAGCCCGTTGCGCAAGCGACTCGAGCGACTCGTGGGCCAGATCTCCGAACACCGGCAGGTCGAGCGACGGCAGAGGCTCGACATCATGGGTCGCCGAGGAGCGCTTCCGCGGACGGATGAGCATCTTTGCCAGCGGCGTCGACAGCACCGGCTCCTCCGGCACAACCTCGTTGGAGAGGGTCGCCTGCTCCCCATACTGCGCAAGGTCGATGCGCCGCTGCACCGCCGACTCCTTCGGCAGGTCCGACTCCCGCTGCAGCATGCTGTGGGTCGTCTCCGGATCCACATCCTCCGCCAGCACCATCCGGGGATGGTAGATGAGCGGCGTCCAGGTGCGGAGGTTGCTCGAGGCCTGCTCAAACCCGGTCAGCCGACCTGACGCCAGCAGCTCCGCGAGCCGCTCCCGCGACAGCGGACCGTAGATCGTCTGCTCGAGCCGGATGAAGATCTCGGTGCTGATGAAGGCACGCGTCGTCGGCTCCACCCGCGGCACAATCTGGTTCACCGAGAACTCGGCCACCACGGGCGCGTTCGCCTCGGAAATCGAGGGGTAGCTGCCCGAGAGCACGTAGGAGGCAACCGACACAGGCTGGCCTAGCTCTTCGGTCGGGACGGGCGTCTCTGCATCCGGGTCGACCCCGCCTTGCCCGAAGGGGCTTCTTCCGATCATGGGGGGCTGCTCGCGGCGGGGGGCTTGGTGAGGGAAAATGCGTCAAGCTGTTTGCCATCGATGTCGGTGGCTGTCCACGACAGATGGTCGGGTGCAACCTCGACTACCAGATAATGGTGGGCACTGATGCAGACCTCGTTGATGGCGTCAGACTCTGCCGGGTAGGTCGGCGCGCCGCCGCCACCTGTGATGACGTAGCGCACACCGTTCATATCGCGGCTCCGGCCGTAGAGGTGGTCGTGGCCGAGCAGCACAAGGTCGACCCGGTGCTTTTCGAAGAGCGGATTGAGATGGGTCTGCACCCGCAGGTCGCCCGGCTTTCGCTCCGGCGTGCAGGCGAAGGGCGGGTGGTGGAAGAAGACCAGCTTCCACTTTGCCTTCGAGGCGCCCAGCGCCCCGTCGAGCCAGCGCCACTGGGCCGAACCCTCTTCGAAGTCGCCGCTGCTGTTGATGGCGAAGAAGGCGGCATCGCCCCGCTCGAAGGTGTACCAGGCCTCGTTCCCCGGCAGCGCCATGTAGTGGTAGTAGGACTCGTGGTTGCCCTCGTGGTTGCCCAGCGAGGCAAAGAAGGGGAGCCGGCTCATGATGGGGAGCGCCGGCTCGAAGAACTCGCGCTGCCAGCCATCCCAGGGGGCGCCGAGGTCGGTCAGGTCGCCCGTGTTGACCACGAAGCGGGCGTCGGCGGCGAGCGCGTCGTCCCACATGCGGCGGGTGAGCGCGGCATGGATGTCGGCGTTGGTGCGCACGTCACCGTAGGCCATGAAGCGATAGGTCTCGCCCTTGAGCGGCTGGCTGCGGAAGCTGCGGACCGGCGCATCCACGCGAGCCGTACTGCCCTTCACGGGGTCGGTCTCGGCCCGGTAGTAGATGGTGCTGTTGGGAGGCAGGTCGGTCAGGGTCATCTCGTGGTGAGCGCCGGCCACCTGCGGCGCCGCAACCACCCGGTCGAGCCTGTCGGACGCGAGCCCCCAGCGCACGATGCCGAAGCCGGCCACGTTGGTCTCCCACGAGACGGTCACCCAGTCGCGGTCGCCGCCCTGCAGGTAGGGGGTCTTGATGAAGCCGGCCCGCGTGTGGAGCCGCAGGTCCATGTCGAACCAGAAGGCCCGGTGGCCGCCGTCGGGGTGGCGATGGAGGGCCACGGTGATCCGATTGGTGCCGGCCCGAAGCATCGTTGGCGAAATGGCGAGCGAGGTGCGCTGCCACCGCTCCATGGAGGTGGCCTTCACAAAGGTCGGCATGGTGGGGACCGCTGCCGAAAAGCTGGCGGCCTCTGCGCCCGGCAGCACCTGCTGGCGGATGATCTCCACGCCGTTCAGATAGACGATCGCGCCCGCAGCAAACTCTAGCTCCGACTGCAGCGAGACCACCGAGGCGGGGTCGGCCAGTTCGAAGGTCCGGGTGAGATAGAGGGTGGCGCGTTGACCGACCGCCGGCGAGCGCCCCGGCGCATCGAGCAGCAGCGTGCCCGCGCCCATGCCGGCCCGCGCTCGAACGTGCTGCTCGCGCGCCAGCTTGGCCGCGCCCATCGTCTGCATCGCCTCGGTGCGACCATCCAGCGGGAGCTGCACCGGCAGCCAGCCCTGCAGATCGCCTGCACGAAGCTCCGCCTTCGCCCTACCCGTCGGCGCCACAAAGCCTTCCAGCTTCGGCCAGCCTGCAGGCTCCGCGCCCGTAGCCCAGAGCGACCAGTCGCCGCCCTTCTCCACCGCAAACGCGGCACGCTCGAGCTGCGGCACAGGCGGCAGTTCGCCCGCCGCGACGGGCAGCGAAAGCGTGGCAGCAACAAGGGCTGCAGCAATACAGCGGAGAAGCTTCATCGTCCCTCGAACCGTGGCGGCCGCTTCTCGCGGAAGGCGGTCAGCGCCTCCACACGGTCGGTCGTCTCGACCAGCGGCGTATAGCAGATCCGCTCCACCGCCAGCCCCTCGGCGAGCGGCAGCGCGGCGCCCTCATCGATCGCCCGCTTGGCCGCGATGATGGCCAGCGGCGCACCGAGCGCGATCCGCTCCGCCCAGGCCAGCCCGGTCTCGAGCAGCGCGGCCCGCGGCACCACCGCATTCGCCACGCCCACGCCACCCCCACCAGC